>NZ_BMJB01000002.1:0-300000 GCF_014642855.1 Edaphobacter acidisoli | reverse complement strand
GCTCGCGATACTGATTTCGTTGTCGATCAGGCCGGCAGCAAGGCTGGGCTCAAACTCGAGACCTTCGCTGACAATGAGCTGACTGGCACGAGCACGGACTCAGTTGTCCAGCACATCGACAACGCGCCTCGCAACGACGGCGACAACCCGGTAGCGAGCCATGGGGTCTCGCATCGTTGGAGTGGATACTACGTTGCCGCACATGACGGCGAGTATGTTATCGCCATGCAGGGATCGGGCGAGGGCAACAGCAGCCGCGCGTATCTCGACGGCAAACTGATCTTCGACAACTGGAAACTTACGCGCGCCCTGCAGCCTGACCTGACGGTGCACCTGACTGCCGGCCCGCATAAGGTGGTCGTTGAGGATGCGCACTCCAACCGCTGGGGCGGCCGCACACGCTTCGGCATTGCGGATGCGAGCAGGATTGTGACTGCTCGCGCGAAGGAGCTTGCCGCGAAGGTCGACGCCGTCGTGATCGCCGCAGGGTTTGACGCGGAGTCTGAGTCGGAGGGCAGCGACCGCACGTTCGACCTGCCGTTTGGCCAGGACCAGCTTATCCGCGAGATGTCTGCGCTGAACAAGAAGACCATTGTCTCCGTGACCTCGGGCGGCAACGTCGATAGCGAGTCATGGCGCGACCATGTGCCGGTCTACATCGAGAACTGGTATGCAGGACAAGATGGTGGAACGGCGCTGGCACAGGTGCTCTTCGGCGATGTGAATCCGTCGGGCCACCTGCCTGCGACCTTCGAGCGGCGCGCCGAGGACAATCCGACCTATAACAGCTACTATCCGGAGGCTGGGACGAATCGCGTGGTCTATAAAGAGGGCATCTTTGTGGGCTATCGCGGTTATCAACACGACCATGTTGAGCCGCTCTATCCCTTCGGCTTCGGCCTGAGCTACACGACCTTCAAGTTCTCGAACCTGTCGGTGCAGCCGGATGGCACGGGGGCGACGGTGTCGTTCGACGTTACCAATACCGGATCGCGCGCGGGCAAGGAGGTGGCGCAGGTGTACGTCTCCGATTCGCACGCGAAGATTGCGCGGCCTGAAGAGGAGCTGAAGGGCTTCGATAAAGTGGCGCTCGATCCGGGGCAGACAAAGCATGTGAGCGTCCGGCTCGACGGCCGCGCGTTTGCCTACTACGACACGGCAGCTAAGGGTTGGAAGATCGATCCGGGCAGCTTCCGCATCGGGGTGGGTGATTCGTCGGCGGCGATTGATCTGAAGGGGTCGGTCGATATCTCGAAGGAAGCTGCTGCGTCGGCCACCTTCTAACTTCGCTACAAAGACTAAAGCCGCCTCAGAGAATATCTGGGCGGCTTTTTTATTGAGCTTTCGCTTTTATGAAGAGTGCCAGGTGAGGTCTACATCGATGGGCATCTCGTTTTTGATGGGTACAGTAAAGAACGACGGTGGTGTGATTTTGAAGTCCGACACGATAGCAGGGATGGTTCCCTTGATGTGGTGTTCTGCTCCTTGAATCGTCTGCTGGAAGGTGATGTTCCGGTAGTGTGCAGTCTGGCCGGCGAACTGAATATCGAGATCACAACTGATGGTTGGGGCATTCGTTGCCGACTCAGGCAGATGAAACCGCACGGTGACGATGGGGAACTCTGCTCCGCGTGTGACCTGGATCATGTGAAGGTCACGGTTCGAGTCTCCGGAGTCGAAGCTCTTGACCGGCGCAGCAATCAGGAAATCGCACTGCCCGTCGTGGCAGATGCCCTTGCCGCGCGCGGCATGGCTGGTGCCGGCCACCTGATGCAGCGGATGCGTGATGTGGTAGGTGAGCGTGGAGCTGTCGAGAGTCCATTGGCTGTTGGATTGCGCGAAGACTGGAAGGGCAAAGAAGAGACAGGCGACGAGAAGCTTCTTCATGGGTGACCTAGAACTTCAGGTGAATGGGCCAGGAGACCGCTACGATAGAGGCGCTATAGGACGCGACCGTGACCCACGCGACAGCAGCATGGGCCGAGGCGACGCCGTGGATGCGCTCCCCGGAGTTGAGTTGCTTGAACGCGATGGCGCCGAGTACCGGCGTCAGCACCATGCCAGGCGCGTGTATCCATATAAGCGCTTTGTGTACGCGGATGGCTCCGCGCGATTCAACGCCGGGCACCTTTGGCGCGCGAATGGCATACCATGCCGTGGCCGCGTACATCCCCACGGAGACCGAGCCGAGAGCTGCATGGAGGTCGCGTCCGGTAGTGTTGCCGGTGTTGGTGGTCACGACGGTTGAGCCGTTGTGCTGATGGCTTGCGGTCGCTCCAGCCGAGCTGATGACAGTTGCCGCGAGCGGAATCAGGGTCAACAGGCCAAGCTTCTGGTGAACCTTGAGCATGTGGGTCCGCTTGTCGAGCAGAGCCTGCGCTTGTGCGCTGCCCTGTGTCTGGGCCGTAGTGAGGCCAAGATCGGAGAGCGAAGGCTCTGTGCTGGAAGAGGATGGCTGCTGCGGTTGTGTCTGCGAGGGCTGCTGAGGCGCTCCACTGTTCTGTGCAAGATCGATGGCTTGCACCTGCGGTGTTGGCGCGTCAGGTAGAGCATCCGCAGTCTGTGCCCTGGACGCCGGCGAGAAAACCAGCAGCAATATTGTTGCACCGAGGAGTTGCGTCGTTTTCGGATAGAGCGAAAGCATGACTTGCGTTGCCGCTTTCCGCGACTATATACGGTTCGCTGCTTGGACGAAAGAACTTCTTTTTAGATAGCAGCGCAGCTAGTCGATGAACGAGTCGATGAACGCGGCGCTGTCGAATGGGATGATATCGTCGATCTTCTCGCCCACGCCAGCGTAGACGACGGGCAGTTTAAGCTCAGTCGCAATGGCGAGCACGATGCCGCCCTTGGCTGTGCCGTCGAGCTTGGTGAGGACAATGCCGGTGACTCGCGCTGCCTCTGTGAAAAGCCTCGCCTGCTGCAGGCCGTTCTGACCCGTTGTAGCGTCCATGACGAGCAGTGTTTGGTGTGGCGCGCCGGGCACGAGCTTTTCAGCGGTGCGGCGCATCTTGTCGAGCTCCTTCATCAGGTCGCTTTTAGTGTGAAGGCGGCCTGCAGTGTCGGCGATGAGGATGTCTGTGTTGCGGGCCTTTGCTGCCGTGCAGGCATCGTAGAGCGCGGCAGAGGGATCGCCGCCTTGCTTGGTCTTAATGAGGGGCACGCCAGAGCGGTTGGCCCAGACTTCGAGCTGCTCGATGGCGGCGGCGCGGAAGGTATCGGCGGCGCAGAGCAGCACGCTGCGGCCTTCGGCGGTGAACATGGCGGCGAGCTTGCCCGTGGTGGTCGTTTTGCCGGTTCCGTTGACACCGACCATCATGATGACCTCGGGTGGGCCGTCAGGATGCTGGATGGGACGTTGCACACCGTCAAGAATCTGCTTCAGCTCGGCCTTCAAGAGCTGCTTGAGTTCGCCGCCGCCCTGAATGCCGGTGCGAAGAGCGCGCTGGCGCAGGTTTTCAAGCACGATGGCGGTCGTGGGGGCGCCGAGGTCCGCGCGGAGCAGGACGGGTTCAAGGCCGGTGAAGGTGGACTCGTCCACCTCGCGCGTGAGGGCGATGACGGAGCCGATGGACTCGGAGAGCGACTCGCGCGTGCGAGTGACCGCCTGCTTCATGCGGTCGAAGAAGCCGCGTTTTTGCTCGACTGGTTCCTGAGGTTCTGGCTGGTCTGCTTTGTCGCGCTTGCCGAAGAGAGAAAAAGCCATACGTGCTTAGTTTAGCAATGCAATCGCGGTCAGCGCGTGCAGGGGTTCAACGGAGACACACGTGAGCTTAAGCAGGCTCTTGCCGTGATCGGGCAGGATGAGCACAGATACAACGAAAACCAGTAGGAAGAAGATGCCGAGGATAAGCGCGATGGAGAGAAGCGAGGGGCCGGGTTTGCGCGGGAGTTCGGACATGTCTTCAGTGTAAGACTTAAATTGCGCACCTGGAATTGCGCACTTGGCTTTGGTTTGAAGCATGGCATTGCTCTCATCAAAGCAACGGGCCTTCGGTATCCGAAGGCCCGCGGGGCTGCTTTGAAGATGGTCCTGGCTATGCGCTTATTGCGGGCTGGGTTGCTGTGCTGGTGCACTGCTCGGACTGCTGGCGGCCACCCCAATTGCGTTACCAGAGACGACGAGCTGAACGCGGCGGTTCTTCGCGCGGCCCGCGGCTGTTGTGTTATCCGCTACAGGATTCGCTTTGCCGTAGCCGGTGGAGCTGATGTTGTCCTGCGTGACTCCCTGCGTGATGAGGAAGTTGCGGACCGCATCGGCGCGGTTCTCGGAGAGCTTCTGGTTGTAGTCATCGCCGCCTACGCTGTCTGTGTAACCCTCGACCTGAAGCTTCAGGCCAGGATAGGCCGCGAGGATGCCGGCGACCTTGGCCAGTGCAAGCTGTGTGTTCGGCTTGAGCGTGTAGCGGCCTGTGTCGAAGAGCACGTCGGACATGTTGACGATCAGGCCACGCGCGGTCTCGCTGGTGGCCAGTACGCTGTTGAGCTGGGAGCGCAGTTTTTCGCGGACGGCATTAGCATCATCGGCACTCTTCGCCGCCGCGGCTGCCTTGGCCTGTGCTTCGGCTGCGGCTGCTTGTGCCTGCGCGGCTTGAGCTTCGGCGCGAGCACGCTCGGCATCGGCTTGCGCCTGTGCCGCCTTGGCCTGCTCAGCAGCAAGTTGCGCCTGCTGGGCCTCAAGCTGTGACTGCTGGGCTTTGGCTTGTGCGTCGCGCCTGGCCAGCTCGGCATTCATCTCACGCTCCTGCGCCTGCTTACGCAGAGTGACGATGCGGGCATCTTCGGCGCGCTGCACAGCCTGCCGCGCGAAGGTGATCGCCATCTTCGGGTTGCCCTTCTTGTTGCCGGCGATGTCGGCTGCGTTGCGCAGGTCCTGTTTCGCCTCGGCCATAATGTCAGCCGCATACTTTTCGGCGCCTGCGTCGGTAGCGATGCGCACTGCGTTATATGCCTCGTAGACCTCGAGCGGAGTCTTGTCCTTTTTCTTATCGGGAGCGGGCACCGTCGACGACGATCCGGTCTGCGTGTAGGTGCCGCGCGGCAAAAGCGAGTAGTGCGCGTTCACCTTCTCCATCACGCCGGTGGTCTTGTCGCTCAGAATCCTGTTTTGCAGCACGACTACGTCGCTGGGCTGCGTAACGGAGAAATATGGTTCGGCGGTGACGACCAGCCCGAACGATTGCAGCGCTGTCGTCACGTCGATGCTGCTCTTGCCGCCGCTTAGGACGACCTCACCGAGGTTGTTCGGTCGGCCATCCGGCGTAATCGCCCACAGCACGTAGGTAAGGTACTCAGGCCCGAAGGTCGTGGGCGGTTCAAGCCCATCAAATTTAGCCTGCACCTGAATGCCACCGCGCAGGCTGGTGACTCTCGCCGAGCCCTTGGCCAGTGGAAGAAGCGTTGTTCCCTTGAACCCGATCGTTGTCGTGCCGCTGCGATGCAGATAATTGACAGCGTCGAGATCGCGCTGCACGACCTTCACGCGGTACAGATAGATGCCGTTCTCACCCTTCTGAAGGGTGGTCGGCTGCTGCGATTGGGACTGGTCCGGCGTTGAGGTAGGATTGGGTTCCTGCGCGGCGAGCAGCGTGCCCGCCGGGATTCCGCAAAGGCATGTCAGAACCACAGTTGCCAGAGACTTCGTCGTGCGATTCATTCCACGTTCTCCTTGGGGCGCAGGCCTGGCTGAGGCGCTGGCGCTTCGAGCTTTATTATGAGGCGGCTTTGCATTCGATGGCGGGAAAAGATGGAGCAGTATCCTCGAAGCGCAAGCTCTCAAGAGCCAGCATCTTCGGTAAATATGAACTCCCGGTAAACCACCAAGCCAGATAGATAAAGCAAAGGAGAAATCAAGCGGCGGCGCGCTCCCTTTCACCCGCCGCGTCTACGGCTGGGCAAAAGGGAGCGCACTGACGTCAGGCGTTGTGCTGCTGCGCGTTCGAGCGGTGCACGAAGTGGTACGGCGGCCAGGGCCCGGAGAGCTGCATCTGGCACTCCTTCAGCTCATGGGACGCCGAGGTGTACTTGTTCTGGTAACGCTCGATCGTCTTGTTGTCGATCAGGTGGGCGATGTCGAGGAGCATCTTGCCTGAATCCATCCGCTTGCACGTAATCTCCTCGGCGAGAGGAAGAAACATGCGATGCATCTGGACGGACAAGGCGCGCGCCTTGGACTGCCGCTCCCGCTGCCGGGTTGCACTCTCGCGCAGACCAGCCAGATACTGCTGACCGACCGTCACGGCACGGGCGACAGTCTTCGGGCAGATGTCGTCCACCACGACCTTCAGGTGCATCTCGGCCTTGCCACGTAACCGGTCGATGTTGGCCATAAAGTGCCGCTGGTTGGAGCGGACCGAGCGGCGCAGCGCGTCGTCGTCCGTAAACGTCGTTCCAAAACGAAAGGGTAAGACAGTTGAAAGCTTGAAGCAGTCTGCTACGACACGGGCGTGGTCCCGTGCAGCCGTCTGATCCATCCGTGCGCTGTCTTCGGCGGTATGCTCGGAGACGATCACGGCCAGGTCGCTGGCTGGGAACAGAAACGTTTGATTACCAAACAAACCCGTTACCCCGGTCAAGGGCATCGGGCGGCGGTGCCGGCAAAGTTCCGGAAAGGCCTGTCTCTCTGCAATGCAATAGGCGTACCATGCCATATTTTTCTTTCCTTCCAGAGCGCTGATGGGTCTTACCGCCCATCAGGCAGTCGTGTGTTTAACTCGTACTGAATACGGAAGTGGTCAGGAAACGATTCATTCGCAGTGATTTGGTTTAAGGGTTGTGTGAGCTGAAATAGCCAACTATCTCAAACCGAAACGGATAGTATGCCTATTGGAAGACACTTGGCAACCCCCCACGCATTCAGGCCATCTCCACGGGCTCTCAAAAAGCTGTCGATGCTCTTTGGAATGTGCGATTTGTTGCGATTTAGAGCGAATCCAATCCACTGCTTTCTGAGGACTTATGTACGGGATTCGGCCAGCCTGTTCTCCAATGAAACGCGAATTATGAACAGGAAACTGTCGCGCGGCGTGAGCTATCCTGCTGACGCAGTGTCTTTTTGACATCATCAATATTCTTTTGCGTGTCCTCATCCCATCTTCTTGATAATGGGCTATTTTTATGGGATGAGCATTTCAAACCAACTTACCCAAAATCATTGGCAAACTGTTCGTAACGTGGCTTTACTTTGCCTGTTTACTGGAGCGCAAGTGCTGCTGGCCACACCCGCTCACGCCCAGACCAAACCTCAAACAGACATCATCGTCTTCACCAACGGCGACCAGCTTACCGGCACGCTCGAGCGTGAGGTTGGCGATTCAGTCGTCTTCAAGAGTGACATGGCTGGCGAAATCACCGTCTCGACTTCGAAGATCAAAGAGTTGCGGTCCAACGGCCAGTTTGTGCTCCTCGAAAAGGGCGAGATGGTGAAGCGCACCAAGCGGTCTTCGGGCAAGTTACAGTATGCGGATAACAACGTCACCATTAGTGGAGCAACGCCCCAAACCGTCCCGATCAAAAATCTTGCCTACGCCATCGACAGCGCCACCTTCAATAAAGAGGTCCTCGCTAATCCAACGCCACTCCAGGGTTGGGCAGGAGCAATCACCGGCGGGGCGACTCTTGTTCGCGCCACTGACTACGGCGAAACTTTTACGTTGGGCCTTGGCCTCATTCGCGCCATCCCAACTGTCTCCTTCCTTCCGCCGCGCACGCGCAGCACTGTCAATGTACTGGAGACCTACGGCAAGCTGACCTCGCCTGTCATCCCCCAGACGACTCCGCCAACACCTGCGGCGATGACCAAAACGAGCATCTTCCACGCCGACGCTGAACACGACAAGTACTTCACCTCGCGGCTCTATGCCTTGGCAAATACGGCCTTCGATCATAACTTCTCGCAAGGCCTGAACCTGCAACAGATCTATGGCGGTGGTATCGGCTACACCGTGCTCCAGTCTCCGGTGCAGCAGCTTGACGTCAAGATGGACGTGCACTACGAGCGGCAGAACTTCGTTGCTCCCACACCGAACGACAACCTGATCGGTTCGATCTTTGGCGAAACTTACCACCGTAGTCTGCCTCGCAAGATCGTCTTTACCGAGAACGGCAGCTTCATTCCTGCCTGGAACAATACCAATGCGTACTCGGCGATCTTCGGCGCGGGACTCGTGCTGCCCACCTATAAACGCCTGAGCGTCAACCTCAACATGCAGGACAACTACCTCAATAATCCCGCTGTCGGCTACAACAAAAACAGCTTCCAGTTCGTTACCGGCGTCAGTTACACGCTCAAATAAGCAGATCGGCAGACCTAACCTGAGCGGCCCTGTCGATGATCCGGCGGGGCCACTTGATATCTGCGCAAATAAGCCTTCGCAGACGAAAACCACATCGCACTGGCCATTTGCGGCCCTGCTTCCGGTAGACTTGTTTCAAGCATTTGAAACAACAGCTTTCCAACAGTCAGGAACACACGAGACACATGAAATTGCCTTTGCTCGCAGTTGTTGCCGGTCTGGCTTTTGCCGCCGTCGCCGTTCAGGCCCAGAACCAGCCGCTGGCCCAGCCCGAGACCCAGTCGCAGTACGAGACCCAGCACAAGGTCGCCATCTATCTGAATCCGGTCTTCTCGCGCATCAGCAATCCTGCCGATACCGGAGTCTTCGCGTTTCTCGGACCCGGCACGACTTCGCGCATGTTTTATGGATGGGATCTTGGCAGCTATGACGACTTTCTGCACTCTCATTCGAGCGATATCGGGGTTGATGTGCGCGGCAGCTTCCTGCGTGGCAATGGCGCACACCTGAATAGCTTCCTCGTCGGCCCGCGCTTTGTCTTCAAGCCACAGGCAAAGCTTAAGCCCTATGTGGAGGGCCTGATCGGCGTAGCCCGCTCCCGCGCCGCGACCAACCCGCGCGGCCTAAGTTCCTTTCAATACGGCGTGCTCGGTGGCGCAGACTATTCGTTCAGCCCTCACGTTGATTTCCGTATGGTCGAGATTGGCTATAACGCAGCCCAAACCATTGGCAGCGGCGTTTTCACCGGCAATGGCGGCAGCAATATCCTCACCTCGAAGATGATCAATATCAGCACCGGCCTGGTCTTCCGCTTTAAATAACTCGGCCTCTCGCAATCCTCAGCGAGAGGTCCCGCTGAGGATTTGGGTCACAGGGTCGGGCAGTTGCTTATCAGCATTCTTCAATAGCAACGTCACCTGCCACATCTGCGTCTCGCTCAGGACGTGGTCGTAAGAAGGCATCCCGGTAAGACGGATACCGTTGGCTACCTTCCAGTAGGTTTCGCCTGGCTCATCATCGCTAACGCCGACCACCTTGCCGCCCTTGTGTTTCTTCCAGAGCTGTGGTGCACGCGGATACATGTGCGACGCATACGGCAAATCGTGTCCTGGCGTGCCATGGCAACTGGCACAGTCCTCCATGTAAACATGCGCTCCACCCTCGAAGACGTCCTCACTAATGCCGAAGGGTGGCGTCTTCATTTCGCTGGCAATGCGTGCGTTCAACGGCACATGCACGATCTGCTTTTCAAACGGGAACGGCTTGTCCGCCACGGCCACCGGCAGCGAACCGAAGCGGAAGTAGAGAAATATGCCCGCCGCAACCGCCGCCACGCCGATCAAAAATCCAAGGACAAACTTGCCAAACCCGCTGCCACCCTTCTTAGCCATGCTCGAATCGCTCCCTTTTCCTTGCTTCAACACCCCAAGAAAGGGGTGCCAGATGTTCTAATAGTAGATGGCCGCGGCTTAACTCCCGCTTAATCTGCTGTCATCTCAGGTTTCAACCATAGCAAAGCTCAAGCTTGCAGGAGTCATCGTTTGATGTTTGGTTTCAGGATTCGTGTGAAGAACACAGCCGTACTTTTGCTGGCACTCTCAGTCGCCGGCGCAACAAGCTGCCTCCAGGCGCAAAGCACCCGCCGGCGCGAGACGAACGCGAACCGTGAGGCGCGCATTCAGCACACCATCCAGGAAACCTACAGCCATCGCTGGGAGGTCGCAGGCGGCGGCGGCTACCTCCGTTTCCGCTCCGGCCAGTACCTGCAGAAGAACAACGAAGTCGCGTTCTGGACAACGACCACCTACTACTTCAGTGAGAAGCTCGGCGTCCTCGCCGACGTGCGCGGCCTCTACGGCAACGCCAAAATCCAAAATGGCGCAGGCATTCCTGGCCAGCCGATCACCCTGAACTTCAATCCCCAGATCTCCGAGTACCCCCTGATGGGCGGTGTCGCATACCGGCTCGTGACAAAGGAGAAATTCGCCTTGTCGCTCACCGGCGAAGGCGGCGTTGCGATCGGAAAATTCGACGGTGGCAGCAAAGGCATCCCGTCTCAGTATCTGCATGTCTGGCAGTCAGCGATGCGGCCAGTCATGAGCATTGGGGCCAATTTCGACTACAACTTCTATCCCAACCTCGCGTTGCGCATCACGCCGACGTGGGTGGGGACGACGTATCAGCTCGACCCAGCAGATACTGCACCGCAGCCGCACGGCTCATTTCAGAACAATGCAGGATTTAACGTCGGCATCGTCTATCGCTTCGGCAGAATCAAGTAATCGAATCGGCTGATTGAGTTTGAATAAGCTGAGAACCCCATTCATGCCCCACGAATGGGGTTTATCGTTCAGGGTGACCTGTCAGGGCTGCTTGGCGTGAGGTTCCGTCATATTTTTCGGATCAAGGATCTCCGCAATCTGCTCCTCAGTGAGCAATCCGTTCTCCCGTGCAAGTGCAACGATGCTCTTTCCTGTTGCCACTGATTCCTTCACCAGCGCCGCGGCCTTCGCATAGCCAATGTAGGGATTCAACGCTGTCGCCAGCGCGATCGTGCTGGCGGCGTAGTGGGCGCAGCGATCGCGGTTGGCCGTCAGGCCACGGATGCAGCGATGGTCCAGTTCGCGCAGCGTGCTCGTCAGGATCGTGATCGACTGGAGCGTGTTGTGGGTCATCGCGGGCATCATGACGTTCAGCTCAAGCTGGCCTGCCTGCACCGCGTAGGCCGTCGCGGTGTCGTTGCCGATGACCTGGAATGCCACCATCGCGGTCAACTCGGCCAGCACAGGGTTCACCTTGCCCGGCATGATGCTCGAACCGGGTTGCAGGCTTGGCAGGTGAATCTCGTTCATGCCCGTATTCGGCCCGCTCGAAAGCAGCCGCAGGTCGTTCGAGATGCGGATCATCTCAAGCGCCAGCGTGCGCAGCGCCGCTGAAACGTCCGCCATCGGCGCATTCGACTGCATCACCCAGCGCATGTCAGCAGCGGGCTTCAGATCGAAGCCTGAGATGCGCGCGAGGTTCGCAATCGCGCGAGCGCGATACTCCGGATGCGTGTTCAGGCCGGTCCCGACTGCGGAACCGCCGAGCCCTAGCTCCATCAGCCCCTGCGCCTGCGCGCGGATATTCTCCGCCGCCTTGCGCACCGCGACGGCATACGCGGCAAACTCCTGCCCCAGCGTAATCGGCGTCGCGTCCTGCATGTGCGTGCGCCCGGCCTTGAGAACGTCGCGGAACTCCTCGGCCTTTGCGTGAAAGCTTCCCGCCAGATCATCCAGCACAGGGTACAACTCCCGCAGTGCCAGCAGCACGCTTAGCCGCATCGCCGACGGAAAGACATCGTTCGTGGACTGGCCGTAGTTGACGTGGTCGTTCGGATGCACGCGCTTGTACGTCCCTAACGGCTCGCCGAGAATCTGTCCGGCTCGATTGGCGATGACCTCGTTCGCATTCATGTGCAGACTCACGCCGGCTCCGGCCTGAAATACATCCACCACGAAGTGCTCGTGGTGCTGACCATCAACAATCTCGCACGCAGCCTGCTGGATTGCGCTTCCCTGCTCCGGCGTAATCAGACCGAGCGACTGGTTCGCCTCCGCCGCGGCCAGCTTGATCATCGCCAGCGCTCGGATGAGCGCTGGATTCGCGCGCAGCCCGCTGATGGGAAAGTTCTTGATGGCTCGCGCCGTCTGCGCACCATAAAGAGCCTCGGCGGAAACTTCCACCAAACCAAGAGAGTCGGTTTCTGAGCGATTGTTGGGCATAAGCACGCGGCTCAACTGCCATAATAGTAGGAATCTGTGTGGCGGGGATGATGAAGCGAATTGTTTTGGCCCTTTTGCTTGGATTACTCGGAGCATGTGCGTGTTCGATGGCACAAACCCATAAAGGGGCTAAGACGGTAGACCCTACCGATCTGAATAGCCCTACATGGAAAGAGTATGACGCTAAGATGAGCGCTTTGCATGCCCGGGCACAAAATGTTCTGAGGAACGAATATGCACGAGAGCAGAAGGACGAATGTCTAAATCTGCAGAGCGAAGCTGAGAAGCGTGATTGCCTAGTACACGAGGCTCTTCTCACACAGAACAACTATGAGGTATATGCAAAGGCGCTCGCCGCGTTGCTTCGAGTACGTCAGCCCATTGTCGATCCGCTGGAACCTATGCCTCCAGACCGCGGAGCAAAATTTGAAAAAGCTGAGCGGGCGTGGATCATATATCGGAACACAACCTGTAGCGCTATGAGCGATGCTTATTGGGGTGGAAGCATACAGGGTCAAATAGAAACCGCTTGCTTACAAGACATCACACGCAAACACATGGACGAATTGGAAGCTCTCTACAAAGACAAGTAGGGGCGGTCGCAGCCGATGCCGAATAGTGGGTGAACGGCTAGAATTAATCAAAAGACATGGCCACCATCCAGCAATCCGATTTCATCCAGTCCGTCGCCGACGCCCTCCAGTACATCAGCTACTACCACCCCGAGGACTTCATCACCAACCTTACGCGCGCGTATGAGCTGGAGCAATCGCCCTCGGCCAAAGACGCCATGGCGCAGATCCTCATCAACTCGCGCATGTGCGCCGAGGGCCATCGCCCCGTCTGCCAGGACACCGGCATCGTCACGGCCTTCGTCCGGCTCGGTATGGAGACGCAGTGGGACAACGGCGGCCAGCCGCTCAAGACTGTCCAGCAGATGGTGGACGAGGGTGTGCGCCGCGCGTATCTGCTGCCCGATAACAAGCTCCGCGCCAGCATCCTGCGCGACCCCGCATTCACGCGCAAGAACACCGGCGACAACACGCCTGCCGTTGTCTCGGTCGAGATGGTGCCCGGCGGCGAGGTCGAAGTGACGGTCGCGGCCAAGGGCGGCGGCTCTGAGGCCAAGTCGAAGTTCGTCATGCTCAATCCGTCGGACTCCATCGTCGACTGGGTGCTCAAGACCGTCCCGACGATGGGCGCGGGCTGGTGTCCGCCGGGAATGCTCGGCATCGGCATCGGCGGAACGGCGGAGAAGGCGATGCTGCTGGCCAAGCAGTCGCTGATGGACCCGATCGACATGCAGGAGCTGAAGGCGCGCGGGCCGCAGAACAAGATCGAGGAGCTGCGCATCGAGCTGTACGACAAGGTGAACCAGCTTGGTATCGGCGCGCAGGGCCTGGGCGGGCTGACGACTGTGCTCGACATCAAGATTCTTGACTATCCCACGCACGCGGCCAACTTGCCCGTGGCGATGATTCCCAACTGCGCCGCCACGCGCCACGCGCACTTCCACCTCGACGGCAGCGGGCCGGTGATGCTGGAGCCGCCTGCGCTCGATGCGTGGCCGAAGCTGACCTACGACGTCAGCAAGGCACGCCGTGTGAACCTCGACACGGTGACGCGCGATGAGGTGAAGACGTGGAAGCCCGGCGAGGTACTGCTGCTCTCGGGCAAGCTGCTGACCGGCCGCGACGCCGCGCACAAGCGCATGATCGACATGCTCAACCGCGGCGAAAAGCTGCCCGTTGATTTCACTGGCCGCTTCATCTACTACGTCGGGCCGGTCGATGCGGTGCGCGACGAGGCCGTTGGCCCTGCCGGTCCGACGACCGCTACGCGCATGGACAAGTTCACACGCCAGATGCTCGAAACCACCGGCCTGCTCGGCATGGTGGGCAAAGCCGAGCGCGGCCCCGCAGCCATCGAAGCCATCCGCGATAACGAAGCCGTCTACCTGATGGCCGTCGGCGGCGCGGCGTATCTGGTCTCGAAGGCCATCAAGAGCTCGCGCGTGCTCGCCTTTGAAGACCTCGGGATGGAAGCCATTTACGAGTTCGATGTGCGGGACATGCCGGTGACCGTCGCGGTTGATGCAACCGGCAGCAGTGTTCACACGACCGGACCGGCTGAGTGGAAGGCGCGTATCGCTGGAGACCTAGGCGGTGTACGAATTCTGCAGTAGCGGTCGATTGTAGGAGATCACGAAATCCGCGAAGGATGCTCTGTCGGCGAAGCAGCTTTTTTCTTGCGGCTCAGCACAAAGCTGCGGCGTTTGCGCTGGCGTTCGGCGGCGTGGTCGATCTTCTTCCAGAAGGCGACAAAGTAGTCTACCGCCGAGATGATCGAGACAATCGCCATCCAGTAGACCGCTGTCACCGCAATCAGGTGGACGCCGACGATGAAGCCGCCCCAGTTCCAGTAGTCCCAGCGGTGCGCGAGGATCGCTGCGACGACCGAGACAATCTGGATGACCGTCTTGAGCTTGCCTATCTCGCTGGCTTCGATGGTGAAGCCTTCGGTCGCGGCAATCGAGCGCAGGCCGGAGACCAGAAACTCGCGACCGATCACCAGTACCGCGATCCACGCCGGAACGACGCGCGGGTTGTAGCCGACCAGGATGATGAATGCCGCTGAGACCATCAGCTTGTCGGCTAGCGGGTCGAGCAGTATTCCCATCGTCGTAATCTGGCCGCGCTTGCGGGCAAGATAGCCGTCCAGGCCGTCCGTGATGCTGGCCGCGATGAAGACCAGGGAGGCGATAATCTCCTGCTCGCCACCGCGCAGGCCCGTCGCTCCGTGCCCTGTCCATGGGAAGACCGAGGACAGAATCCAGAGGAGCAGCGGAATGCTGGCAATCCGGCTCAACGTGATGGAATTGGGCAGGTTCATGGCAGGGCAGACCGGTCCTTACTCTGAGGATACACCGCCTTTAGCGCCCCGTTTTGCCATAGTTTTGCCACATTGAAACTGCCCTTGAGACTGCACGCCGTTATTCCCTCTTGTTTCGGTCAGCAGCTGCCGATAGAGAGACTGTCCACCCCGAATGGACTGCTGAGCCACCATGCCGAGCCGAGGTCTCCTCAAATTCGCTGCCGTCCTCCTTACTGGCCTCATGCCAGCGGCGCACGCCACGGCCATCACCAGTACGGTTGTGCTTACTATTACCTCCCCGGCGACTATGTACTTCGGCCAGAGCGTCGACGGCTACGCCAACGTCACCACCAGCGACGGCAGCATCCCCACCGGGACCATCACCTTCTACGACGGCGCAACCAACATCTGCCAGATTCCCGTCACGCCATCGAGTTGCCCGGCTTCGACCGGCACCGGCTTTGCCGTCGGCGCCCATACCATCACGGCTGTCTACTCTGGAGACGCAACTCACGCTGCGGCCACCTCAAATGCCGTCGTCATTACTGTGCTGGCGAATCCCACAGCAGTCAGCCTCGTCAGCTCGGCCAACCCGGCGATCGCAGGCCAGCCCGTTACGCTCACAGCCACGGCAGCCGGTTCCTACGCGATGCCCACCGGCACTGTGACCTTTCTCGACGGAACAAGCTCTTTGGGAACGGCAACGCTCAACTCTTCCGGTACGGCAACCTTCACCACTGCCTCGCTGTCTGCAGGGAGCCACAGCCTCACGGCCAGCTACGCCGGGGATGGTGGATCGGCTGCCAGCACCTCGCCAGCGCTGGCAGAGACAGTGAATCCGGCGGCAGTGCAGTCCACGGGTGGGTTCTCAATTGCCGTCGCAGGTTCCACGACCGTCGGAGTCGGGCGCAGCGCAAACCTGACCGTCACGGTTACGCCGCAGTCAGGGTTCAACCTGCCGGTCGATCTCTCATGCACCCATCTGCCGACAGAGTCGGCATGCACGTTTGGCCAGCACACGATTCCGGCAGGTGGTGGAACGACCACCCTCCAGGTCAGCACAATCGCCCCACACGACTGCGGCTCCTCGACCCCGTACTTCCTTGGCGCAAGCTTCGGACTGTTCCTTCTGCCCTTTGGAAAGCGAAAAAGGCTGAGGGGATTGATGGTGGCGCTGGTCGCGCTGGGAACGGTCAGCGCGCTGACCGGCTGCGGTACCTGCACCGATCTCGGAACCCGCCCAGGCAGCTACACCATCCAGGTCATAGGCACAGCCTCAGGTTCAGGGGTCTCAGCTCAAGCCTCAGGGGAAAATGCCACCCGGGTGACCCTGAAGGTCGTTCTCTAACCGCCTCTCCCTCAATCCACAAAAATATAACAAGTTGTTTATCCTGAATGCTTTACCGTGAAAATTGGCTCATGCGTACATCCCCCGCTGCTTCGTCGTGTAGGCTACGCGGTCGATGGCCAGCATGTAGGCTGCGATGCGGTTGTTGACGTTGTGGGTTTTGGAGTAGGCGATGACGTCGTGGAAGCTGGTGCTCATGATGTGGTCGAGACGCTGGTTCACCTCGGGCTCGGTCCAGAAGTAGCCCATGCGGTCCTGGACCCACTCGAAGTAGCTGGTGGTGACGCCGCCGGCGTTGGCGAGGATGTCGGGGATGATGAAGACGCGCTTGTCGCCGAGGATTTCGTCGGCTATTGGGGTGGTTGGCCCGTTTGCGCCCTCGCAGAGGATGCGGCAGCGGAGCTTGTCGGCGTTGCGGCTGGTGATGACGTTCTCCATTGCGGCGGGGATGAGGATGTCGCAGGGCTGGGTGATGAGTTCGCTGCTGTTGGCGGCCTCGGCTCCGCGAAAGCCGGTGATGGTGCCTGCTTCTTTGCGGTGCGCGGTGAGCGCGGCGATGTCGATGCCTTTGGCGTTGAAGAGGCCGCCGTCGTACTCGGCGATGCCGATGATGGTGTAGCCCTTTTCGGCGAGGTGTTTGGCGGTGTTGGAGCCGACGTTGCCGAAGCCCTGCACGATGACCTTCGTGCCCTGGGGCGACATGCCTAGCTGCTTGAGGGCTTCGTCGCAGACGACGGAGACACCGCGGCCGGTGGCTTCCTTGCGCCCGCGCGAGCCGCCGAGGTTGACGGGCTTGCCGGTGACAACGGCGTTGACGGTCTGGCGCATGTGCATGGAGTAGGTGTCCATGATCCAGGCCATGGTCTGCTCGTCCGTACCCATGTCGGGTGCGGGGACGTCTTTTTCGGGGCCGAGGAACTCGATCAGCTCGGCGGTGTAGCGGCGGGTGAGGCGTTCGAGCTCGCCCTGCGACATTTTTTTGGGGTCGCAGATGACGCCGCCCTTGGCTCCGCCGAAAGGAATGTTAACGACGGCGCACTTCCAGGTCATCCAACTGGCGAGGGCGCGGACCTCGTCGAGCGAGACGTCGGGGGAGTAGCGGATGCCGCCTTTTCCGGGACCGCGCGCGGCGGAATGTTGGACGCGATAGCCGGTGAAGACTTCGATGGAGCCGTCGTCCATGCCGACGGGGATGTGGATGATGATCTCGCGGGTGGGCTGGCGGAGCACCTTCCAGATGCCCTGGTCCAGATTGAGTTTTTTTGCGGCGAAGTCGAATCGAGCAGCCTGGGCCTCCCAGGGGTTGGTCTCCTGCTCAAGCGTGAGGGTCTGCATGGTGATTTGCCTTTTCTCCGTTGCTGGTATCAGCGATTCTCCGGCCATCGTTTGCTCCCGTAGGTGGGATGCAGAAACAGCTTGGCCAGACCGGTCGGTGGCCAAACGAGCCGGAGTATAGGCTTTGGCGGGCGGGTTGGGCAATTGCACGGATGTGGGGAGTTAATAGCCTCCCGCCACACTCTCACCTTGCCAGAGATGTTATGAAGCACAGGTATGATGGTTGGTATCTATGCCGAAATCTGCTGTCAATGCCCTGCCCTCCGCACAGGAGTTTTTGAAGTTGAGCCGGAAGCACTCGCTGGTGCCTGTCTACCGCACCGTGACGGCTGATCTGGAGACGCCGGTTTCGGCGTTTTTGCGCATCGCTGATGCCGAGCCGGAGGCGTTTTTACTGGAGTCGGTCGAGGGCGGCGAACATGTCGGACGGTATACGTTCATCGGTATTGAGCCGTACAAGAAGATGGTTGCTCGTGGGCGGAAGATCACAGTTCACGAAGGGCGGAAGACGCGGACGATCGAGGGCGATATCTTCGCTGAGCTGAAGCGTGAGTTGAGCGGGCACTCGCCGGCGCGGCTACAGGAGTTGCCCCGCTTCACCGCCGGAGCAGTGGGTTTTTTTGCTTACGATGCGGTTCGATTGATTGAGCGACTGCCTGCGAGCACGAAGGACGAACTTGGCGTGCCGGATGCCTGCCTGATGTTCTTCGACCAGGTGTTGGCGTTCGACCATGTGAAGAAGGAGATTCACCTGATCGTGACCGCGGACCTAAAGCGTGAGGGCCACGCTGACGCTTATGAGCGGGCGGTCCGGCGGCTGAACAAGCTGGAGCGGCGACTCGCGGCGGCTTTGCCGAAGCCGAAGAAGAAGACGGCGAGCGGAAAGTTGAAGCTGTCGCATCGCACGCCGAAGGCGCAGTTTTTACGCGGCGTGGAGAAGACGAAGGAATACATCGCGGCGGGCGATGTGTTTCAGTGCGTGCTGTCGCAGCGATTCGACTGTGAGCCGGGCGTGGATCCGTTTGACATCTATCGCGCGCTGCGCATCGTGAACCCATCGCCGTATATGTTCTTTCTGCGCTTTGGGCAGGAGAGCAACAACACAAAGGCCAAGGCGAAGAAGCCGCGGCTGTCGCATATTGTGGGTTCGTCGCCAGAGTTGCTGGTGCGCGTCCAAGGGCGCGAGATTGAGTACAGGCCGATTGCAGGAACGCGCCCGCGCAGCTCGGATGAGGTGCGCGACCGCGAGATTGAAGCGGAGATGCGCGCCGACGAGAAGGAGCGCGCAGAGCACATCATGCTCGTAGACCTGGGGCGCAACGATGTTGGCCGCGTGAGCGAGTTTGGCAGCGTCCATGTGAAGGACCTGATGTTTGTGGAGCGTTATAGCCACGTGATGCATCTCGTGACGTCGCTCGAAGGCCGCTTGAAGAAGGAGTTGAGCGCGGTGGATGCGTTTCGGGCTTGCTTCCCGGCGGGGACGCTGAGCGGTGCGCCGAAGGTACGGGCAATGGAGATTATTGAGGAGCTGGAGCCAGCGAGGCGCGGGGTCTATGGCGGCAGCGTGCTGTACGCCGACTTCAACGGCAATCTCGACTCATGCATCGCCATTCGCACGCTGTATATGGATGGCGAGAAGGGGCACATTCAGGCTGGTGCGGGGCTGGTAGCCGACTCAGTGCCCGAGAAGGAGTACGAGGAGAGCCTCAATAAGGCGCAAGCGGTTGTGCGGGCGATTGAGCGTGCGCGGCGGGCATAGGGCTTAGAAAGGGAGCGGGCGCTGCCTGGCTCGTGTCTGCTCGGGTTTGTATTCGCGCGATTGATGGAGCGCCCACCAGATGCCTCCGACGATCTGCGCGGCACCGATGCAACGGGTGAGTGTAGGGTGCTCCGCGAGGCTGCCCATCAGGGCTTTCCAAGGGGCGGGGCCGTGCTTCCACGCCAAGAAGGCATCATCTTCGGGCCTGAGGACCGCCATTACGCCATCGCCGATGAGCGCCATGGCGGCAAAGTGCTTCCAGCGTCTTGATTCGTCGGACATGTGTGTGCCACCTTTCGGTTAGAGACTCGCGCTGCCGCTGCTGTTGCTTCGCGGTGTTGCCGATCAGCGTAGAATCAAAGTATCGCCATGGTATTCGTTCTCGACAACTACGATTCCTTTACGTACAACCTTGTGCAATACATGGGTGAGCTGGGCGCTGAGATGGTGATTCGGCGCAATGATGAGCTTACGCCTGCCGAGGTTGAGGCGCTGGACCCAGACCGGATTCTGATTTCGCCCGGGCCTTGCACGCCGCAGGATGCGGGCATCAGCATTGAGTTGATTCGGCACTTCGCCCGGCTGAACCGCGAGGGAAAGCGCGTGCCGCTGATGGGTGTCTGTCTGGGACATCAGGCGATTGGGGCGGCGTTTGGTGGCAATGTGGTGCGTGCGCCGAAGCTGATGCATGGCAAGACGAGCGAGATTGAGCATGACGGCAAGACGATCTTCAGCGGGATTCCGAGGACGATGACTTGCACGCGGTATCACTCGCTGATTGTTGCCGATGATGGGCTGCCGGAGGAGTTGGAGGTTTCGGCGCGTACTGTGGGCGGCGAGACGATTATGGCACTGCGGCATCGCGAGCTGCCAATTGAGGGCGTGCAGTTTCATCCGGAGAGCGTGCTGACGGCGCACGGCAAAGAGATTGTTCACAATTTTTTGAAGATGTAAGCGGGCGAGACGATGGTGCTTCGGCTGACGGGAGTATTGCTGGTGGCGACGGCGGTCGCCGGGGCACAGCAGCCTATCGGCACGGTGAGCACTGCGGATGCGACGGTCGCTGGATCGCTTGCTGTCAATAATGGCCAAGCCGTGCTGGATGGCAGCGCGTCCGTTACAGCGAAGGACCAGACGGCGACGGTCAAACTGAATCGTGGTGGCGAGGTTCGGGTGTGCGCGACGAGCAGCTTGCACCTTACCGAAGGCAAAAGCGCAAATGAACCTGCGCCACTACTGCTGACGCTGGACCGCGGTGCCGCTGAGATTCAGATGCCAGTGACGGAGAATGACGCCATTATGACACCCGACCTGCGGTTTGCCATGAAGGCGCGTGGGCCGTTGGATCTGCGGTTGCGCGTGACGAGCAATGGCGATACCTGCGTGGAAAACCGAGGTGCTAATTCGCCTGCGGTGCGCGTGACCGATCCGTTTGGCGGAGCAATGTACATTCTGCTGAGCGGTCAGCATGTGCTGTTTGAGCACGCTAGCCTGAAGGAAGTCGTGGACAACGAGAGCTCGCCGTGTGGATGCCCGACTGCTCCACCCGTTTCGGTTGCGGACGCTTCAGGAAAGACGGACGGGAGTGCGACAGCGCAGCATCCGTTCCCCGAAGCGATCAGCGATGGGCTTGCAAAACCGACGGTACCGCAGGAGACGCCCGGCGTTACACACGTGCAGGTCTCGACGACCATGAGCTACGACGGGACGAAGCCACAGGCAGCGGATTCCGGAGCTGCGGGTTCTGATACGAATGGTGCGGCACAGCCTCAGGCGAAGAAAGGCAAGGGTTTTGGGCACTCGGTCGGCCACTTCTTCAAGCGGATATTCGGGAAGCTCTGAGCTACAATAGAAGAGGTTGCGGGTGACTCGGGCTGCTATTGGCGGTCATCTTCCCCGTCCACATTCTCACAATTTTTCCGCTGAGTTCCGCATACGGACCGGCACAGATCAGGGGTTTTCTTATGTCGATTCCCGCCACACAGATGCGCCCGGGCATGGTTATCAAGTTCAAGGACGATCTTCACCTTGTCTTTTCAGTGGAGCACCGCACACCGGGCAACCTTCGCGCCTTCATTCAGGCCAAGTTGCGCAACATCCGCACCGGCGCGATGTACGTGGAGCGCTTCCGTTCGCCTGATCCCATCGACCGCGTCATCGTGGACGAAGTGAAGATGGAGTATCTGTACAACGATGGCGACGACTACTACTTCATGGACATGCAGACCTTCGAGCAGACGCACCTGAAGCGCGATGTGCTGGGTGATGCGGTCGATTACCTGTTGCCGAACCTGGAGATCGCCGTCAGCTTCCATGATGGCAAGGCTGTGGGCATCGAACTGCCGAATGTGGTCGAGATGACGGTGGTGGAGACGGAGCCGGGCATCAAGTCGGCGACGGCTTCTTCGGTGACGAAGCCGGCGAAGCTGGAGACGGGCTTGGTGGTGCAGGTTCCGCCGTTTATCAATGAAGGCGAGAAGATCCGCATCGATACGGCTGAAGGCGCTTATATGAGCCGCGCGTAAATCTTCTGCAGTGAAGTTCTGGAGGCGGAGCCTGATGGCTTCGCCTCTTTGCTTTGCGAGGCAGCCTTGCGTGGCTTTGGCTGCTCTGCGAAACTGAAGGCTCATGGTTTGCCATTACCTTGTCAAAGGCCGCGTGCAGGGCGTCGGCTTCCGGTGGTTTGTGCATCGGGAGGCGTCAGCTATTGGCCTGCACGGCTGGGTACGCAATACCGACGACGGTGAAGTTGAAGTGGTCGCGGCGGGCGAGGCCGAGGATTTAGCTGAGTTGAAAGAGGCGCTGCGCAAGGGATCGCGCGGCAGCCGTGTTGATGCTGTAGTTGAACACGAACTGGTCGAGAGCGAAGGTGAAGGCCTCGGACCGTTTCAGATTGAAGGAGCCTGGTAATTCGATGAGTCTTCCGATTAACTGCGAACCGTTGAAATCGCTGATCCGCACCGTGCCGGATTTTCCTAAGCCGGGGATTTTGTTTTATGACATTACGACGCTGCTCAAGGACAAGACGGGCTTTGCGCAACTGATCGACGCGATGGCGGCGCACTACATCGGTCGCGAGGTTGATCTGGTGCTTGGCATCGAGGCGCGTGGATTTATCTTTGGGCCTGCGCTGGCGTATCGGTTGAACGCCGGGTTTGTGCCGGTGCGTAAGCCGAAGAAGCTGCCCGCGAAGACTGCGCGTGTGAACTATGACCTCGAATACGGCACGGATGCGCTTGAGGTGCATCTGGACGCGATTCAGCCGGGACAGCGCGTCATTATTGTGGATGACCTGCTCGCCACAGGCGGGACGATGCAGGCGACCGTGCAACTGGTGCGTCAGCTTGGCGGCGAGATTGTTGGGCTCGGGTTTGCGATTGAGCTCGACTTCCTGAAAGGGCGCGAGAAGTTTCAGGAGTACGATGTGCTGAGTCTGTTGCACTATGACGAATAAAACAAGCTGCGAGGGCTGGAGATGAGCGCGTGTGCGCGATGGCTTCTGGTTGCTGCCTTGATGGTTACTGCGCCGGTTGTGGAGGCTGAGAATGCAGCGGCACTGGTCGCGCGCGTGCAGGCCGCAGGCATTCAGAACTCTATCGATGGGCCGGGCATCAGGCCCTGGCACCTGACGGTGAGCTTTCAGTTGTTCGACGATCAGCAGAAACCCCGCGAGCAGGGCACGATGGAAGAGTGGTGGGCCGGGCCTGATCTTTACAAGATATCGTTTGCGAGTCCTTCCTACACTGCAACCGAGATCAAAAACAAGGATGGCCTGTTCCGGACCAGGGGAAGTCAGGGGTGGCCCTACATGCTGCGTGTGCTGCATCAGATGGAGGTACATCCTATGCCATCTGACAAGGCCATCGAGCAGTCCACGGCGAAGCTGGAACAGAGGAGCATCGGGAAGGTAAAGCTGGACTGCATCCACTTGAAACCCGGCGACAAAAAGCTGGCCGAGATGATGCCTGCTGACGATATGTTGCCGCCTGTGGAGGACCCCACCTATTGTTTCGACCACGATGGCAACGCGCTTCGACTGTATTCGCTGATTGGCTATCTGGAGGTGGCGCAGAACCGGATGGGGATATTTGAGCAGCGGACCGTAGCACTCGACGTGTTTGTCACGGACATCGGGCCAAATGTCATGACCGCGCACGTGATGGCACTGACGGGCTACCAGCCCAACGCTGCCGATTTTGACACGTCTTCTCCGGCGTGGGAAAAGGCGCACAAACCGGTATCTGACATTTATATCGGGCCCGTCGTCATTGCAGGACGTAAGACAGGTGGAGCGATTCCGCACTATCCCGAGACTGCGCGAGAACAGCACATTCAGGGAACGGTGGTGATGACGGCAATTGTCGGAACGGATGGCCACATTCACAGGCTGGAGGTGGTCGCAAGTCCGGATAAAGCTCTCTCAAAGGCTGCACAGGACGCAGTACAAACCTGGACATACCAACCCTATCTGCTCTACGGCGCCCCGACTGAGGTCGAGACAACAATTACAGTTAATTTCAGGTTCGGTTAATAACTCGAGGGCGTGATCCTGATTTCACGCCAGATTACGGAGAAATATGCTTAAGTCCCACGGCTATGCTGCGCTTGCAAAGAAGTCTTCACTGGTTCCCTACAGCTTTGAACGGCGCGATCCAGGCCCGAACGATGTTGTTGTAGAAATTGCGTACTCCGGCATCTGTCACTCAGATATTCATCAGGTCAATGGCGATTGGGGTAACGAGATCTTTCCCATGGTGCCCGGGCATGAGATCGTGGGGCGCGTCGCCAAAGCTGGGGCAGCGGTGAAGAAGTTCAAGGAAGGCGACTTGGCAGGGGTGGGCGTGATGGTGGATACGTGCCGCGTGTGCGAGGCTTGCAAGGCTTCGCTGGAACCCTATTGCACGAAAGGCATGGTGGGGACGTACAACGCACGCGGCTATGACGGAGAGCTGATGTATGGCGGCTACTCGAACAATATCGTCGTGGATGAGCGGTATGTGCATACGATCTCGCCGAAGCTGGACCTGGCGGCGGTAGCTCCGCTGCTGTGCGCGGGGATCACGACTTACTCGCCGCTGCGGCATTGGGGAGCTGGGCCGGGCAAGAAGGTTGGCATTGTAGGACTGGGCGGGCTAGGGCATATGGCGCTCAAATTTGCTCACTCGTTCGGCGCGCATGTGGTGCAGTTCACGACATCGGAGAGTAAGGCGGCAGATGCGAAGAGGCTAGGCGCCGATGAGGTGGTTGTCAGCAAAGATCCGGACGCGATGGCGAAGCAAACGGGAACGTTCGACTTTGTGCTGGACTGTGTGGCCGCTCCGCATGACATGAATGCGTATCTCGATCTGCTGCGGTTGAATGGGACGCTTTGCTCGGTGGGGCTGCCAGAGACGCCACTAACGGTTGCTCCATTCGCAATTTTGAAGAATCGACGGTCGCTTGCGGGGTCGATGATTGGCGGGATGACAGAGACGCAGGAGATGCTGGATTACTGCGCTGACCACGGCATCGTGTCGGACATTGAGCTGACGCCGATTACGAAGCTAGCTGAGGCATATGAGCGGGTGCTTAAAGGCGATGTGAAGTATCGGTTTGTGATTGATATGGCGACGCTCGGGAAGTAGCCGCGAATTGCCTGGGTCCCTAAAGAAAGGGACCTGGGACGACCATCTCTATGCAAAAAGGGTGTACATCACTGCGTCGAGCGCCATGCTTTGTGCGGGTCCAGTGAGGCGCCCTGTCGCACCGTTGCGGTGGAAGACCGTTACGGTGGCCGAGTCCTGATTGCCGCAGAGAATCCACTCGCCTGTTGGATCGAAGGTGAAGTGGCGCGGCGTTTTGCCTCCGCTGGGGATACGCTGCACAAGCTTCAGGCGGCCATTGTCTTGATCGATGGAGTAGACGACCAGCGTATCTTCACCGCGATTGCTGGCGTAGAGGAAGTTACCGTCAGGTGAGACGGCGACTTCAGCGGCTGTGTTTTTCTCTTCGGGGAAGCTGGCAGCAATCGTTTTGACAAAGTGGCCAGTATTGACGAGCAGCGCCTGAGGTGGGTTGAGTGTACTGGCCTCGGTCCAGAGATAGTGGTCGATCGTAGAGTCGATCTCGTTGATGCCGTAAATCCAGCGACCGTTCGGATGGAAGAAGACGTGGCGGTTTCCGGAGCCGGGACGACTGTTGGTGAACAGGTACGGCGTGCCGGTGGTGAGCTGCGCCGTCTCCGGGTCGATGGCAAAGACGGAGATGTGGTCGGTGCCGAGATCGCAGACAAGCAGGAAGCGGTTGTCGGGTGAGATGGTGGTGCAGTGCGGGTGGGAGCGGTCCTGGCGCGCGGTGTTGGGTCCGAGCGGGGCGAATCTTTTGTGATCGTTAAAGTTGATGCGCTCGACTGGCTGGCTGAGCATGGCGTCGGGCAACATGCGGAACGATGCGACGGTGGAGCCGAAATAGTTGGCGACGAAGGCCGCGTGGCCGGTGGCGTCGATGGAGATGTACGCTGGACCGGCGCCGCCGGATGAAACTTGGCCTATCTCGCGAAGCATGCCTGTGCGCTGGTCGATGGCGAAGCCCGAGATTGTCGCAGAGGGGTCATTGATGGCATTGACCGCATAGAGGTGCTTGCGCGTGGGTGTGATGGCCATGTAGGACGGTCTCGCTGTAGTGGCGGCAAGAAGCGGAGAAGAAAGTTGTCCGGTGGCTGAATCGAAGTGGGAGAGGTAGATTCCCTTGCTGACACCTTTTGTCGTATCGGTGCCAAAGTAAACGCGCGTTGGTACGAGCGGCGCAGGCTTCTTGCGATGAAAGAGGGAGGCGAGGTCCTGCGCTGAAGCTGAAGCAGAGGCCGTCGCAGCCGGGAGGAGCAAAAGAAATCTGCGTCGCGTCAGCATCGGCGGCTTCAGGCCGGTTCACCAGGAAGGTGAATGGCCATCTCGTCTTCGGCACGAATGTTTTCGTTGATGACGGGTAGGCTGGGTAGCTTGTCAGTACGGCCCGCCTCCTTGACCACGGCGTTGGCGTGCTCGAGCACCTCGTCGACAGTCATGGTATACATCTCGCGGCCGTTGTCGTAGCCGGACTCGATGGCGTGCTTGAGGTAACGCCCGGCGGCTTGCGCGGCGAGATAGTCGGTGATGACGTAGCCGGTGCGGCGTTTCTGCTCGACCCAAGCCTGGTTGGGCATGGCAATCCAGACTGGCTTGCCGTTGACGGAGAAACGGATGTCGGTTGCATCGGCGTGGCGGGTGGCGATGGCAACTATCGTGCCCTTCCACATACAGTGGAGTTGGTCGCCGGTCCAGCGGTCGGTAGCTTTGAAGTCTTCGTACATGGCTATTTCAAGGTTAATGCAGCGTGGAAGGAACGGCAAGGCTCGCGGGGAGGTCGCGGCCTGTTCTACGGGGTGCTTTTGTAACCAGGTTTAGATATAGTCAACGTCTACGCTCCGTTCGACGAGCGCATGGTTCGAGATCTTGACCCTGACGCTAACCAACCTCTTCGGGCTGCTGGGTGGGCTGCTTGTGCTTGCATACGTGGCCAACCGCTTCTCGCGCCGGACGCGTGTCCCGGACGTGATCGTTCTGTTAGGCAGCGGAATCGTGCTCGGGCCGGTGCTGCACTGGATCGACGCGGCGAGTTTTCCGGGAATCATCCGCGGCGTCGGCACACTGGCGCTGATTCTGATTCTCTTCGCCGCTGGACTTGAGCTGGACCTGCGGCGGTCGTTGCGGCAGTTCGTCTCCGGAATGGTGCTTGGCATCATCAGCTATGTGCTGACGATGGGTGGCGTCACGTACTTCTGTCTGAGGATGCTGCATATGGGCAGGCTGCCAGCGATGATGGTCGCTGCGCCACTGGCTTGCATGAGCGGATCGATTGTGCTGCCGATACTGGATCAGCTTGATCTGCGCTTCGACTTGAAGACGACACTCGTGATCGAGGCTTCATTTGGTGATGGCCTGGGCGCGCTGGTGGTGGGTGTGTTGCTGGGCATGGCAGGAGGAACGAACCTGCAAAGCGCGGGCGCGATTGTGCGCGGCATGTTTGCGATGTTCTTCTTCCGGTTTTTATTAGCGGTCATCATCGCTGTCGTTGCTGGATTTCTTTGGGTACGGTTGTTGCCGCACATCTCAGACAAGCAGTTCTGGCAGGCGCTGACGTTTGCTGCCGTGCTGATGGTGTACTCGGTGACCCACGCGTTGGGCGGCAGCGACCTCGTAGCCGTGATGGTGTTTGGCGCGACTCTCACCAGCCTCCTCGATCCACAGAAGGAACTGGAGCTTGGATTTGAGCTGGTGCAGGATGGACGCAGCACGCAGATACACACGTTTCACTCGGAGCTTGCGTTTCTGGTCCGCAGCTTCTTCTTTGTGCTGCTGGGGACGATGATTCGATTGCATGGGCTGCGCGAGCAACTTCTATCGAGTGTTGGGATCCTATGCGTCTTCATGATTGCGCGTGCAGTTGCTGTAACGGCTAGTCGCGTTGCGTGGCGCGGGACCTCTTCGCGCGAACGCGAGCTGGCAATGCTGCTGATTCCGCGCGGTTTGATTACGGCAGTACTCGCACTGGAGGTAGTGCAGGGAATGCCGAATCAATTGGCGTTTCTGCCATCGCTAACCTTCGCGCTGATTCTGTTCACCAACGTGTTGGTGCTGGTGGCTTCGATCCGCGCCAAACCGCTAGCTGTTCCTGAAGGAGGGCAGGCTGCGGTTGGCGCGCTTCCGCGCACGTGAGTGCTTCAAGCTCCAAGTTCGGAGCGAATGGCGTTGGCGATGGAGTCGGCATGATGGCGCATGAGCGGCTCCGATTCGGCTTCGATCATGACGCGCGCGAGGGCTTCGGTTCCTGAGTAGCGGATAACGACGCGGCCTGAATCGGCCAGCTCTTTTTCTGCGGCAGCGATAGCTGCGACGACTGTGGGTATAGTGTCGAGTGGCTTCTTTTCCCGCACCTTCACGTTGACGATGACCTGTGGGAAGACCTTGAGATCGCTGACGAGATCCGCCAGCGATTTGCCGCTGCGATGCACCATGTCGAGCACAAGCAACGCCGTGAGCAGGCCGTCGCCGGTGGTGCTACGACCATTGAAGATGATGTGGCCCGACTGTTCACCACCCAGGGCTGCGCCAGTAGCAAGCATCTGCTCGAGCACGTACTTGTCGCCTACATTCGCGCGGAGCATGCGGATACCGCTGCGCTTGAGTGCGGCTTCAAGACCCATGTTAGACATGGTCGTCGCGACGACGGTGGAATTGGCGAGCAGCCCCTGTGCCTGAAGGTCGCGCGCGGCCAGGAGAAGGACTGCATCTCCGTTAACAACGTTACCGTTATGATCGCTGAAGAGTGCGCGGTCGGCGTCACCATCAAAAGTGATTCCAAGACTGGCTTGGCAGCGTTTGACTTCAGCTGCGACGACGTCGGGGTGCAGAGCGCCGCATTTCTCGTTGATGTTGCGGCCTGTGGGGCTGGCATGGGTAATTGCGACTTCTCCGCCTAGCCCGGCAAAGAGTTGTGGAGCAACGTTGGAGGCGGCGCCGTTGGCGCAGTCGACGACGATACGCTTGCCGTCGAGCGAGAGTCCGGGCACGGCTGCGAGCAGGAAACGAATGTAGTCTTCACGGTCGGCCTCATTGACGGGCGGAGGCGTGGCCTGTTGCAGCGCCGCGGTCGGCACTGCGTCGAGCTGGCGAAAGATCTCTTCTTCGATGGCAATCTCGGTGGCGTCGGGGAGCTTGTAGCCATCGGAACCGAAGACCTTGATGCCGTTGTCGAGCCAGGGATTATGCGAGGCCGAAATGACTACCCCTGCGGAGAATCCGTGCTTCGAGGTGAGATACGCGACGGCAGGCGTAGTGATGATGCCTGCGCTTTCGACCGATGCTCCGCCTGCCGTGAGACCTGCGGTGAGCGTGGCCGCTATCCACTTGCCAGATTCGCGAGTATCCATGCCCAGCAGCACACGTGGTGACGCGCCAAGATGATGTGCGAGCGCGATACCGATGGCATAGATAGTTGGTGCATCAAGTGGGGATTCACCAGCAATTCCACGGATGCCGTCGGTACCAAAGAGCTTCTTCATCGTTCAGTCTTCTCCATAACATGTGTAGCCATGACCCGGGCATCGAGCGAGCCTGTGCCCAGGCGGGCGTGGACTTGGCGTCCGGCGTTGGTGTCTCCTGCTGAGCGCAACAGAGTGCCATCTTCAGCGTAAATGAGAGCGTAGCCACGCGAAAGCACTGCTAGTGGCGAGAGAGCTTCAAGCCGTGTGGTAGCACGATCGATGCGCGTGCGGTTTATGGCAAATTCCTGTGTCGCGATACGATTGAGGTGACTACTCGCCTTTTCCAGACGGCGATGAGCAATAGCGATGCGCAACGAAATGTTCTGGCGACGAAGCCGTTCAGTAAGCACGGCAAGGCGTCGCGATGGGGCTTGCATGTGACGGCGCGAGGCAGAGTCGAGACGCATGCGTAGCTCGTCGATTCGTTGCTCACGGCGGTCGACGGCGTCATGCAAACGCATGAGGACAGAATCGGCTGACAGCTTTGCGTAACGCTGTCGCGCATGCATGAGATGGAAGCGGCCAGCGCGAAGAACACGTGCGAGGAGTGAGTCGATGCGCTCTTCGATACGATGATGCGCGACGGTAACGAGCTCTGCGGCAGCTGATGGAGTAGGCGCGCGCAAATCGGCGACAAAGTCGGCGATGGTGAAATCTGTCTCGTGGCCAATGGCGGAAACTACTGGAATTGTCGACGCTGCAATGGTGCGGGCTAGTGTTTCGTCGTTGAAACCGGCGAGATCTTCCGCCGAGCCACCGCCGCGAGCGATGACAATGACGTCGACCAACGACGCGTGTGCATTGAACCAGCGCACCCCTGCGGCGACTGTCGCGCTACATGTTTCACCCTGCATAGCAGCGGGATAGACGAGCAGGTTCAGACGTGCGTGATGGCGGCGTCCTACGGTGACGATGTCGCGGATGACTGCCCCGGAGGGTGATGTGATGACTCCGATGCGGTGCGGGAATGCTGGCAGCGGGCGCTTGCGCTCGGCGTCGAAGAGTCCTTCGGCAAGCAGGCGTGCTTTGAGCTGTTCGAACGCAAGCTGCAGTGCGCCTGCTCCGCGCGGCTCCATCGTCTCGGCGATGAGTTGTAATTGACCGCGGCCTTCGTAGACCGAGATACGGCCGCGTACGAGAACAGCGAGGCCATCTGCGGGGCGGAAGCGTAGAAGCACAGTCTGGCGGCGGAACAACACAACTGAGAGCTGGGATTCTCCATCCTTGAGCGTGAAGTAGAGATGGCCGGATGGCGCAGGTCTGCAGTTGGAGATTTCGCCTTCAACCCATAGGTCGGTAAAGGTGGTTTCGACCAACTGGCGCATGTTGGCAACGAGAGCGCGCACGCTCCAGATATGGCGCTCAGTGAGGGGAGCTACTGGATCTGCCGGAGCAGGCGCAATCGCTTCTGATCGATCATTTCGCGCTGGCTTTGCGACTGGCTCTAGGGATTCGACGATCTCTGCAGAGAAGAGGCTTGCCTGGCTCTGCTCGCTGGACGCCGAGATGCTTTGGGCTGGCTTCGCTTTGCCGCGGCGTGACCGTAGGTTGGCCAGTGTAGGCGGATTGTCTTCACGTTTGGCCACAGTGCCCAGTCTACATTGCGTGCGCTCGCTGCTTAAGGGCGAAAGCGCCCGATAATCCAGAGGATCAAGCTGACAATAACGCTCAGTAGAATGCAGGTGACGATGGGAAACGAGACAGACCAGCCGCGTCCGTGCCATGTGAGATCGCCCGGGAGACGGCCGAGGGGAAGATGCATTCGCGCCAGCACAATGACAACGAACCCTGCGACGACAAGGATGATGCCGAAAATGATCAGAATGCGGCCCAGGTCGGACATGAGCCTATGGTAATGGCTATGCTGTGGCGAGCATTGCCGTAGCCTCTCGCAGAAGGTCTGAAGGCTGGCACGGCTTGGTGAGGATGCCCATCGGACGCGACGACTTCGTGGCTTGTTCGCGCACGTTCTTCAGATTGGAGTAGAACGCGGTAAGCATGATAATGCGGCAATCCGGAAACTCATGCGCGATGTCGTTGGCCAACTCGAGGCCGTTGCGGTCCGGCATCGTCACATCACACAAAAGCAAGTTAGGGGCAATCTCGCGAGCGAGCTCGAGAGCATGGTCGGCAGAGTAAGCAGCCTTTGACTCGAAACCGCTCTTGGAAAATATAAGCGCAAGAGTGTCGGCAACCAGGCGGTCATCGTCAACAACCAGTACTCGCCTCATGGCAAACTCTCCTCGCCGCTTCGCTTCCGGACACGCCGAAAAGCCTCGCTCAACAGCATCAGAATAGGCAGAATCATACACCGTTGTCGAATGAATTTACGGCTATTTTTTGAAGGATTCAGGTGAATTAATTCGCGCAAAAACGAGAGTGGAAAGAAGTACAGAACAAAGGGAATATTTCACACAAAAACCAGACAAAACGACGGTCGACTAAGAGCAATCCGCGCTCTGTTATGGTTTACCCAAGCTATCAATTCTGGCCATACGCCTAAAGGAGAACTTACGCTTTGCACGCCGTTGCTCTCATCGCCGGCTTACTTTGCTGCCTGAGCGTCGCGCTTGACGCCTTTCAGACGATCATTCTGCCGCGGCGCCCTACGGGACGCTTCCAAATCACCCATATCTTCCTGAATACGACATGGGCACCGTGGGCGGCAGTCACGGAACGTATGAAGAACGCGAAAAGACGCGAACAGGTCTATAGCGTTTATGGACCGCTCTCGCTGCTGTTGCTATTGCTGGTATGGGCCCTGCTGCTGGTGCTTGGATTCGGACTGTTCTTCTTTGCAATGGGGTCTCCGTTTGCCGACTCGATTGTCGGCACGGGAGCGCCTGCGTGGACGCGCTTTGGCTCCGACCTGTATGTGAGCGGAACGACGCTGGGCACGCTGGGATTAGGCGATGTGCTGCCGCGTACACCTCTGTCGCGCGCGGTGGTGATCAGCGAAGCGGTTGTAGGCCTGGGCTTTGTTGCGTTGGTTATTGGATATCTTCCAGTGCTGTACCAGGCGTTCTCGCGGCGCGAGGTGAGCATTGTGCTGCTCGATGCGCGTGCAGGCTCGCCACCAACCGCGGCTGAGCTGCTGCGACGGCACGATTTTGCGGGCGGTGAGCAGGCGCTGGAGTTATTGCTGGCGGAGTGGGAACGCTGGTCAGCAGAAATATTGGAATCGCACATCTCGTACCCGATCCTGTGCTACTACCGATCGCAGCACGATAACCAGAGCTGGCTTTCGGCGCTGGTGGCGATACTCGACACGTGCGCGCTGCTGATTTCGGTGCTCGAGGGAACGCCCTCGCGCCAAGCTCAGCTGACGTTTGTGATGGCGCGCCATGCGCTGATCGATCTGGGACAAGTCTTTGGGATTCAGCAGAAGGGACTTTGGCAGCAGGAGACATTGAAGGAACGGATGTCTGCGACCGGCTTCAATCAACTATGCGGCATACTGGGAGGCGTGCATCTGCGTGTGTGTGGCGATCCGGCTTCGGCACGGCGCCTACACACGATTCGCGCGCTGTATGAGCCGCATGCGCTTGCGCTCGCTGCGTATTTGCGAATGCCACTGCCGGTGTGGGTTGCGGAGCCGCGTAAGAAAGATCAGTGGAGTTTGCTGACAAAGCTACGGTCTGAGGCAGATACAGTGCTGAATGAAGGAAATGAAAAGGGCCGCGCTGCATCTGCGATTCTGCATGCAGATGAGCACGGCCACTGATTCTTCAAGACGAACTTATTGTTGCGCCGATGGATTCAACTTCTGGGCGGCGATCGCTCCTACCGCACCTTTGGCGTCCTTGTCCTTCAGTTCGGCATAGATGCGTTTGGCCTGGTCCGGCTTGCCTTCAGCGGTGTAAAGCTCGGCCAACTGAAGCTGCGCGAGGCCTGCGGGCACAGTGCTGGTGGGCTTTGCCGTGAGATCGTTGTAGAGATCGATGGCCTGCTGGTCGCGGTTGGTACGGCGATAGAGATCGGCTAGCGCGAACTTGGCCAGGGCGGCGATGTTGCTGTCCCAGCTATCGGCGACCTGCTTGAGTGTGGTCTCGGCCAGGTCGTTTTCGCCCGCTTCCATGTAGGTGATGCCACCGAAGTACTTCGCGAGTCTGCCCTCGGGGATCATGCCGTACTTGTCGGCTGCCTGCATGAAGATCTGGTTGGCGGCTTTGGCGCGGTCAGCGGCACTGGAGTAGGTCTTGGTACCGGGGGGCACGGGCTGGCCGGGGTCGGCGAGCGGCGTCTGGTACTCGGCCATGGCCTGGCCAAAGAGATCCGTAGCTGCGCTGGAGCGGCTGCTGTAGATGAAGCCGGAGACGATCGCCACGAGGATGACAATGCCAGCGATGATGCTGCCGGCGATGACGCCGCTGCGATGCTCGGTGGCCCATTCGAGGCCGTGCTGCGTGGTGTCGATGAACTGGTCGCGTTTAAGGGCTGCTTTGGTCTGTTGATCCACTTGTGTTGGCTCTTCCTTCTGGCTCGACTCGGCCTGTCCGTCTGGCGGAGGGGTTGTCCAGCGTGTGCTTGACCCGAGGTCTTTAAGTCTATCAGGGGAGGGCCGGAAGTTCACCTGCCGGTTTCCAGGGCGAGGTTCGGGGTCACTTGATGTCGCGCCAGTTCTGGCCTACGCCGACCTCGGCGACGATGGGAACGTCGAACTTGGCGACGTGCTCCATCTCGTGCTTGACCAGTTCTTCCAGCTCATCACGCTCCTCGGGGACCACGTCGAAGAGAAGCTCGTCGTGAACCTGGAGAGTCATGCGTGAGCGGAGTTTGCGCTCGCGGATGATCTGATCGATGCGGAGCATGGCCAGCTTGATGAGGTCGGCTGCCGTGCCCTGCAGGGGCGTGTTGATTGCGGTGCGCTCCGCGAAGCCTCGCATGTTCGGGTTGCGCGATTGGATGTCGGGGATAGGGCGGACGCGGCCGAAGTACGTGCGGACGGACTGGTCGCGGCGGACGGCTTCGAGCGTCTCGTCGATGAAGCGGCGTACGCCGGCGTAGCGCTCGAAGTAGGTCTCGATGTAGGCGCGCGCGGTCTTCTGGTCGATGCCGAGCTGTGCAGCAAGGCCAAACGGGCTGATGCCGTAGACGATGCCGAAGTTCACGGCCTTGGCGCGGTTGCGCGTCTCCTTGTCCATCGTGGCAGCATCGACGCCGAAGACTTCGGCGGCGGTGAGGGTGTGGATGTCCTGGCCGGTGCGATAGGCGTTGAGCAGCAGCGGGTCTTGCGAAAAGTGGGCCATGAGGCGCAGTTCAATCTGCGAATAGTCAGCAGACATAAGCAGGTTGCCGGGCGCGGCGACGAACGCGGCGCGAATCTCGCGGCCAACGGCAGTGCGGATGGGAATGTTTTGCAGGTTGGGGTTCGTGCTGGAGAGGCGGCCTGTTACGGCGCCTACCTGGTTGAAGGTGGTGTGGACGCGGCCTTCAGAGTCGGCGAGCTGCGGCAGCGAGTCGAGGTAGGTGGATTTGAGTTTGGCGAGCTGGCGGTATTCGAGGACGAGCGCGGGAACGATGTGGGCTTCAGCGAGCTCTTCAAGCACATCCTGCGCGGTGGAGACGACTTTGCCCTTGCCGTATTTGACCGGCCTGGGCAGTTGCATCTTGTTGAAAAGCACGTCGCCAAGCTGTTTGGGTGAGTTGATGTTGAAGCGGTTGCCGGATTCGGCGTAGATGCGCTCGGCGAGGTTGTCGATCTCGACCGCGAGCCTCGTAGACATGGTGCTAAGGACACTCGCATCAATGCGGACGCCGGCCTGCTCCATTCGGAGCAGCACAGGGACGAGCGGCAGGTCGATGGTGTCGTAGACGCTGGCGAGCTTTGCGGCGTCAGCTTCTCGACGCAGAATTGGAGCGATGCGATGAATGGCGTTGGCTGCTTCGGGCAGCAGGTTCTTTGAGACTTCACCTTTCACTACTGGCGCGAGTGCGCGGCTGGTGAAGCGTGCAGTGACGTCGGCCAGGGTGTGCGAGCCATGCGTTGGATTGACAAGGTAGCTCAGGAGCATCACGTCGTCGCGGACACCTGCAAGTGCGACGCCGTGAGGTTCGAGCGCGCGATAGATTGCCTTGAGATCGTGTACGTCCTTTGGCAATGCTGGATCAAGCAAAGCTTCGCGAACGCCTGGTATGTCGAGTAAGACCTCGATTGCAGTGCTGTCGTTGGCGGCGAGGCCTAGTTTGCAGTTGAAGGTCGCGGCCAATACCTTCGCCGCAGGTTGCTCCAGCGGCGCTGCGCCGAAGAGCGAAAGATTTTCGGCCGCCGGAGGTTCCCGCTCCGCTTCTTCATCGCCGGACGCGACCTCTTCGGCTACCGCTTGCGCATCTTCGATGATGGCCAGCGCGAGTCCGCGTGGCTTGTCTGTGGCTTCGTCGATCGTGCGGGCCTCTGCGAGCAGTGCGGCGATCTCTGCAGCGGCGGGCTGGAGGTTGTACGTGGCGACGGTGTGGTCGGTTGCGGGTGCGAGTTCTTTGAGCAGCGTCGTGAATTCGAGCTCGGAAAAGAGATCGCGGCAGGCAGCAGTGTCTGGCTGCCGCGTGCGCATCTCGTCGATGGAGAAGTCGATGGGGACTGCTGTGTGGATTGTGACCAGTTCTTTCGAGAGCAGGATGTTTTCGCGGTTGTTTTCGAGCGACTCGCGGTAGCTTTTGCGTTTGACCTCGGCAGCGCGGTCGAGCGCGTCTTCCACGGTACCGAACTGCTGGATCAGTTCGACGGAGCCTTTGTCGCCGATGCCGGGCGCGCCGGGGATGTTGTCGATGGCGTCGCCGCGTAGCGCCATCACATCGATGACTCGCTCTGGTGGAACTCCAAGCGTCTGCTCGACGCCGGCAGAATCGAGTACGAGGTTGTCCTTCGCGGGGTTCAGGATGGAAACGCGCTCGTTGACAAGCTGCATCATGTCTTTGTCGGAGGAGACGACGAAGACTTTGTAGCCTTCGGCAGAGAGCTTTGAGCTGAGTGTGCCGATGACGTCGTCGGCCTCGAAACCTTCGTAGCTGAGAATGGGGATGCGGAAGGCTTCGAGCGCGCGGCGAATGTAAGGCAACTGCTGCGCGAGGTCGGCGGGCATCTCGGTGCGGTTGGCCTTGTAGCCTGCATAATCAACTTCTTCAAACTGCTGCGTCTTGACGTTGAACTTTTTGACCGCCTTCATCTCTTTGGCGCGCTCGTCGCGGAAGACGGGGCCGGAGAGATCGTAGACGGCGGCGAGAAACTGCGGAGCGAAGTCTTTGCGCAGCTTGTTAATCATGTTGACGAAGACATACGTCGCCGCGGTGGGAATTCCGGTGCGGGTGGACATGGGCCGCTGACGCTGCATGGCGTGATAGGCGCGAAAGATGAACGCCATCGAGTCGAGCAGGTAGATGGGCGGCTTATCTGTTGCAGCCAGAGTTGTGGCAGCGTTGTCGGCGGACGTCTTTGTGGGTGACATGGCTCTTGAGCAGTTTAGATGCTCCGGGCCAACATCCGCATCAGGTTTAGCCGAGGCGCTGCTTCATGAGGTCGCGCGCGATGGCATCGAGCACGCCATTAAGGAAATGGATGGACTCGGGCGCGGCGTAGCGGCGGGCTACTTCTAGGCTCTCATTGATGACGATGGCCGCTGGTGTATTGGGGAAGCCGAGCATCTCGGCGACTGCTCCGCGCATGAGATTGCGATCTACTGCGGGCATGCGCTCGATACGCCAGTTCTGCGCATGTGCTTCGATGATCTGATCGATCTCTTCCTTGCGCGTTGTGGCTACGCGATAGAGGTCTTCGGCGAAGCCGCGCGTCTCGGCGTCGACGTCAGTGGTCGAGGACCAGAAGACCTTGCGCACTTCGTCTGGGGTTTGCTTACCGAGATCGCCTTGATAGAGCATTTGCAGGGTAAGTTCGCGTGATTTGCGGCGAGTTCCCATCTACTTTGCTCCTCGCTCGTCTGCTTTGATCTTGCGCTGAATGGAGACCATTTCGATGGCTGCGATGGCTGCCTCAAAGCCCTTGTTACCTGCCTTCAGGCCGGCGCGGTCTAGCGCCTGTTCGAGGGTCTCGCAGGTTAGCACCCCGAATGCATGGGGAATGCCTGTCTCCTGTTGCGACTGGCCGATTCCGCGCGCAACTTCGTTGTAGATGGCCTCGTAGTGTGCGGTTTCTCCGCGCAACAGGCAACCCAGCGTGACGATGGCATCGAAACGCTTCGATTCGGCGAGTGTGCGGGCGGCAGAGGGAATTTCCCATGCTCCTGGCACGCGAACGATTTCGACGTCTGGCTTCTTTGCTCCGCTGCGATAAAGGCCGTCAAGCGCACCCTGCAACAAGCGATCGGTAATGACGGTGTTCCAGCGCGTGGTGATGACGGCGAACTTCATGCCTTCTGCGGAGAGGCCGCCTTCGATAGCAACAGGCTTGTTGTGCAACGGGTTCTCCGACTGCCAGAAGCCGAGGAGCAGGTCGTCGGTGTCGCCTGTGGCGAGCCGGACGGTGAAGAGGCGTGAGTTCCAGTGCGTCAACTCGGGTTTGGTGAGCAGCGCAGCGACCTCTTCGGTGCGATAGCTGCTGAGCATCCAGCGCTCGACTGCGGTGTGGATTGCGTCGAGATTCGTGACTTCAATCAGCAGAGGCGGAACGGCGGGAAGACGACCTGTGACCATCTCAAGGTTCGCCAGCGGAGCCAGCAGCGAAGTACCACGGCCTGGACCGTTGGCGTCGTTCCAGCCCTTGCCCGGCTCAAAGCCGAGCGACAAAAAAAGGCTATTAAGACGGTCGAATGTCTCTGGCGAGCTGATGGCCTTCACCAGCGTGATTGCCTTGATCATAGAGTTCGATTGTACCGTCTCAGGTATCTTTGCCTGTATTGTGTGGAGTTGGAGAAGACGCCGATGAGCTACGAGACGCTGCTGTGCGAAGTCGAGAACCAGATCGCAACTATCACGCTGAACCGTCCGAAGGTACTGCACGCTTTGAACAGTCAGGTCTTCGATGAGCTGGAGCGAGTATTTCTGAGGCTCAAGGAAGATGCGTCTGTTCGCGTGATTCTGCTGACGGGCTCGGGCGAGAAGGCTTTTGCTGCCGGGGCGGACATCAACGAGCTTGCCGCTACCAATGCCATTACGGGAACCGAAAAGGCACGGCGCGGACAGGGCGTCTTTCGTTTGATCGAGACGTGCGGTAAGCCAGTGATCGCGCTGGTCAACGGCTTCGCACTCGGCGGAGGGTGCGAGCTTGCGCTGGCCTGTACGATGCGCCTGGCCAGCGAGACTGCCCGACTGGGCCAGCCCGAGGTGAAGCTTGGGCTGATTCCCGGCTACGGCGGGTCGCAGCGTCTGCCTCGGCTGGTAGGTCGGTCTGCAGCACTGAAGATGCTGTTGACCGGCGAGATGATTTCGGCAACCGAGGCATTGCGGATTGGGCTGGTCGATGAGGTCATTCCCGCCGACCGGCTGGCGGCGCGTGGGCAGGAGCTGGCCCGGGCCATCGCCGGCATGGCTCCACTGGCAATTGCGGGATGCGTGGAAGCCGTCGAACGCGGCTGCAATCTGGGGCTTGAAGCCGCTATCGAGACGGAGGCTGAGATCTTCGGGCGTTTGTGCGGTACTGCGGATAAAGCTGAAGGCACAACGGCATTTCTTGAAAAACGTTCCGCCGTCTGGACGGGGCGTTGAGGTTCTGCATTCGTCGTCTTTGGGGGCTTTTTTCGCCCATTGCGGCTTGGTATGCTGGAGACTGTGCGTAAACACCTTGTCTTCTTCCCTGCTCTTGTTGCGTCGTTCGTTCTTGCCGGCTGCCAGCATGCTGCTCCTCCAAGCGCAGTCGAGCAGCGCGCAATTGCTGCAGAGCAACAGCAGATCGCCGATGCTTCACGGCAGCAGTTGGATGAGATTCCACCGCCGTCGAAGTCTCTCTATATGGCAGTGAAGAGCCTTTCGGCTTGGGAGAATCCTTACGTCACCGTGCAGGGCGAGATGGTGACGCTACATGTGATGCTGGCTGATGCCAATACCAGCACGATGGGGCTGGGTGGCATGTTGCGGCCGGCAGGTGCGCGCCGCCAAGACCTGAATGTACGCGTCAGCGACCTTGCGACTGCGCTGAATGCAATTCCGCAAAGCGCCTGGCCTTATGGGCGAGTCATCGCAGTAGAAGAGGCACACCAAGTACCAGCTGCGGACCAACCACAGGTGCGGCGCAACATCGAGACCGTGGAGAAAACGCTAAACGATCTGGGCATCGTCGCTTACGACTGGACTGACACAGGCCGCAACTAAACCCTATGAGCAAAAAGCCCTCCAAATCGTTAGCTAAAGGACTGCTGGCAGGATTGATCGGTGGACTTGCTGCAGTTGCGGTGAAGTCCATGGCTGAGAAGTTCTACCCATCGATTACAGGCAGCGCAGCGGAACCCCAGACTGCTCCTGCCGTAACACGAACCCACAACGTACTCGTTCTGCCAGTGCAGACCCATAACTCGAAGGCGCTCTGGGCCGAAGGCGCGCTTGCTGGCGCTGCTTATGGCGCAGTCGCGGAGTTCTACCCGCAGGCTACTGCTAAAGAGGGCGCTGGGTTTGGCATGGCGTTGGCCTCGCTCAAGCAGGACGGATCATTGGCAGCGCTTGGGCTAGCAGCAACTCCAATGACCGAGACTCCACGCGAACGCGCCCGCCAGATCACTCTGCATGTTGTCTTTGGCGTGGCGACGGAAACAGTGCGGCGCATGGTGCGGCGCATTCTGGACTAACCCTCCGACGAATACTTAGTCAGATTTCAGCAACGAACGCTGTCCCTGAAGCATCCAACGAATCGTTCGCTTTACAGTCCGGCACTCTGGAAAGACCATGCCTGCATACTCGGATCAAGCCTCTACCGCATACCTGCTTGCGCAGTACAAGAATGTCCGCCAAGCGACGCTTGATCTGTGTCGTCCGCTATCGCCTGAGGACCTGATGGTGCAGTCGTGTCCTGAAGCAAGCCCCTCCAAATGGCATCTGGCACATACAAGCTGGTTCTTCGAGACTTTTGTCCTGGCAGAATTCGACAGACACTACCAACCATTCCATCCTGACTTTCGCTGGCTCTTCAACAGCTACTACAACTCGCTTGGCGAGATGCCGGAGAAGAAACTGCGCGCGTCGTTTTCGCGTCCTCCGCTGGACGCTATTCTTGCGTACCGGGAGCACGTCGATGTGGCGATTGCGGGTTTGCTCGCTCAGCCGGTAGCCGATGAAGCCGCACGCCGTATTGTGCTTGGCCTCTCGCATGAACAGCAGCACCAGGAGCTAATTGCAACCGACATCAAGCATGCCCTGTTTACCAACCCGCTGCATCCGGCATATCTTGCGCAGACTGACGGGCAGAACTCGGCTGATGTGATTGCACCTCCGCTCGAATGGATGGATTTTGCTGGCGGACTTGTTGAGATAGGCATTACACCTAATCCGGCTGATGTCCGCACGGAAGCATTTGCGTTTGATAACGAGACTCCACGCCATCGCATCTATTTGCAGCCCTTCCGTCTGGCCACGCGGCTCGTCACGTGTGCGGAATACCTGGCCTTTATCGAGCAGAACGGCTACGGCAGGCCTGAACTCTGGCTTTCGGAAGGATGGGCAGTGATGCGCGCTGAGAGCTGGCAAGCGCCGCTTTACTGGCATCGAGATGATGCAACTGAATCTGGCTGGCGCATATACACGCTGCATGGCTTCATACCGCTTGAAGAGTTGAGCGAGACGCCTGTGTGTCACATCAGTCTCTTTGAGGCCGATGCTTTCGCGCGTTGGGCGGGACAGCGCCTGCCAACCGAGTTCGAGTGGGAGCACGCCGCCGCTGCATCGTCTTTGAACAACAAGAGCAATAATTTTCTTGAGAACGGAAAGCTACATCCCATGCCTGCGACTCCTGCAGAGGGCCTGCAGCAGATCTTTGGCGATGCGTGGGAGTGGACGGCAAGTCCATACACTGGCTATCCCGGATACAAACCACTCCCCGGTGCCCTGGGTGAGTACAACGGGAAGTTCATGTCGTCGCAGATGGTGCTGCGCGGCGGCTCGTGTGTGACTCCGGCGACACACATACGCGCAACATATCGCAACTTCTTCACGCCGGCCACGCGCTGGCAGTTCAGTGGTTTGCGGCTGGCGCAGGATTCAAAGCCAACTGTTTAGCAAGGTGGGACATCTTTAAGCGTGGGCTATACTGCCCAAGGAAGACTCGGGCATACGCTCTCTGAGCTACCTCTGATTAGCCTTGGTTTGGAAGAAGCGGCAAAGACCGCTCAATGAGTCGCATTTCATCATCCAATTCCAGCTTTTCGAGAAGGAGCTCCAATGAGAATCAGCCGCACAGTTATGAAATTCGCCAGATGGGCACTTGTTCCCATGCTGGCCACGGCCGTTGGTCTGGCAGTCGCGCATGGCCAGGACGACGATCACGGACACGGGCATGGACACGACGACGGCTATCATGACCAGGGCAATGGCCACGGTCACGGCAACGACAACCATGGCCACGACCACTACGACAACGGGCGCGGACATGCCTACGGCCGCGAGAAGCACGGCGAAGATTTCCACTTTCACGGTGGGGACCGCGACCATTTCGAGCGCTACTACTCTCGCGACGCCGACCACTGGCGCCGCTATCCGCATGGGCGTCCGCACTTCTACGCCGGGTACTACATCCCACCCACATACGCCATACAGGCAGTCCCGCCGGCTTACTATGCAGGGATGGCTCCGCCGCCGCCGGGTTATGCCTATGGCTACTACGGTGGCTACGTCGTAGCCTATAACCCGACGACACGCATCATCTCGGATGTCGTCGACCTTGTGGGAACGGTGGCCGCAACTCATCGCTGATCGCCAGAAATTTCATCGCTAAAGAGGCCGCCGATGGGCGGCCTCTTTAGCGTGTGAGATACGCTACTGACAGCGTTATGTCAGCAGGATGTTCTTCGCTGTAACTTCTTATCCGCAATTGGCATCCAATCCGGAGAGCTGTCAGGACACAAGATCAGCAAATACAGCAGTCGGGAAGGACTTGAACAGTGCCACTCTACTCTGCGACTCCTGAAACATCCGCCCTGGTTCTCGAGCCTCTTCCCGTCGCTACTGCCAGTGAGGCGGTCGCAGACGAAACTCGGGTTGGGCTGACTTCAACTCCAAAGACTCTCTCACCCTGGCTTTTCTACGACGAGGCCGGATCGCAGCTCTTCGAACAGATCACAGCACTGCCAGAGTATTACCTGACCCGCACCGAGCGGGCTATTTTCACTGCGCATGCTGATGAGATCGTCCGCGTTGCGGCTGGAGAACCTCGCCAGACGCTCACCCTGATTGAGCCAGGTGCCGGCTCGGCTGCGAAGACCAGGATCATGCTGGAGGCTGCTGTGCGGTTGCAAGGCAGCGTTGTATATCAGCCGGTCGATGTCTCGGCTACAGCACTGGAGAGCGCGAGGAAGAACATTCTGGGTCGTGTTCCTGGTGTCTCCGTGCGCTGTCAGGTCGCGGACTATACACGCGAGCCTCTGCCTGAGAACCGCTTGCCCAATACGCGTACGTTGGCGCTTTACATTGGGTCGAGCATCGGTAACTTCACTCCAAATGAAGCACTTGCTCTGCTGCAGAATCTACGGGCTCAGCTCCTTCCGGGTGACCAGTTCCTGCTCGGTGCGGACCTGGTGAAGGATGTCACTGCAATGCTTGCTGCTTACAACGATGCGGCTGGCGTGACTGCTGCTTTCAATCGCAACGTGCTGGAGCGGCTCAATCGAGAGCTGGACGCTGACTTCGATCTGTCGGCTTTCCGTCACAAGGCCATCTGGAATGCGCGGGAGTCGCGGATCGAGATGCACCTTGAGTCTTTGTGCGCGCAGCGAGTCCATGTTCCGGCGAACAGCGCGGGAGATGCGATGATTCTGACATTTGCTCGCGGCGAGACGATTCATACCGAGAACAGTTACAAATTCACGCCGGAGGCGGTGGAGTCGCTACTGAGTGATACTGGCTTCAGAGCGACGCATACGTGGAACGATGATGCAAAACTGTTTGCGGTTACGCTTGCGTCGGCTGTTTAGCTGGCACCGGCTGCACACGGGACAGTTTGATCGAGCCACGTTTTCCAGGCTTCGAGCGCACGGTCACATTGGATCCTATGGCGCTCTTTTTTGTCGCGAATCTTCTTGCGCAGCTCTTCTTCGAGCGGCAGGAGCAGGTCGAAGGTGATGTTGGCGGGCTGAAATCTTTTGCTTTCGGCGTGGGTGATGTAGTGGGTGAGACTGCCGTTGGCGCTGGCGCGTGGTGCAGGTGTGGGTCGCTCGCCTTGTGCGAGGGCTGCAGCGTAGCGTCCGGCGAGCATGCCACTTGCAATAGATTCGGTGTAGCCTTCGACGCCGCTGAGTTGCCCTGCGATGAGGATGTTCGGGTGTTGTTTGAGCTGGAGCGTATCGGTGAGCAGCGTGGGGGCGTTGATGTAGGTGTTGCGGTGGATCTGTCCGTAGCGGAGGAAGGTCGCGTTTTCGAGGCCGGGGATCAGGCGCAGGACGCGCTGCTGCTCGCCAAACTTGAGGTGGTTCTGGAAGCCGACGAGGTTGTAGCTGTCAGCGCGTAGGTTCTCCTGACGGAGCTGGACGACGGCGTAGGGCCACTTGCCGGTCTTTGGGTTGGTAAGGCCTGCGGGCTTCATGGGGCCGAAGCGGAGCGTGTCCGGGCCTCGGCGCGCGGTCTCTTCGATGGGGAGGCAGCCTTCGAAGTAAGCGGGCGTTTCTGGCTGGCGGGGAGAAGCAGGTCCTCCCGCTACGCGGAAGGATGACAACTCTTTTCCATCACTCTCCGTGGGAATTTGCTCCCACTCTTTGGCGGGGACGGTTTCGGCGGCAGTGAGGGCCTCGAGGAAGGCTTCGTACTCTTCTTTGGTGAAGGGGCAGTTGATGTAGTCGGCGGTGCCCTTGTCCCAGCGGGCGGCGAAGTAGACCTTCTCCATGTCGATGGTGGTGGCGTCGACGATGGGGCTGATGGAGTCGTAGAAGGCGAGGTGAGTGGAGTCGGTGAGACGCTGGAGTTCGGTGGCCAGTGCGGGGCTGGTGAGCGGGCCGGTGGCGAGGATGGTGATGGTTTCGGTGTCAGACTCGTCGAGATGGGTAATCTCTTCGCGGTGGACGGTGATGCGGGGCTCGGCGGCGATGCGGGCGGCGACTCTTCTGGAAAATTCCACCCGGTCTACCGCGAGGGCATGGCCAGCGGGGACGGCGGAGGCGTCGGCTTCGGCGAGGAGGATGCTGCCAGCGAGGCGCATCTCCTGCTTGAGGAGCCAGGGAGCGGTGTTTTCGGATTCGGACTTGAGGGAGTTGGAGCAGACGAGTTCGGCGAAGTCGGCGGTCTGGTGGGCTTCGGTGGAGCGAGTGGGGCGCATCTCGAAGAGATCGACCGGGCAGCCGAAGCGGGCGGCCTGGAGGGCGGCTTCGGGGCCGGCGAGGCCGCCGCCGATGACCCGGATTCGCTTGAGTTCCACCCCGCCCCCTCCCCCTACTTAAGTACCAAAGGCATAAACATACCTGACACACCAATCAGGGGTTTTTGGCCTTCCATTCGGCCCATGTTTTGAGATCTGACGCAGCCCAAGCAGGGAAATTGCTGAGGATATCGGCAAGGCCGTCGAATGCCGCATGCCCCAAAGGTATTAGTCCCATGTTTGAGCCATAACACCACTGAAGTCCCTTCATAGGGTCGTCACTCCAGACAGCGGAAATGAGACAACGCACCTTTGCTTTGTCCCTAGAACTCTTCTTGGGCCACGCAGCAACATTTACACACGCTAGCATCTGGTCTACACATGCCGCCTGTGCGCAATTTGCGGATTCCATCGCTGGGATTAGTACAGTTTCCAAACAGCCTTCTGTAATCCCGTTGACTACAGGATAGGGAAGCATGACGACTGCCACCGATGGCATATCCTTCTTCTTGGCAATTTCTAATGGGTATGCTGGCGAAGGATATCCAATATCGTTCAGCTGCTTCTTGATGAACTTGAAAGAATCGGGCTGCGATTCATCGCTATCGCTCACTATGAGAATCGCTTTGCAGGTATGGAGGAAATTTGTCTGTGCCGAGATGGCCTGAATATACTTGCCAAAATTAGCATTACTCTCGACTTCGCTCATAACATGTCCAGCGATGCCTCGCGCCGCGCAAAGTTCTTCAAGGAACTTCTTATCGCGAGTACCCTCTCCGAGCACGACTGACGGACCGATCACTAACTTAGGAATAGCGCATCTCCAACGCGACTAGCGCACTTCGATCTCGTAGTCCATCGCGGAAGCAAAGGCATTCGGAGTGATCTTTTTGATGAACTGACCACCTTCCTCATCCTTTTCTAGCCGCATAAACTGCATCTGCTTCACTAAAGACTCGTCACTCAATGAAGAAGCTACCGTTTTTAAGAATTCGTAACTGTGAGTGGTAACGATCAGCTGGACATCTGCATCAATGCACAGTTTAACTAGTGCCGACCAGATAGCTGACATATTTTTGTAATAGAATCCGCTCTCAAACTCGTCAACGATAACCGCTCCCCCAGGATTAGCAAGAATCGCAAGGGCAATGCTAATGAATTTGTTGACTCCACCCGACAAGTCCCCAAGCGGAAGCATCTGGCTTAGGTTTGTAGAAACGTGTATAGCCGTCTCCCCCCCAACCAACTCCAAACTAAGGTCCGTCACTTGAGGGAAAATACTATTAATCGCATTTACTAAATCACCAGCTTGGAATTTGCGATTCAGAGCTGAAAGTGAAGCCGTATTTTGGTGGGTACTGAAATTATTAGAATTCAGGTAGACCAGTGGTGCTACAGGGGCCACCCCTGAAACGGTAAACTTTCCTTCTTTGAACTCAAGAAGAGAATCGTAAACTTTCCCGCGCACTGTCCATTTGAACAAAATCGGAGAGATCAGAAATGCGTGTCCTTCCTCAAGGTTCAGATCAAGCGAGTATTCATCCTTTTTCTTGAAAAGGATGTCTAGTTGTCGAGTGCCAGCTGCGGAGTCGTAGGAGTTGATGACCGCGCCCTGCTTTTGATCGAAGTCATAGAACAAATCGCGGAATAGAGATTCGTACGATTCCCTCGTGCCAACCAATGTGACTTGATTGCTAAATCCTCTCCAGTTGCGCAGACGGAAATATATCTCCGGACTGGAACCGCCCAGAAGAAACAAAGCCTCAAGAAGAGAAGTCTTCCCACTACCGCTTTCGCCCACCACAACATTAAAACGCTTCAGCGTTGTGTTTATATCCTTGAAGCATCGAAAGTTCTTAATCGCAAATGATTCGATCATGAGGTATCGACCATTCTCTGTGGCGGCATCTGAAACGTCAACAGAATCTTGATTTAGGGCGATCAATAGCGTATCCTCTATTCTGTAGAGGATTGCGAATGATGCGCCCCACTCTCCCGGCAAGGATAACCGGGGCGATTCGTTAGATCCAATTCCCCGCTAACTGCGGAAGGGGCCTTCGCAGTATTATATGCCCTATGAAGACGCCCCCTGCCACGCCTGAGTTCGCTAATTTCACGGCCGCCGTGCGCGATGTTCTCAAGGTGTCTAAGGATGAAATGAGAACGAGAATCGAAGCCCACAAAGAAAGCGGAAAGCGGCTCTCTAAGGGCGCTTCCCTCGATTCTGCCGCATCCGCAAAGCTCCGTTCCGCAGTCTCAAAACACTCTTAGGATTGCGTGGCTGGCACCTTGCCGGTCAGTTCTGCATAAGTCAGTCTCTTCCCTGAAATCTGCGATACCGCCAGCATGAAACGATCACCGTCGTTTAGCGGGTTCTCGCGTGTGCCGCGATTGTTGAAGCGGAACATCTGCTCATCCAAATAGGCGTCAAGATGGAACGGCTCTACAGCAACGTAGGTTCCGTTCAATCCACGCTTGAGCAAGCTCCAGAAGTTCTCGATTCCCTGAGTATGGACGTTGCCGCGCACATACTCTTCCATATGGTTTACGGTCTCATGGATGTACTTCTCAGCCTTGAGGCCGTCGTATCCGGGCCATCCATCGGTATAGACGGTAGAGCCGAACCCGACGCGCTCCAGAATCTTCTTTTGCAGAGTCTCGCGCTTCACGCTAGAAATGACCTCTGCGCGGACTTGGCGCGATTCACGGTCGAGCATCCCAACCACGATGGCCTTCTCTGCATAGCCATGAAGCGCAGTCTTCATCTTGAGCCGCTTGTCAGCGTGCATGTTCTTTGGCTTGCCACCGATGAAAGTCTCATCCACTTCTACAGGGCCACCGCTGCCGCCCAGCTTCTCCCATGAGCCGTTTTTGAGAGCGAGACGGATACGATGCAGCATGAACCAAGCCGACTTCTGTGTGACCTTCAGATCACGTGCAATCTCGTAGCTGCTGATGCCGTTCTTGCAGTTCACTACCAGCCAGATCGCCATGAGCCACTTGTCGAGCTTGATTGGAGACTCTTCAAAGATGGTTCCGGTCTTCACAGAGAACTGCTTGCGGCAAGCGCGGCACTTCCAGATGCGACGGGTCTTGAGAAAGCCGACATTCTTGCTCTCGCAGTGAGGGCAAACAGTACCATCGAGCCACCGCAAAGAAGCGATAAACTCAATGCAGACATCAACATCCGAAAAGTACCGGATGACTTCAATCAGGCTGTTCGGGATGTCTTGGATTGCCATTAACTAATACTAAACAAATAGTCATGGTGTGTCAAGTATATTTATGCCGTACCAAAGTATTCAAAAATAACGACTTGTTGCGCGATATGGACAATAGTTTCATGAAAAGTCCTGTTTTGCAGGGATTAAAGCTGCAAAGCCTTCCATTCACAAGACTTAATCTTGCGGTTCTGCGGTGATCTGTGGTCTTGCCCCCTAGTTTTATTATATCGGGGGTGTCAAGAGTTTGATTGGGCCGCAAGGACGGGGATGGCTTCGCCGGTGACGCGCATGGTGCGCCAGTCCATCAGCATCTTTGCGCCTAGCTGCTCGTAGAAGCCGATGGCGGGGGTATTCCATTCGAGGACGTCCCATTGCAGGCGTGTGCAGCCTTCGGCGTGGGCGATGGCAGCTACGCGGGTGAGCAGTGCTTTGCCGATGCCTTTGCCGCGATGCTCGGGCAGGACAAAGAGGTCTTCGATGTGGATGCCGGGGTGGCCTCGCCAAGTGGAGTAGTTGTGAAAGTACAAGGCAAAGCCGACCGGGATCGTGTGGCAGGCTTGCTGGAGTTCGGCGATGAGGCAGTAGAACTGCGGGGTCTCTCCGAAGCCGTCGCGGAGAAGGTCGGCTTCGGTGGCGTGGACCGCGTCGGGCTCGCGCTCATAGGTGGCCAGGGCGCGAATGAAGGCGAGGATCTGGGGGACGTCGGCGGGGACTGCGGTTCTAATGGTGAGCATTTTGGTTGGTTGGTGGCTGGTTTTAGATTATCTCGACAGATTATGCGTTGCTAAATAACCAATTGAACGGTTCGCATGTATTCATTCCCACCCATGCGCGATGAGGCCGCGCATGAATGGGGCACCCGAGCGTTTGTGTCAGGGTAAGCAAACAGCAGTTTCCTCCGCTACGCTGCGGAATGGAAATGCAAAAAACAACAACGACAGCGACAATAGCAACGACAACCAGCAACTGTTTTAATGCGGTTGGGTGGCGAGCCATTTGTTGAGGGGGATGGTGTAGGAGAAGAGCTCTTTTTTGCGGTCCATGGTCCAGATCTCTTTGACGTAGATGGAGGCGTCTTTGAGGGGTGGGGCGTCGAGGCCGCGGACGTCGTAGAAGAGATAGCCGGCGAGGGTCGAGTGGGCGTTGACGACGGTGCCGGAGAAGCCGAAGTCGTCGTCGTCCTGGGTGATCTTCTTGTCCACCTGCTGGCGGTGGATGTGGATGGGCGGCAAGGGCGCGGGCAGCGGGACCGGTGTGCCGCGGACGCCGCCGGTGGTGAAGAGACGGCGGTTGAGGTCGTCGTCGGTTGCAGCAGGGACGACGGTGTTGTCGGAGGTGATGAGCTGGATGCGGACGTCGTCGAGGGTGAGGGCGGTGTCGCCGTCGTTGGTGAAGACGATGCGGATGGGGATGAAGCCGTGCTCGATGTAGGGAAGGCGGAAGAAGTCGCAGTCTTTGGGGTCGGTGCAGGGCTCGGCGGCGATGGTGAGCTTTTCGTTGGGGTGCTGGTCGAAGGCGGCATACTGGTTAGCAGGCTTGACGGGCGGGGCCTTCTTTTCGCGGGCGTGGGCAGCGGTGGCACTGAGCGCGAGAGCTGCGGCGAGGAGCGGGATGGTGCGGAGTGAGTGGGATTTCTGGGACTTCATGGTCAGGTTGATTATCATCTTGGCTGACGGTTGAGGCAAAGCGGAGGTTAGCTGAGGGTGATGCTGTGGGTCTATAGCGCGCTGCTGGCGGCGGTGCTGGTGGTGGGCGCTCCGTACTGGCTGGTGCGGATGATGACGAGTGGGCGGTATCGCGCGGGGCTGGCTGGACGGCTGGGGCGCGTGCCTGCTGGTTTGCGCGAGGCTGTGGCCGGGAAGCGGGTGGTGTGGGTCCACGCGGTGTCGGTGGGTGAGGTGATGGCGGCGACGGCGCTGGTGCGGGAGCTGCGTGCGGCTCTGCCTGGGTGGGTGGTGGCGGTTTCGACGACAACGGCGACCGGGCAGCGGCTGGCGAAGGAGCGGTTTGCTGGGGTGCCTGTTTTTTATCTGCCGCTGGATTTTAAATTTGCCGTGCGACGGTATCTTGCGGTGCTGCGGCCTCGGATGATTGTGCTGATGGAGAGCGAGCTTTGGCCTCGGCTGATGATGGAGTGCGAGCGCGACGGTGTAGCGCTGGCAGTGGTGAATGCGCGGGTGTCAGATAGGTCGCTGCCGCGGTATCTGCGGCTGAAGAGGCTGTGGAGGCCGCTGCTGGAGCGGGTTTCGGTGTTTCTGGCGCAGAGTGAGGAGAATGCTGCGCGGCTACGGAGGATTGGCGCGCCTGCCGATAGAGTGCATGTCTCGGGGAATTTGAAGTACGACATTCGCGTGGGTGCGGAGAGCGAGTTGACGCGGATGTTGCGTGATCGGCTGGCGGCGGATGCGAGGGTGGTGGTTTGCGGGAGCACGCTGGAGGGTGAGGAGCGGATGCTGCTGGAGGCCTGGCCGCGCGTGGTTGCGGCCGAACCGAGCGCGGTGATGGTGTTGGCTCCGCGGCATCCGGAGCGGTTTGCGGCGGTGGCTTCGATGGTTGAGGCGAGTGGGTTTGGTTGTGTGCGCGCGAGTGCGTTTCGTGTGGCTCCGGTGGGGATTGCGCCGGGCAGTGTTTTTTTGCTCGATACGATTGGGGACCTGGCTTCGGTTTATTCGCTGGGGGCGGTTGCGTTTGTGGGCGGGAGCCTGGTGGCGAAGGGTGGGCACAATCCGCTGGAGGCGGCTCGGTTTGGCGTGCCGGTGGTGATGGGCGGGTCGTATGAAAACTTCCGCGAGATTGTGGATGCAATGCGGGTGCGGGATGCGATTCGCGTGGTGGATAACAAGGTGATTGGCGATGCGCTTGTTGCTATGCTCGATAGGAGCGGCGAGGCGCTGGCGATGGGCGAGCGCGGGCGAGAGGTGTTCGACGCGCAGGCTGGCGCGACGGCGCGGACCACGGGGGCCCTGATGAATTTGCTGAGCACGAACGGAGCAGGTGGGCGATGAGTGTGCGGAGGCCATGGCTGTTGCCGCTGGCGCCGGTGTACAGGCTTGTGCTGGCAATCAAGGCGCAGATGTTTCGGTGGGGATGGCTGAACCAGGAGCGGCTGGAGAGCCCGGTCATCAGCGTAGGGAGCGTGTCGGCCGGCGGCGCGGGCAAGACGCCGGTGGTGCTGATGCTGACAACGATGCTGCGGCAGCGCGGTTATGCGGTGAGGATTCTGTCGCGGGGGTATGGGCGGAGTTCGGCCACGGTGGAACGTGTGGAGCCGTTTGATGACGCGGGCTGGCATGGCGATGAACCGGTGTTGCTGGCGCAGCGGTCGGGTGTGCCGGTGTTTGTGGGTGCGGAGCGGTACAAGGCTGGACTGCTGGCAGAGCGGAGTGAGCCGACTGAGAAGACGATGGTGCATCTGCTGGATGATGGGTTTCAGCATCGGCAACTGGCTCGGGATGTCGATATTGTTCTGCTGACGCAGGAGGATGTGGAGGACAGGCTGCTTCCGGCGGGGAACCTGCGCGAGCCTTTGGAGACAGTGGCAAAGGCAGACGTACTGGTGCTGCGCGAGGAAGAGGTGGATGCGCTCGGCGGGTTTGTCGATGAGCTGACGCGCGATAAGAGCGGGCCGGCGGTGTGGGTGATTCGGCGGACGCTGAGTTTGGGCGAGGGCGGCGAGGTGGCTCTGCCGACGATGCCGCTTGCGTTCTGCGGGATTGCGAGGCCGGAGAGCTTCAGCAGGATGCTGAAGGGTCAGGGCTATGAGCCGGTGGAGATGGTGGTGTTTCGCGATCACCATCGTTATGACGAGAAAGACGTGCAGCGGCTGATCGAGCGGGCGCGGGCTTCGGGAGCGAATGGGTTCTGCACCACCGAAAAGGATGCGGTGAAGCTGACGGAGGAGATGCGCGAGCGGCTGGAGCAGGTGGGGCCGATTGTGGTGGCTCGGCTGAATGTCGAGCTGCTGGATGAGAAGGACGCGTTGATTCAGTTGGTGGCAATGGTGGGTGGGCTGGACCGGCGTCGGCGTTAATATTGCCATGAGAAAATGGCAGCTTGACGACGAATTTCAAAATTGCCGGTGATGAACATGCACCGCGTGTGCTGATTGTGCGCATGGGCGCGATGGGTGACGTGCTTCATGCGATGCCGGCTGTGGCGGCTTTGCGGGAGCGGCATCCGGAGTGGTTTGTCGGGTGGGTGATTGAGCCGCGATGGGAGCCGCTTTTGCGCGTGGCTGGGGCGACGGTGCGCGGGCCCGAGATGCCTCTGGTGAACCAGACGTTTCTGGCGGCGGCGCGGGAGTGGAAGAAGCATCCGCTGGGACGGGCTACGCTTGCGGATATCTCGGCGCTGCGAGTGGCGATGCGTGCGGCTGAGTTTGATCTTTGCGTGGACATGCAGGGGTTGATTCGCACGGCGGTAATCGGGCGGATGGCCGGGGCAAGGCGGTTTGTGGGACGGGCGAGGCCGCGTGAGGGTCCGGCGCGGTGGCTCTACAAGGAGCGGGTGCGGGCGCGGGCTCCGCATGTGATTGAGCAGGGGTGCGAGCTGCTGGGTGCTGCTGTTGGGGAGACTTTGTCTCCTGCGCGCGTGATTTTGCCTGTCGATGAAGCGGCGGAGGCTTCACTGGCGCGGAAACTACCGATGGATCGGCCGATTGTGCTGCTTGCGCCTACGGCTGGGTGGGGCGCGAAGGAGTGGCCCGCGGAGCGGTATGGCGCGGTTGCAGCAGCTCTGGGGCATGCGGGGTTTCGGGTTGTGGTGAATGCTTCTTCGGCGGAAGAGCCGACGGCGAAGGCGGTGGTTGCGGCGAGTGATGGGTTTGCCATCGCTTTGCCGGGGACGATGGCGGAGTTGATTGCGCTGGTGCGGCGGGCAGAGATGGTGATTGCAGGCGATACAGGGCCTCTGCACCTGGCGGCTGCGCTGGGCAAGCCGGTGGTGGCTCTGTTTGGGCCGACCGATCCGGAGCGAACTGGGCCTTATGGGACGCGGTCGCGCGTGTTGCGCCATGCGGAGAGCGAGACGGACCATTCGCGCCATAAGACGCCGGAGCGTGGGCTGATGCTGATTACGGTCGACGAGGTAGTGAGCGCGGCGTTTGAGCTTTTGCAGTCGGTGAAAGCTGAGGACAGGGTAAGGTAGTGGAGTGAGCGAACGGACCAGATGGCAGAAGATCGCGCGGCGCATTCGTGTGCCGCTGGGATTTGTATTTGCTGCGGTGTTTTTGTGGCTGGCACGGCCTACGTGGCAGACGATGGCGGAAAGTCTGGTACTGGTGGTTCCGGGTGTGTGGCTGCGCGCGTATGCTTCGGGCTATGTGAAGAAGAATGCCGAGTTGACGCGGACCGGGCCTTACGCGCATACGCGCAATCCGCTGTATCTGGGGTCCATGATGATTGCGTTCGGATTTGCGATAGCGGCGTGGAGCTGGATTATCCTCGTTGCGTTGGCGATTTTGTTTGCGGCGATCTATCTGCCGACGATCCGGTCGGAAGAAGCCTACCTGCGGGAACACTTTGCGGGCTTTGATGCGTATGCTGGACAAGTGCCGAGGCTGCTGCCGCGGCTGACGGCGGCGAAGACCGCCGAGGCTGCGGGGAGTTTTTCGCGGGAGCTTTATATGAAGCACCGCGAGTACAATGCAGGTATAGGTGCCATCGCCCTTTATGCGGCGCTGGCGGCGCGCCTGCTGTTTTTGAAACGGTAGTGTCACCCAACTCCAACTTTGCGAGCTGCCCTCTGTTTACGCATAAAACGGCCCTGTTCTCGATTGCGATGCTGCTGATGACGGCGCTGCCGGTGCCCGCGCAACAGCCCTCACAGGCACCACAGCAGACACAGACAAGCCAGATTCCAGCACTCCAGCCTCCGCCGCCTGACTTTGTTTATCCGGAGCGGCAGACACTGATCTATTCCGTCGACTGGCGCGTGTTTACCGCAGGCACGGCGGTGTTTCACCTGGAGCGGCAGGGCGATGTGCAGAAGATAACGGCCTCGGGCGATTCTGTGGGCGCAGTGACGATGCTGTTCCCGGTGGTCGACACGTTTCAGGCGGGGTTCAACACGAAGACGGGCTGCTCGACGGGCTTCAGCAAGCAATTGCTGGAGGGACGGCGCAAGGTGTCGAGCGTGCTGACGTTTGATTATGCGGCCGGCAAGCAGCACCAGATCGAAAAAAACCTGGTGAAAGGGACCGAAAAAGAGCAAACGGCTTCGATTCCTCCGTGCGTGACGGACTCGCTCTCGGCGATCTTCTATGCTGCGTCGCAGCCGATGGTGGTGGGGCAGAGCTTCAAGCTGCCGCTGGCCGATTCGATGCGCACCGTGACAGTGACGATGAAGGTAGAGGCAAAGGAAGAGATCAAGACGCCTGCGGGGACGTTTCAGACGATTCGCGTACAGCCCACCGCAGATGAGGGCGTGGTGAAGAACCGCGGCAACATCTGGATCTGGTATACGGACGATGCGCGACATATGCCAGTGCAGATGCGGGCGCGGCTGTTCTGGGGGACAATCACAGCGCATTTGCAATCGTATGACGCGAAGTGATGAGATAGCCGGAGATAGGGGCAGCGATGACGGATTTGCCGGATGATCCAGAAGAGTTCGTGACGGTGCGGGAGTTTCTTGAGCCGGGTGAGGCAATGCTGGCCAGGGGCGCTCTGGAATCGGCTGGGGTGGAGTGTCTTCTGATCAACGAGAACGCGAGCCGCATCTACAGTGGCGCGCTTGCGACGCAGCTGCAGGTGCACAGGCAGGACCTGGCGGATGCACTGGCGATTCTGGATTCGCCTGAAGCGGACGAGAGGGTGGATGTCGATGAGTGAGCGCGCGCGAGCTGTGGTGTGCCTTTCAGGTGGGATGGACTCGTGCGTATGTGCGGCGCTGGCGGCAAGGGACTACGAGGTCTATGCCGTTCACTTTGGTTATGGACAGCGGACGGAGGCGCGGGAGCTGCGTTCGGCCGAGGCCGTGGCCACGCTGGTGGGCGTGAAGGAGTTTATGCACCTGAAGATGGACCTGTTTCGCAGAATTGGCGGGTCGGCGCTGACCGATCCGGGGATTGCCGTGCCGCAGGCTCCGGCGGAGGAGGCGCAGATTGGGACAGAGATTCCGGTGACGTATGTGCCGTTTCGCAATGCGCATTTTCTGTCGGCGGCGGTGAGCTGGGCCGAGGTTCTGGGGGCGAAGAAGGTGTTGATTGGCGCGGTGGAGCAGGACAGCTCGGGGTATCCGGACTGCCGTCCGGCGTATTATGACGCCTTCAACAAATTGATTGAAGCGGGCACGAAAGAGGGCGATATTCGCGTGGTGACACCGCTGATTGCCATGCGAAAGAGCGAGATTGTGCGTCTGGGAGTTGAATTGGGCGCTCCGTTCCATGTAAGTTGGTCTTGCTATTCCGGCGAGGAGAAGGCATGCGGGGTGTGCGAGAGCTGCGTTTTGCGGCTCCGGGCGTTCCGCGAGGCCGGAGCGGCGGACCCGATACCCTACGCCGCCGCGTAACTGAGTTTTTTGCATCCAAGAATTTGGCTGCGGAAGTTGATGTTGGAAGTTCAGAGATAACACCCCGGGGTCCGACGGGGCAGGAGAAGAGAGCGTATGAGACAGATTGGATGGAAGATGGGCGGAACGCTTGCAGCGTGTCTGCTGATGACCTACGTGATGGCGCATCCGGCAAGCGCGGTGGCGCAGACAGGAACGGCGAGCATTCATGGCCACGTGAGTAACCCGCTCGGCCAGCCGCTCACTTCGGGCGATATCAAGCTGACGACCGACCGGACTTCGCCGGCGAACGACCGCAAGTTCCCCTACGACTTCACGATTGATGCGAACGGCGACTATAAGGGGACAGGGATTGCTCCAGGCAACTATGTCGCGGTCGTGTTTCAGGGCACGAAGAGCGTCGACTTCAATGACAATGTGACCCTGGCGGCAGGCGATGACAAGCAGGTGGACTTCGACATGTCGCGCAAGGAGTACATCGACAAGATGACTCCCGACGAGCGTAAGCAGTTGGAAGAGTATAAGAAGAAGAACGAGTCGGCGATGGCTGCCAACGTGCAGATCAAAAACCTGAATGCAGAGTTGACCCAGGCGCGCGCAGACACGAAGGCCGGTAACTATGACGAAGCCATCAAATTGATGACGAGCGCCACAACAGCCAAGCCGGATGAGCCGATTCTGTGGCTGGCGCTGGGCGATGCGCAGCTAGGCAGCGCCGATGCAGCAGCGAAAGCCGCGCGCGCAGCCGGGACTTCGCCTACTGACGCAGCGATTGTGCAGAAGTATAACGATGCAGCGACTTCGTACAAGAAGGGTGTAGATCTGAACGCGGCGTCGAAGAAGCCCAATCCGGAGACGACTGCGGTTGCGTACAACCAGCTTGGCCAGGCGTACGGCAAGCAGGGCGACGCGAAGGACGCGTCCGATGCGTACGAAGCGGCGGCCAAGGCTCTGCCCGCCAACGCGGGAATGTACTACTACAACGAAGCCGCAACGTTGTACAACGCAGGCAAGCTGGATGAAGCGGCCGCGGCTGCCGACAAGGCGATCGCCGTTGATCCGAACCGTCCAGACACCTACTTCATCAAGGGACAAGCACTGATTCCAAAGGCGACAGTGGACCCGAAGACGCAGAAGATAGTCGCTCCTCCGGGATGCGTCGAGGCTTATCAGAAGTATCTGGAGCTGGCTCCGGATGGGCCCCACGCGGCTGACGTGAAGGGCATTCTGCAGGGCATCGGCGCGACGGTTGAGTCGAGCTACAGAGCAGGCAAGAAGAAGAAGTAATGCGACAACGGTTGAAATGGCCCCGGGCGATGCTCGGGGCCATTTTGCTTTCGGCGTGAGGAGCGCGAGATGAAATTGGAGACGTCCGAGTACGTTGCGGGCTTTGATGAGGCGCTGGAGATGGTGCTGCATTGGGCTGTGCCGATTGAGAAAACCGGAGTCGAGCGGCTGGCCCTGCTGGATTGCGTGGACCGGGTGCTGGCTGAAGACGTTGCGGCAGACCGGGACCAGCCTCCGTTTGCGCGGTCGGCTCGGGACGGGTTTGCAGTGCGGGCTGCGGATGCAGTTGCCGGCGCTGAGCTGGTGGTTGCGGGGTTGGTGAGGGCGGGCGAGCAGTGGGGTGGGCCTGCGCTCGTGCGCGGCTCGGCGATTGAGATTATGACTGGCGCTCCGATTCCGGATGGGGCTGATGCTGTGGTGATGGTGGAGCATGTGGAGCAGGCGGCTGGCAGGGTCCGGATGGTGGCAGGGCGCTCGTTGCGGAGCGGCGAGAATGTTGTTCCGCGTGGGTGCGAGGCGCGGGCGGGCGACGTGGTGCTTCGGGCTGGTTCGGTGATGAAGGGCGCGGAGATTGCTTTGGCGGCTGCTTGCGGGCGGGCTTCGCTTGACGTGTTTCGCAGGCCGCGAGTGGCGATTGTCGCTACGGGTGATGAGTTAGTGGGGATTGACGCTGTGCCGGAGCCGCAGCAGATTCGCAATTCGAACAGCTATGGGCTGGCGGCCTTGGCGGATGAGGCCGGTGGTGAGGCGGTGCGGTTCCCTGTTGCTCGCGATGAACGCGCGGCTCTTAATGCAACGGTTCGTGCGGCGCGTGGGTGCGAGTTGCTGTTGCTTTCGGGTGGGGTTTCGATGGGCAAGTATGACCTGGTGGAAGAGGTACTGCGCTCGCTGGGAGCAGAGTTCTTCTTTACCGGAGTGAAGATGCAGCCGGGTAAGCCGGTGGTCTTCGGGCGACTGCCTGCCCGGGATGGTTTGCGTGAGCAATTCTTCTTTGGGCTGCCTGGGAATCCGGTTTCGACGCAGGTGACGTTTTGTTGCTTCGTTGCGCCGCTGCTGCGGGCGATCAGCGGCTCAGGTGAGGTTTCTCCGCGGTTTGTTCAGGCGACTCTGGCGGAGGATGTCGAGGCGAAGCCGGGGCTGATGCGGGTGTTGCCTGCTCGACTGACTTCGGACCGTACGAAGGCTGAAGTGCGGTTGGTGCCGTGGCAGGGATCGGGTGATATGGCTGCTCATGCTCGCTCGAATTGCTACGCTGTGTTGCCTCCTGATCAGAAGTGCTCGCGCGGCGACGTGATTTCCTTGCTGTTGCGGTAGGCTTGAGGGATGGCGAAACTGTCGCATTACGACGAAGCAGGCCAGGCCCACATGGTGGATGTGAGCGCGAAGGCGGAGACTCGGCGCGAGGCTGTGGCACGGGCCTTTGTTGAGCTTTCGGACGCAGTGCTTGCGGCGTTGCCGCAGAATCCGAAGGGGAATCCGCTGGAGGTGGCGCGGTTCGCGGGTATTCAGGCGGCGAAGAAGACGGCTGAGTTGATTCCGATGTGTCATCCGCTGGCGCTGAGCTTTGTGGATGTGGCGGCGCGAGTGGTGGAGGGTGGCGTCGAGATTGAGGCTACTGCGGCGACCGTTGCCGGGACAGGTGTCGAGATGGAGGCGATGGTGGCGGCTTCAGTCGCGGCGCTGACCGTTTATGACATGACGAAGGCGCTGGATAAGGGGATTCGCATCCGCGAGGTGGTGCTGGTGCGCAAGAGCGGCGGCAAGAGCGGCGAGTATTTGCGGAAATAGTTATCAGGAATGTGCTAGACTTCGGGCTTCCCCGGGAAAATTTGCCAGAAGAGAGGATTAGCACAATGGTCCAATCTGCAAAGTTACGCCCGTACTTCATTCTCCTTTCAATCATGCCTGCTCTGGTATCCCTTTGCCTTCAGCCCCCGACCGCGCACGCTGACAGCCTTACTCTCTCCGCCGAGTTTCTGGGCAACAGTACCGTCTTATGCTCCAGCAACGCCAACCCGGCGTCATGTACCGGCGCGCAGGCCAGCGGCTCAAGCGCCACTGGAACAGTAGGCGCCGCTGCACAGTTTCCTCCGGGCGGCCTTCCCTTGCCTAGCTTCACGGGCCAAACCACCGACGAGGCCATCGCCAGCGCTGCTCTGCTTTACAACTTCACCAGCAGCGTTCAGAGCGGGACGGCAGTCATCGATCTGAGTGTTACCGGCAATGCCTCGGTTTCTACAACGGGAATGCCCAGCTCTATCTGTCCAGCATCGACACCCTGCAAGGCCGTTGCAGAAGTCGGAATCGCCTCGGGCGAGTCTTTTAACGGCGCACCCTCCGGCACCACCGAGGACGTGCTCGCCAATATCTCCAACAGCGGCTCTGCGAGCGCGCCATCGGGCCCTATCCAGATAGTTGTGCCCATCAGCGGCGGCATCGCCGATCTTTCCTTTAATCTCACGACCCTGGCTGAATGTCCGGCGCTCACAGCACTCCAAATCAGCGGCGGCATCTCCTGCACGGCCATTGCCAACTACCTTGACCCGCTGACAATCACAGGGGCCAGCGTCTACGACGTCAACGGAAACCTGGTGTCGAACGCGACTCTCATCTCCGATACCGGCTACAGTCCACCCGCATCTGTACCTGAGCCCTCATCGATGTTCCTTCTGGGAACAGGGATTCCGCTTTTGGGTTTGACGACGCAAATACTGCGAGGAAGACGATCGAGAGATACAGATATACAGAGTTGATGCGAAAACTATTCCGCCTTCTTCTTGTTGCGGGCGCGGACTTTGAACCAGATGGGTGAGCCGATGAAGCCGAAGGATTCGCGTATCTGATTTTCAAGGAAACGTTCGAAGGAGAAGTGCAGCTTCACGTCTTTGTCGGTGAAGAGCACGAACGTCGGCGGCGCGACGGCGGCCTGCGTCATGTAGTAGATGCGCACGCGCTTGCTCATGGGGACGCTGGCGCGCTGGAAGTCTACGCGTTCGAGGAAGCGGTTCATCTGTCCGGTGGTGATGCGCTTGCGGCGCTCGCGGGCGACCAACTCGACCTTCTTGAAGACCTGTTCGATGTTTTTGCCGTCGGCTGCGGAGACGAAGAGGAGCGGCGCGTAGTCGAGATACTTGAGCGCGTCGCGCACCTGCTGTTCGTAGACTTTTTGATTTGCGGGCTGCTTGCCGTCGAAGAGGCGGTTGCCGTCGGGTCCGGTCTTCGTCATGAGGTCCCACTTGTTGACGACGATGATGACGCTGCGGCCGCTCTCGTGCGCGTAGCCGCCGATGTTGGCGTCGAGCGCAGCGACGCCTTCGGTGGCGTCGATGACAAGCAGCGAGACGTCGGCGGCTTCGAGATGCTTGCGCGCCATGACGACTGAGAGCTTTTCGGCCATCAGCTTTGTCTTGCCTTTGCGGCGGATGCCTGCCGTGTCGACGAAGCGGAAGGCGTGGCCGTCGCGTTCGACGACTTCATCGACTGCGTCACGTGTGGTTCCGGCAATGGGCGAGACGATGGCACGTTTTGTTCCCGTGAGCGCGTTGAGCAGCGTGCTCTTGCCTACGTTCGGGCGGCCGATGATGGCGATCTTTGTTTCGCGGCTTTCATACTCGCCGTGCGAGCGGAGATGGCGGACACGCTTCGCTGCGGGCGCTATGGAGTAGTCGGGACCGTCTTCGTCTTCGTCGGCTTCGTCGGTTGCGGTGAGCATGACGACGGGCTCTTCGATGTCGACTTCGGGGAGGACTGCGAAGACAGCGTCGAGCAGGTCGCCGATGCCGCTGTTGTGTTCGGCGGAGATGGGCAGGACGTTGCGGAAGCCGAGGCGGCGGAAGTTTTCCGCCGAGGGCAACAGGGCTTCGGTGTCCATCTTGTTGACGGCGAGGAAGACGGGCTTGCCGCCGCGCAGGAGCAGGCGGGCGAGCTCCATGTCGGGCGAGGCGAGCTCGGTGCGGCCATCGACGACCATGACGATAGCATCGGCTTCGTCGAGCGCGACCTGGGCCTGGCGGAAGATTTCGGCAGGGATGAGGGCTTCGTCGTCGGGGATGACGCCGCCGGTGTCAACGATGCGGGCGTCGCGGTTCATCCACTCGATCTCGCCGTAGATGCGGTCGCGGGTGATGCCGGGCTCGTCGCCGACGATGGAGCGGCGCGAGCCGGTGAGGCGGTTGAAGAGCGTCGATTTGCCTACGTTGGGGCGGCCGCAGATGGCAATCAGTGGGAGGGTGCGTGATTCGGCGCGCTCGGTTTCGGTGGCCATCTGCGAGGCGAGCAGCTCGACTTCGCGCCAGTCCTGGTCTTCTGATGGGGCGAGCGGCGTGGGGTTGATTGCGCGGGCACCTAGCGCAGATGCTTGCCGTGCTTGCTTCCGGGTGCCGTCTGGGGATAGTGCGACGCTGCGCTCTTTGGTCGGCGACTTCTTCGGCGTGCGCGCGGCATTTTCTGCTGCAGCGCGTTTGGACGCGAGCAGCTTGCGCTTGCGTGGGTCTACTGCGCCTGTGGTCGGTGCGGCCTTCGGAGCGCGACCCTTCTTTGGCCGCGTGCTGGCTTGCCTGTGTTTTTTGCCTAGTCTTTTCTTGCCGTCTCTCTGAGCCACGGAATGTCCGTCTTTCTCCCGCGCACCATTCCGGTGGCCAGGGCAATTACGCTAAATCTTCGCTACCTATCTATTATAGAAATTGCGCGGCCAACTGAGCGCAGGAACTTCACAGACCTTACCTTGTCCGCCAGCACTCCCATCTCGATTACGCCTGCACCGGCTGAGAAGCTGCCGAGTCTGCATGACTTTTTTTCGCCAGGTGGGATGCTCTCGCGGTCGTCGCTGGCGTTTGAGCATCGCAAGGGGCAGTATGAGATGGCGCGGGAGATTGAGCGGGCCTTCAAGGAAAAGCGCCACCTGATCGTCGAGGCTGGGACGGGGACCGGCAAGACGCTGGCGTATCTGCTGCCTGCGTTGCGGCTGGCGCGTGAGAAGCAGCAGCGGGTGATTATCTCGACCGGCACGAAGAATCTGCAGGAGCAGCTTTACTTCAAGGATGTGCCATTTCTGGAATCGCTGCTGGGGCCGCTGAAGGTCTGTTACATGAAGGGGCGGGCGAATTATCTGTGCCGGCACAAACTGTATGCGTTGCGGGATAATCCGCTGCTGAATGGCCTGGAGGAGATTTGGCAGTTTCACAACATTCTGGCGTGGGAGAAGACGACGGAGACGGGCGACCGCGCGGAGATTGATGCGCTGCCGGAGACTTCGGCGCTGTGGCAGAAGCTGGATGCGCGCACGGAGGCTTGCCTGGGGCAGACGTGTCCGGACTGGGAGCAGTGCTTTGTGACGGCGATGCGGCGCAAGGCGCTGGAGTCGGACATCATCATCGTGAATCACCATCTCTTCTTCGCCGATCTGAGCATCAAGCAGGAGGCTGCGGGTGCGCCGGATGCGGGGATTCTGCCGGATGCAGCGGCGGTGATCTTTGACGAGGCGCATGAGTTGGAGGAGGTTGCGTCGAACTACTTCGGCATTGGGCTGGGTACGCAGCGTTTTGATGAGCTGGTGCGCGATGTGGAGTTGATGCTGAAGGCGAAACATGCGAGTACGTCCGCGATTGAGAGCGCGTGTGCCACGCTGAAGGAGCGCGCGCGCATGTTCTTTGGCGTGCTGCCGATGGAGACGGCGGGTGCGGGGAGGATGCCGTTTCATAACCGCGAGGCTTTTCTGGAGGAGAGCGGCGATTTCTACATCTCGGTGCAGAATGCGCTGACGCGGCTGGAGGGGGAGCTGGAGTATCTGAAGAATGTGGACGAGGCTCCGGGGTTGCGGCGGCGCGCTGCAGAGATTCGTGCGCATCTTTCTTTTTTGCTGGAGTCGCCGGATCGCAACACAGTCTTCTGGATTGAGCGGCGGGCTGTGGGTGGCGTGCGCGCGGCGGCGCGTGGACATGGGAATCCGGTGCTGCATACGCAGTTGCAGGCCACGCCGATTGATGTTTCGGAGCTGCTGAGCACGACGCTCTTCGATGCGTATAGCTCGGTGATTCTGACTTCGGCTACGCTGACAGTTTCTGGAGGCTTCCATCATCTCCGCGCGCGGCTGGGGCTGGTGAGTGCGCGAGAACTGGTGGTGCCGAGTCACTTCAGGTACGGCGAACAGGCGCTGCTTTATCTGCCACCGAATATGCCTGATCCTCGTGAGCCGGACTTTCCTGAACGGGCTACAGAGCGGATTCGCCGCGTGCTGGAGATTACGCACGGGCGCGCGTTTTGCCTGTTTACCAGCTACAAGCAGATGCAGGAGACGCACGACCGGCTGTTAGCCGAGTTGCCGTATAAGTTGCTGCTGCACGGCACGGCTCCTCGGCATGTTCTGTTGCAGCAATTCCGCGAGACACCGAATGCGGTGCTCTTTGGCACGTCGAGCTTCTGGCAGGGAGTGGATGTACAGGGCGAGCAATTGAGTTGTGTGATTATCGACCGGCTGCCGTTTGCTGTGCCGAATGATCCTGTGGTGGAGGCGCGGATGCAGGCGATCGAAGCGCAGGGTGGGAAACCGTTCTTCGACTACCAGGTGCCGAATGCTGTAATCACGCTGAAGCAGGGATTTGGGCGGCTGATTCGTTCGCTGACGGACAGGGGTGTGCTGATGCTGCTTGATCCGCGGATTCAGCGGCAGCGCTATGGACGGATATTTTTGGAGAGTCTTCCGCCTTATCGGCTGACCCAGGAGATCGCCGACGTGGAGCGGTTCTTCGCGGATTCTGAGAGAATTTAAACAGCACGATGGGACGCAATCTCTACATCCTCGCCGGTACGCTGCTGATCCTCGCAATTGTCTCGTTTGGCGTCTCTTACACAAACATCGCGCAGCAGCCGGGGAGTCCGGGCGACATCTCTTTGTGGCGGTCGATGGGGCTGGTGTTGTTTGTCATCAGCATGGTGGTGGGGCTGGGGGCGATTCTGACCACGTTGTTTGAGCAGGCGGAGCGGCACACTGAAGAGCAGCGCGAGGAACAGCGCCGCGCCCGGCGTAAACGCGGCTAATACCCGAGACGCCGACAAAACGTTACAATAGAAGAGGAAAAGCTGAAGCCGCGTCGTTCCCTTCCCCATCTAATTTGAAGACTTTAGCGCGGCTCGCAAGTGAAAGTGAAGGTGTCTCCCAACCATGTTTGAAGTGACTGTAGAAGCCGGTTTCTCCTCCGGCCACTACCTCCGCAACTATCGAGGCAAGTGTGAGAACCCGCATGGCCACAACTACAAGGTCTTCGTGACCCTGGTGGGTGAGGAACTGGATGAGACCGGATTGCTGCTCGACTTCAAGCTGCTGAAACAGGTGATGCGTCCGACGGTCGAGTATCTGGACCACTTCATGATTAACGACCTGGCGCCGTTCGACAAAGAGATCAATCCCAGCGCGGAGAACCTGGCGCGGTATTTCTACCAACAGACCAGCAAACAGGTGCATGAGATGACCGGAGGCCGCGTGCGCGTGAAGGATTGCACGCTGTACGAGACCGATACCAGCTTTGCACGCTACTACGAATAAGTGCCCGAGTAAGCCTTCACATGTACTTAATTGAACTTTACAAATCCGTCCAAGGCGAGTCATCGTTTGCGGGATTGCCGTGCATCTTCGTGCGGCTGGCTGGATGCAATCTTCGCTGTGCGTGGTGTGACTCCGAGTACACCTTCACGGGTGGTAAGCCGTTCACCCTGGATGAAATCGAGGCGCAGATCAAGGCGCTGGCGCCTTGCACGCTGATTGAGTTCACAGGCGGTGAGCCGATGCTGCAGGCGAAGGAGCTTCTTCCCTTGATGGAGCGGCTGCTCGCACAGAACTTTACTTTGATGATGGAGACCTCCGGGGAGCGCCCGCTGACTGACGTGCCCAAGGCGGTTCATAAGATTGTGGATGTGAAGTGTCCGGGTGCGGGTGCTGCGGCGGACAGCTTTCGCATGGAAAACCTCGATGCACTTACCGGAAATGATGAGGTGAAGTTTGTGATTGCGGACCGTGCGGACTATGAGTTTGCGCGGGAGTTCATTCGCAAGCATGAGCTTGAGCTGAAGGCTGGGCAAGTGCTGCTGAGCCCTGCTTTCCAGAAGACACCAAGCCCGCAGCGTACGGCAGACAATATGGCGCTCGATCCGCGCAAGCTAGTGGAGTGGATGCTTGCCGATGGTCTTCCTGCGCGGTTGTCGCTCCAGATACACAAGTTCATCTGGGAGCCGATGAAAAAGGGTGTATAGGAGCTCGAAAATTCTCCCAAACCTCGCAGTTGACTATTTCCCTGCTCGATGCGGCCTGAGGGCTGAGAAGATATTGACGCGGTAGACGCCAAACCATACGGCTAACAAGAGAAACTGCGAGTAGATGATCCACTCCATCACCTGCCCGATTGCGGTATGTCCGAAGTGATTGGCCAATAAGGCAACGAGAATGACTGCCAAGGCTACCAATGAAGCGACCATCGCCTTCAACCCATAGTGTGTGGGGCGCAGAAGAACTGCACGGCGAATGGCAGAGCGTCGCACAGGAACCTGACTGGCAACACGCGCAGCAAAATTGGCTGGAATCGCCACCTCGGGCTGCATCTCCAATGCCTGGACAATCTTTGTGTCCAGAGCCTGCAGCAAAGCTTCTTCCAGATTAATGGCTTCGTTCGGGTTGTTCACAGGTTCGCCGTGCATAGCTCGCTCCTTCCTTTGGATGCGTTCGCGAGCGCTTCGCGCATCTTTTTTCTGCCGCGATGGAGGTGCGTTCTGACTGTGCCGATGGGCATGCCGAGCACCTCGGCGATCTGCTCATAGGTGCGCTCTTCCTGATGGTAGAGGACGAGCACCGTGCGTTCGACCTGACTTAGTTTGTGTAACTCGTCTTCAACGGTAAGTTTAAATTCTTCTTCGGCTAATTGCTGCTCTGCATTCAGGCCGGGATGTTCAAGGCGGTCTTCCCAGCCTGAGACCTCATCGGAGATCGACACCGTCGACCGCTCAGCGCGGCGACGGCGCTTCCACTCGTTCTGCGCGACGTTGATAGTAATGCGATAAAGATAGGTCGAGAGCAGGGCTTCGCCGCGAAAGCCGGGCAAGGCCCGGTAGAGACGCAGGAAGACCTCCTGCGCGAGGTCTTCGACGTTCTCGCGGCTCCCGGTAAGGCGCACGAGCGTACTGAAGACCATCGTCTGATGGTCCCGGACAATCTGCTCGAAGTTGAGGTCGGCCGCCAAGGAAGGGTTAGACAACTCGCTCGGATGAAAGTTTCACGCGCCGGGGTGAAACTTTGCAAATGCGCGGTGGTCTAACGCGGGCAGAAAGGAAACACTATGAATGAGGTACTGAGTGGCGGACTAATTGTTCCGGTCGTAGCGATGCTGATCCCAATTGTGGCGATCATTGGGGGCATCTGGGCACAGATGCACAGCACTCGCATGAAGGCAGAGCAGCGCATGGCGATGATTGCGCGAGGCATGTCGATTGCCGAGATCGAGAAGCTGCTTGGCGCACCCGGAGAAGACATGCGCCCCCCGAAGGACCCGCTCCGCAGCCTGAGCAATGCGCGAAGGACGGGGATTGTGTTGGTCTCGATTGGGATTGGCCTGATTGCGTTTTTCCTCCTGCTGACCGCTATTCTGCAGGTGCATGAGGTACTCTCCGGCGCGGCGGCGGGGCTGATTCCGCTGGCGATTGGCATTGGCTTCTTTGTGGACTACAACCTGCAGAAGCGCGAACTTTCGCGCTTCGGGCTGGAAGTAGATGCGGACGTGCCGCCTAGCAGCCATGCCGGTTAGATGAAGAGTGGCAGCCTCATCAGGCTTACGAGTGGGCGTTGAGCAGACGAGCGAGGAAGTAGGCAGCAGCAGCAGCAGCGCCGCCGATAGTGATGGCCTGGATGGCACTGCGGAGCCAGCCGGTACCGACTAGTTTTCCCTTGAGCGCTCCGAAGACGGCCAGTGCGAGCAGCGTAATCAGGACGGAGAGCTTGAGTGCGGCCAGATTGTTGCTGACCAGCATGTACGGCAACAATGGGATGAATCCACCGGCGACATAGGACGCGGCGATCGTAATCGCTGAGCGGTGGGCGCGGTTGGCAGGCGGCTCTTCCAGGCCAAGCTCGAAGCGCATCATGAAATCGACCCAAGCAGTGGGATTTTGCCTGAGTGCATGGAGGACCGGCGCTGCGCTGGCGCGGTCGACCGAGTACTGACCGAATATCTCGTAGATCTCTTCCTCTTCATCGTGAGTGCGCTCGACGATCTCACGCTCTTCGCGCTGGCGCTCGGAGGCGTAGTGCTCAGCGTCGCCGCGGGCCGCGAGATAGCCGCCAAGACCCATGGCGATCGAGCCGGCAGCAATCTCCGCGAGACCGGCGAGGACGACGATGTGCGACGACGCTACTGCTCCCGAGAGACCTGCCGCCAAAGCAAAAGGGACCGTAAGACCGTCAGAGAGGCCGATGACGATGTCCCGGACGGTCTCGGAGGACTCAAAGTGGCCTTCTATGTGCGGCGTGTGGCTGTGTGTGGCATGTGTGTGGGGGGTCTGGACAGCATCGCTCATGGCCGTAGTGTAGTTGAGGGCGTGTGCCGCATAGAACATTGCAATGGAAGTTTTTATCCGTACGGCGCGTCTTTCGTGACCGGAAATCGTCTGTATGTGCACAGGGATTCGTTCGATTCACAGGGCCTTATGGCAGGTGTGGCATGAGACGCAAGATGACGATTTTCCGGTTTGCGCTGGCAGCTTTGCTGGCGACCGGGTTGGTTCAGGCACAGGGCCAGGATGGAATGGGTGGTCCGCAAAGTGAGCGGCCCGCTTTTGCGGGTGGCCAGATGGTGCGCGGGACCGTGACGGCTGTCACGGCTGACCATCTGACAGTGAAGACCGATGCGGGCGATGTGTATCAGGTGGCTGTCTCGGCCAATACACGACTGATGGAGAACCGCCAGCCGGTGAAGCTGACCGATGTCAAAGTGGGCGACGGCGTGGGCGCGATGGGCGTGATGGATGCTCCCACGAAGACGGTCCATGCGGTGTTTGTCGCAGTGATGGATGCCGAGCAGGTACGCAAGGCACGCGAGGGTCTGGGGAAGGTTTACATCACCGGAAAAGTTACGGCAGTCGATATGGACGCACTGAAGATTACTGTACTGCGACCCGATGGGGTGTCGCAGGTGATCGGAGTGGATGAAGGGACGTCGTTCCGGCACGGCGGCCGCAGGCTGGCTTCGATGATGAATGGCAGCGGGCCGGTGGAAGCTGGCGCACCGGGAACTGCGCCAGATGAACAGAGCGTTACGCTGGCCGACGTGAAGGTGGGCGACCGCGTAATGGGTCCCGGCACGATCAAGAACGGCGTCTTTGTACCGACGCAATTGGGTATTGTGGATCCTTCGATGATGCGGCAACGGCGCCGACGTGCAGCAGATGAGAACGGCGCAAAGGGAACGGATGCGGTTACGACTGCTCCTGCCGCGACAACCGCTCCTAACTAGAAATCTCCGGCCTGCTTAGGCAATGAACTTCGGTGAGGGTTTTGTGCAGAGATTGATGAGACGAACGATGGTGGTACTGGCTGTGTCTGCGTGGGCTGGAACGAGCCTCGCAGCGCAGAATCAGGCTCCGAGCCAGACACAGGTTGCGCCTGTAGCACCGGCTGCTGCCGTGTCGGCGGCTGCATCTGGAGGTACGATTACGGGAACCGTGAAGGCCGGTACAGTGCCCCTGCCAGGCGTAGCCGTGACAGCAGCCAACACCTTGACCGGCAAGAAATACGCGACAACTACAGATGTGAATGGCGCGTTTTCGATGATTGTTCCGCGCGATGGACGCTACGTGGTGAAGGCGGAGTTGGCGGCGTTTGCAGCAGAGACAAAAGAAGTTTTGATCAACGCAAATGGTCAGAATGGCGGGAAGCCCGAGGAGATCGCTCAGTTCGAGATGCAGCTGGCTTCGCGGATGGCACGCGAGGAGGCACAGCAACAGGCACGGCAGACGGGAACGGCGAGCGCTTTAGCGGGTGCGCTGGCGCGCGGAACGCAGGCGTTGAGTTTGTCCGGCGATAGTGCGGACATTGCTGACGCAAGTTCGGGCGGAAGCGACACGGGTGCGCAGATGCCTTCAGCGAGCGGAGCGGATTCTGCGGCGACGGAGTCGGTTGCCGTGAACGGGCAGATGGGCGAGACCAACGGCCTTGCCAATTTCAGCGAAGATGAGATCCGTCAGCGCATTCAGGATGCAATGGAACAGGCGCGAAGGCAGGGCGGGGCTGTCGGCGACATGACGAACATGGTCGCGGGAATGCTTGGCGGCATGATGGGGCCCGGTGGCGGCGGACGCGGTTTTGGTGGTGGAGGACGCGGCGGCGGGCGCGGCGGGTTCCGGCAGTTCGATCCGACGCAGCTGCATGGTGCGATCTTCTATCAGGGCGGCAATGGTGCGCTGAATGCCGCGCCGTTCTCGGTTGCGGCTGCGCTGGGTGAGCCAGGCGCGCAGGTGGTGAAGCCCTCGTCGATGTCGAACCGCTTTGGCGTGAGCCTTGCCGGGTCGCCTTTCATTCCTGGGCTCATCAAGCCAAGCACGAAGCAATTCTTCTTCTTCAATCTGACCGGACAGAAGAACATCAATCCTTCCATCTACAACGGTACGGTGCCAACGCTGGCTGAGCGCGGCGGCGATTTCTCCGCTCTCTCGCAGGCGCTCTATGATCCCGCGACCGGGAAACCGATTCCGGGCAACAATCTGAATAACGCGCAGACGCCTGTCTCCGCACAGGCGCTGGCACTATTGAAGTTCTACCCTGCGCCGAATGTGCCGAATGCAGGCGCGTTGAACAACTACCAGACCGTGACGAACGCAGGGCAGAACTCTACCTCTGCCGCGCTCCGTTATGTGAGGAACTTCGGGCAGGCTCCGGCCTTTGGCAGAGGCTTTGGACGGCGACAAACAAGCGGACCTGCGCAATTGGGTCAGAACATCAACTTCAATGGCAGCTATTCACACAGTGCCAGTGATCTGCGCAACATCTTCCTGCCACTTGGCGGGCGGACAGATAGCACCGGCTATGGGATCACGGCTGGCTATATGTTGAGCTACGGACGATTTCGGGATAATGCCTCGCTGAACTGGAACCGCTCACACGGAACGACGGAGAACTACTTTACGAATGGCGCGACGAACCCTGCGACAGACGCTGGCGTGCTGGTGGGCAACTCGACGATTCAGTCGAACCCTTTCTATTACGGCGTCCCGTCGCTCTCGTTTGGAGGCTCGACCGCATTCACAGGCCTGAGCAACACAACGCCGAGCGACACGATCAACCAGACGATCTCGTTTAGCGACTTTGTTTCCTATCGCAAGGGCAAGCACAACATGCGCTTCGGCGGAGACATACGTCGCGTCCATGCGGATTCAATCGGCACGGGCTCGCCGCTTGGCTCGTTCAGCTTTACGGGCTACGCTACGCAGAATCCCGCCGCTAACTGCGTCTCTTCTTCTACAACAGCCTGCCCCGTGATTCCTGCGAGCGGCAACGGGTTTGCAGATTTTCTATTCGGCCTTCCGCAAAATGCATCCGTTCAGGCGGGACTGTTCAAAACGTATCTTCGCGCAAACGTCTATGACTGGTACGCGCAGGACGACTGGCGCGCGCTGTCGAACCTGACGTTGAACTATGGGCTTCGTTATGAGTACTTCTCGCCCTACTTTGAGAAAAACAACCGGCTGGTGAACCTGGATCACAATACTGACTTCACGGCTGTTGAGGCGGTTCAGCCAGGCCAGCACGGCACGTACAGTGGCGCATTCCCGCGTTCGCTCGTGAATCCGGACCGTGCCATGTATGCGCCGCGGTTTGGATTTGCGTATAGGCCAACTGCGAGATTCTTCAAAGACACGGTGATTCGTGGCGGCTATGGCATCAACTACAACACGGGGCAGTACGCGTCGATTGCGCGGCAGATGTCGAACCAGCCGCCCTTCGCCGTGACCCAGACGAATATTGCCGGTCAGCAAGGGTGCGGCACACTCGGCACATTCACGCTGGCAGGAGCATACAACTGCTCCACCGCAGCGGTGCAGAACAACTACAGCGCCAACCTGAACTACAGACTTGGACATGTGCAGATATGGGACCTGGATATTCAACACACCTTCCCGCTGGGGATTGTGGCGAACATTGGCTACGACGGCGCGAAGGGCGGCAACCTTGACATGGTCCGTGCGCCGAACCGGACTGCGAGCGGCCTGCTGAACTCAAGCGCACAGGCGTTCGACTACGAAGATTCGCTTGGCTACTCGCGCTTCGAGGCGCTGAGAGTCAACCTGCGGAAGCGAATGTCGAAGGGCATTGCGCTGGGCGGTTCGTATCAGTATGGACACTCGATCGACAATGCCTCTTCGATTGGCGGAGGCGCAACAACTGTGGCCCAAAACGATCTGGACCTGAATGCGGAGGAGGGCAATAGCTCCTTTGACATTCGCCAGAAGCTGACGGGCAACTGGGTCATTGAGCTTCCGTTTGGGCCGAACCGCGCGCTGCTTTCGAAGGGCGGCTTCTGGTCTCATGCACTTGATGGATTCTCAATCTCGGGAGATTTCACCTTTGCTATGGGAAGCTACTACACGCCGAACTACGTGCTGACAGTGCAGGAAACGGCTTCGGGATCGAGCAATTCGCTGCGCCCAAATCGTAACTTCGGTGTGCCGGTCGCCGGTGAACGGAAACTCGGCAATTGGTTCAATGCGGCTGCGTTCTCGGCTCCGGCAGCAGGCCAGTTCGGCACAGCGTCTCGCAATTCGATTGAAGGACCTGGGACCACAGCGGTCGATGCTTCACTCTCAAAGACAGTAACCCTGGGCGAGACGCGGTCGTTCGAGGCGCGTGTGACGGCGACAAATGCGCTGAATATGGTCGAGTATTCAGGGATCAATACGACGTTGAACTCGCCGACATTTGGTCAGGTGACAGGAGCGTCTGCGATGCGAACGCTTTCGGTTGAGGCGAGGTATCGGTTCTAACAGTGTTTGATTGTTGATGGCTTCTGAGGTTCTGTGATGGATTTTGCAGTGCATAGATCGGCGAAAAATACGTTGACCCAGCGAATCATTGCCGCGATGCTGGCCGGAATGATGGCGGGGACACCTGCTATGGTGCGCGCGCAGCAGGCGAATCCGGATGGCAGCTTCACGCTGAAGGTCGAGAGTAACATCGTGCTAACTAATGTGGTCGTGCGCGACAAGAAGACTGGCGAACTGGTGAAGGGACTGAAGGCCAGCGACTTCACGATCCTCGAAAATGGCAAGCCGCAGACGGTCTCGACCTTCGACTACCAGAACGTCGATGCAGCCGCGGTGCTGCGCGAATCGACTACTGTCAGCGGCAAGGCTACGGTGGCAGATCTGCTGAACCAGAACTTCGCCGAAAAGCCTTCGGAGCTCAAAGACCATCGCCTGATTGTGATGTTCTTCGACCTGAGCAGCATGCAGCCGGAGGATGTGGACCGCGCGGTAGAGGCGGCGCAAGACTACATCAAGAAAAAGATGCAGCCTGCCGATCTTGTCGCGCTGGTGAGCATGGACACGTCGCTCAGCATGGACCAGGACTTTACCTCGGACAAAGACCTTCTGCTCAAAGGCGTAGGCCGCTACAACGGCTCGGAAGGCTCAGGCTTCGCCAACGGCAATGAAGGCGGCGACTCCAGCGGAACGGCAGACGACGCATCAAGCTTCACCGCGGATGACAGCGAGTACAACGCGCTCAACACGGACCGCGAGCTGTATGCCATTCGCGAGATTGCCAAGAGTCTGGAGCGAGTGGACCAGCGCAAGAGCCTGCTTTATTTCTCCGGTGGACTGACGCGGCAAGGCATTGAAAATCAGGCGAGCATGCGCGCTGCGACGAACGAAGCCGTGCGGGCCAACATGGCGATCTATAGCGTAGACGCGCGCGGTCTTCAGGCGCTCTCGCCTGTCGGCGACGCTTCGACGGGAAGTCTGCGGGGAAATGCAGCTTACAGTGGCGGCGCGATGCAGAACCAGTTGAATTCGAACTTCAGCTCGCAGGAAACGCTAGCGACGCTGGCAAGCGACACGGGTGGCAAGGCATTCTTCGACTCAAACGACTTCGCGCCGGCGTTCCAGCAGGTGCAGCACGACACCGAGGCCTACTATATCCTCGGCTTCCGCTCGACCAACACGGCACGCGATGGCAGCTATCGGCATCTAACCATTAGGGTCAACCGCAGCGATGTGAAGCTGGAGTACAGACCCGGATACTATGCTCCCGCCGACTTCAAGCACCAGAAGGCCGAAGATCGCGAAGAGGCCCTGATGGAGCAGATGCGCAGTTCTCTGCCCGCAACCGATGTCGCGGTCTATCTGGAGGCGCTCTACTTCAGGATGAGCGATAACAGGTTCTTTGTGCCTGTCTCGCTGATCGTGCCGGGTTCGCAGATTCCATTCTTGAAGAACGGCGACAAAGACAAAGCAAACATCGACATCATGGGTCAGGTAAAGAACGCCGAAGGCATCGTCGTCGGTAACGTGCGGGACACAGTGAAGCTTGCACTTGACCAGTCACAACAGGTTGAGCGGAAGAACATTCAGTACACGACCGGCTTTACACTCGCGCCCGGACGCTATCACCTCAAGTTTGTGGTGCGCGAAAACCAGACCGGGGCAATGGGCAGCTTCGAGGCCGACCTGCAGGTTCCTGACCTCAAAAAAATGCCGCTGAAGATGAGTTCGATTGTGCTTTCGAGTCAACGAACTCCCGATACGAAGAAGTCCACCGATCCGCTGGTGCGCGATGGGTTGGAGTGGATTCCCAACGTGCCGCATGTCTTCCGACAAGACCAGCACCTGTACTTCCTCTACGAGATCTACGACCCTACACGAGAGAAGAACGGCCCTGCGCCGCCTGCTTCTCCCGGCCTCGTGCGGAGACCCTCCGGACAGGTGCATGTATTGACCAGCATCGAGTTCATGCGTGGCGGGGTGAAAGTGTATGAGACGCCTCTAGTTGAAGCTGACACGGTTAATACGCCCGATCGTGGCGCGGTTTCGTTCCAGTTCGATGTGCCTCTAAGCCAACTGAAACCGGGGACTTACATCTGCCAGGTCAACGTCATCGACGACGCAGGAGGTAGCTTCAGCTTTCCGAGAATGGCGCTGATGGTACGCCCAGCCGCACCGGCTGCGGCCCCAGCGAAGAATTCGGTGGCGTCCGCCCGGTAAACCGCTGTTGACATTCTCCGCCGGCGGGAGGAGGATTTGAGCGTACCTTCTCGAGGTGCGCCATGAGACCGTGCTGGTATGCGTCTTGTCTCGTTCTTCTCTTTGGCATGTCGATCGCTGCAGCTCAGCCGGGCGTACAGCAGGACAGCCTAACTCCTGATCAGCTTCGTGCCTTTGAACACAGCAGTCCGCAGTGGCCGGATATTCAGGCCCACCTGCCTGATCCAATGATCGGAAGCCCTCAACAATTAGAAATGGCCGGGGACGTGCTTCGCGCCAGACGTTTCCCGCAGGATGCGCTTGACTACTACATGTATGCCATGCGGCGCGGCGGCAAAGAGGTTCCCCTCTTGAACAAGATGGGGATTACCGAGCTTGGCCTCGGGCACTCTCAACGTGCACGTACCTACTTCAAAGAAGTGATCAAGCTGAAGAAGAAAGATGCAGAGGGATGGAACAACCTCGGCGCGGTTGAATACGTGATGGGCGAGGAGTCGAACGCAATCTTTGACTACAAGCGCGCCATCAAGCTGGACAAGAAAGGCGCCAGTTTCCACTCCAACCTCGCGACCGCCTATCTCGAAGACAAAAACTGGAGCGGAGCACGCAGAGAATATGCGATCGCGCTCAGACTCGATCCGGAGATATTCGATCGCTCGAATAGTCTGGGCGTAACGGCCCGCATGTTGACAACCGACGACCACGCCCGCTTTTGCTACGAGCTTGCCAGGATATTTGCGGTGCGCGGCGACGATGTGCAGATGCTGCACTATCTGACGATGGCGAGCGAGGGTGGCTTCGACGTGCTCGAAGCCATGAGCCATGACCAAGTCATGGAACACCTCCGCAAAGACCCGCGCGTGCTGCTGCTGGTGCACAATGCGCGTGCGTTGAGAACCGGACGAGCGTCTGTCGAAAACGTGCCAGGAGCACTTCCTCCTCTGTCTTCGCAGCCCGAGGTCCAGCACGAATGACCACTAACGATACGGACAGTGCCTGCAGTTTGAGTTGCAACAGTACCCGCGCTTCAAATGATATTGGGTAGTGAAGACTAGGTATTGTCCTTCGTAATAAAAATCTCCAGGGTCGAGATTTGCAGGCTCTGATGACTCGGCCTTGCGGATCCTTTCAGTCTGCATGTCCTCGATTGGCTTGGGCTTCGAGTGCGGCGGATTGGGCATGGCTAGAACAATCCTAGATTGCGTTCGGGAGCGGTTGCTGGCAGCATCGCCGGATGAGGCTCGTTTTCAGCATTGAACGACGCGGCTTCGGGCTCAGATTCGTTGTGCAATCTTCCGTTACGAAACAAGGTCTGTTTACCGGGGACGGCGGGCACACGCTCGCCGGGGATAACAATGCCGACGAGGTTCGCAGGGTCAGCAGCCGCAACGGGAATAATGATATTGCTATCGCGATGACGAGCAGCGCGCAGCGATTCGACAGCCTCCGGCAACGCGAATTGTTCGCCACTGAAGCCCGAAACAAAGCGGCCCCCGCGAACTTCGCCACGCGCTTCAAGACGGCGCAGGATTCCAACAAGATCGCGCCAGCGAGGTGCGTTGGACTCGCGTGCCAGCAGATCACGGAAGAGCACACCGTAGCGGGTAAGAAGTTGTCGCGCAAAGGATTCGAGCGCAGCTTCAGTGCGGCGAGCCTGTTCGATACGCGTAGGTGCGGCGTGCAAATCCTCCGAGAGCAACGACCAGCGGCCTGCGGAACTGCGCGCCGCGCGTTTGCCTATGGGCTCTGTAGCGGATTTGCGGCGCGGATCCATCATGGCTCGAAGCTGATCGAAGCCATCGGCTGCAGCAAGTCCGGCTGTGGCAAGTTCCCACAGAGCTCGTTGTGTCTGTGCGCGCGTAAAGTTGAGAATGCGCTGAATGTCGTTGGAGAAACACGCTCCTCGCTGTCGGAGGAGATCGCGCACCTGTAGGGCCTCGGGGCTGAGAGCTTGCTGGAGTCTGGCCTCTTCGACCGACTGCTGCGCTAATGCATGTGGCAGCCAATCGGCGAATTCGCGCACGTAGAACGTGATGGGCGCGGCGTTGGTTGGAATGACGCGGCGCGGCGCTGACGAATCGCCGGAGGAACTACTGCCCGCAAACCATGCCGGGTGCGGCGAGATGCGTCCCCAACCAACTGCGCCGGAAAGACAAAGGTTATCCAGCCAGCGCGAATCATAGTCCGCGACGCGCGCAGGAAGCAGCGTGCGCTCCCACTCGATTGCCGGAGCCTCGAAACCTTCGAGCTGATGCAGCGCGGCGAGCACGCCGTCTTCGCCAGCGAGCTGCGTCTGCGGCGCAAGGTGCTGCCAGCCGAGCAGCCAACGCATATAGACGGCAGGAGTGACAGGCTCGATCTGCTTGCGCAACGTGTGCAGTGTGCGGCGATGAATGCGCTGCAGAAGTCGTCGTTCGCACCACTCAATATCGTATTCTTCTGTAACTGCCGGCTGCTCGAAAGAGCCACGCATCAGCAAGCCCTGCATTTCCATTGCAAGAAATTGTTGAAAGACGGCAGGAGGCTCTAAACCTAACAATGCTGCGAAGGAGCGCGCAGTCGTAGGTCCAAGAATTTGTGACCACCCCTGAACACACTGCTTCATCGCCATTTCTTTTGTAACCTCTGCTGTTTCTCTTTGCTCGTCCGCAGAGAGTGCAGCACAGTATGAGATGCGTTCGGCAGCGACCAAACATGGAATGCCGTTGAGGTCTATCGTCTTGGCTCGTCCGGTTTGCGTGAGCCTTTCAAAGAACTGCTCCCAGTGGCGTGCTTCCGGCCTATCGACAAAGGAGAGCGGCAGTGCGACGAGAGCAAGCAGAAGATCGTGCAGCTCGTGCTCGTCGCGAAGGTCGGGCCAGCACTCGCGGCGAATCTCGTCAATAGCAGCCTGATCGAGTTTGCCCGGTGCCTCCGGCAGAGCGCGGCCGAGTGTGGTGGCACGAGCGCGGCGTTCTTCAAGGCCAGCCTCATCCAGATACGCGAAAGGATTGGCATTGAGCAGCTCATGGGCGAACTGCGACGGCGTAGGCGTATCGATAGCGAGACAGCGAATCGCTCCAGAATGAATACCATCAAGCACTTCGATGAGCCCTTCGAGGTCCATCGCCTCTTGCAGCGTGTCCTGCATAACTTCATCGACCAAGGGGTGTGCCGGAATTTGGATGTCACCCTCGATGTTCTCGAAACAGGCAGCGGCCTGCGGAAAGACACTGGCCAGTAGGTCTTCCGAGCGTGTGCGCTGTATCTGCGGCGCGATGCGTTTGCCCTTGGAGTAGCGCAGCAGTTGCAAGCTGCGGTTAGCGGCCCAACGCCACCGTGTCTTGAAGATGGGTGAGGCAATCGCCGCCTGCTCAAGTAGCTCTTTCACCGTGTTCGTGGTGAGGAACTGGAAGACATCGCTGAGCGGGAAGCTGTGCTGCTCGGCGAGCGAGATGTTGATGCCGTTGTCCGTGGCTGCTGCTTGTAGCTCGAAGTTGAAGCCGCGGCAGAAGCGCTTGCGCAGCGCCAGGCCCCAGGCCTTGTTGATGCGGCCCCCGAAGGGGGCGTGCAGGATTAGTTGCATCCCGCCGCCGTCGTCGAAAAATCGTTCGGCAATAATCGTGCTCCGCGAAGGAACGGCGCCTAGAGCGGCGCGACCATTGACAATGTAGGCGATAAGCTGCTGCGCACCGCTCTGGCACAGGCCACACTCATCCATCAGCCACTTTGTCGTTGCAGCGACCTCCGAGTCAGTCTGCGAGATGTTTCCCGGCGTAACATTCGGCGTGCGCCGTGATATCTCCTCGCGCAGCTCGCCGACTCCATCCGAGAGCACAGCAGTGCGCTGCGGCGCTTCGCCTTCCCAGAAAGGCAGCGTGGGTGGCGCACCGTGAGCATCCTCGACCAGCACACGGCCAATAGCCTCGATGCGCTGGATACGCCAGCTCGACGTGCCGAGCAGAACGACATCACCGGGACTTGAGTCCACAGCGAAATGCTCGTCGAGCGTGGCAATCTGCACGCCTTCGGGTTGGAGGATGACGCCGTAGAGGTTAGTCTCGGGAATCGCGCCGCCGTTGGAGATGGCAATCATGCGTGCTCCCCGGCGCGGGCGCAGTTGGCTGTGGATGCCATCGCGCAGCAAATATGCTCCGTAGCGTCCGCGGCTGGATTCGATACCGTTAGCAAGTAGATCGACCAGCGCGTCAAAGCGGGCGCGTGTGAGATTGCGATAGGGATACGCGCCCCGAATCACTTCGTAGAGCGCATCTTCTTCCCATGGCTCCGCGCCGCAGCAGGCGACGATCTGCTGCATCAGAACGTCCGTCGGCTCGGGAGGAATCTGTAACTGATCCAGTTCGCCCGAGCGCATCTTGCGGATGAGCGCGGCCTGTTCTGCGAGATCATCGCGTGTTGTGCTGAAGAAGCGGCCTTTGGGAATCGCCCCACGCCAGTGCCCTGCGCGGCCGATACGCTGCATCGCCGTGGCAACCGCGCGCGTGCTGCTGATCTGGCAGACGAGATCGATATCTCCTATATCGATGCCCATCTCAAGCGATGCCGTGGCGACGAGTATCTTGATCTCGCCGCTCTTCAATCGCTGCTCTGCATCCAACCGCAACGTGCGTGAGAGCGAGCCGTGATGCGCTGCGACATTCTCCGCGCCAAGCCGCTCGGAGAGCGCGAACGCTATCTTCTCCACCAGCCGGCGCGTATTGACGAAGACCAGCGTCGAGCGATGATTCTCCGCACAGGCCGCCAGTTTGTCGAAGATCTCGTTCCACATGGCATTCGTGGCCACGGAGCTGAGTTCATCCGAAGGAACCTCAATGGCCAGGTCCAGTTCGCGCCGCTGGCCAACCTGCACAATCGTGGCCGGCTTGCGCGTCTCGTGCGCTCCGGTGAGAAACTCTGCCACCAATTCAATCGGATTCTGCGTAGCCGAAAGCCCTATTCGCTGTGGCGGCGTTGCCAACCCAGCAAGATGCGCTCCGGCACACAGACGATTCTCTCCCGTCACGAGTGCGTCGAGCCGTTCGAGCGAGAGTGCAAGGTGCGCGCCGCGTTTGTCGTCGGCAACGGCGTGAATCTCGTCAACAATCACTGTGCGGACACGTCGCAGTTGCTCGCGTGACTTCGCGGCGGTCAGAAGAATGTAGAGCGACTCCGGCGTTGTGACCAGGATGTGCGGAGGATTGCGCAGCATGGCGGCGCGCTCCTTCGCCAGCGTGTCGCCTGTACGGACTGCAGTGCGAATCTCCGGGCAAAGATAGCCGCGCTCGATGGCAAGCCTCTGAATCTCCGCGAGCGGGCCATTCAGGTTCTTCTGCACGTCGTTCGACAGCGCCTTGAGCGGGCTGACGTAGACCACCTGCGTCGCGGGCGCGAGGCTGCCCGAGATCGCCGCACGCAGCAGTTGATCGATGCAGACGAGAAAGGCCGCGAGCGTTTTGCCGCTGCCAGTCGGAGCGGAGATCAGCGTTGCGTCGCCCGCGAGAATGCTGGGCCAGCCTTGCTCCTGCGGCTCGGTGGGAGTGCCGAATTTGCTGACAAACCACTCCGCCGTGACCGGATGAGCCCAGGCGAGTGACGCGGGGATTTCGACGGCCTGCATGGGGAAATTTTAGCGCGTTTTTTCGTGCTTTGTTCGCCAGCGCCAGCTACATGTTGCCGACGCCCACATCAGCCGTAGCAGCGTTTGAGCTGGACTCATCGAGATACTGCTCGACCACTTTCTGCAGCGTACCTTGTGCGGAGAGAATGAAATCGATGGCATCGCGTCCTGCGCCAAAACCTCCGCGGTTCGGCGTGACGTAGTGCGCTATGGCCTTGACCTCGGCGCGCGCATTAGCAGGAGCAATGGCGAGGCCGCACTGACGCATCACAGGCAGGTCGATGATGTCGTCGCCGACGTAGCAGAGCTGCGAGATGCCGATGTGCGTCTTGGCAAGGATTTCATTGATGGCGTCCATCTTGTGCGCCTGACCCTGGTAGACGAACTCCAGCTTCAGGTCGTTGGCGCGGATGGCCACCGTGCGCGACTGGCGCTTGGTGATGATGCCGATACGGAGCCCGCCCATGCGGCCGAGCGAGATGCCTAGACCATCATGGGCACAGAAGCCCTTCGCTTCGATGCCGTGGCCATCGGAGCCGGGAATGACGAAGATCTGGCCATCGGTGAGAACGCCGTCAACGTCGAAGATGAGAACTTTGATATTTTTTGCGCGAGCTTCAGCGGTCATCTTTCGATGATAACGTGGCGGGCTTCACTCTTCCGAAGGCCCGCCACGTCTCATCATTAACGACGACGCCAGTGGCCGGGGACCCAGACCCAGCCGCGCGGTCCGCCATTGCGCCAGTGGCCAGGAACCCAGCGTGCTCCGCGATAGGGTGGGGCGACATATGTGCCTGGAACCCAGACATAACGTCGTCCGTCCCAGCGCTGATAACCCTGCTGCCATACCCAGTCCGGATGCCCGACAGGCCGCACTGGAACCACCTCGCGCGGCGGTGGCGGCGGACCAATGCGAATCGATACCTGCGCCATGGCGACGCCTGTCGACAGCAAAGCAGCGCACACGGCGGAAAGCAAAAATTTCTTCATCTCCGGTCTCTCCTCAATTGGAATTGCAGAAAGCAGTCTGCATACGGCTCGGAACTGTCCCATCCTACCTTCTCTCTATATTGGATGCGAGTTGCAATGCTGGTACTGTCTGCCTGCTCTGGGCCTTCGTACAGGTCGGTGCCGAGATCTCCTTGTAGTAGTATGAGTTGCGGGTTCCGTAATGAAGAAGATTCTTTTGAGCTGGAGTGGAGGAAAGGACTCGGCATGGGCGCTTCACCTATTGCGTCAGGCCGGCAAGTTAGAGGTGGGAGCACTGCTGACGACGGTGAACGAGAAGTTTCGCCGTGTAGCGATCCATGGGTTCCGCGAGGAGTTGCTGAATAGGCAGGCGGAGCTGACAGGGCTGCCGCTGTGGAAGGTGGATCTTCCATTTCCGTGCTCGAACGAGGCGTATGAGGAGCGGATGGCCGCGGTATGCGCGCGGGCTGTGCAAGAGGGTTTTTCAGGGATCGCATTCGGAGACCTCTTTCTGGAGGACATCCGGGCATACCGGGTCGCGCGGCTGGCGGGGACGGGGTTGGAGCCGATCTTTCCGGTTTGGGGGATTCCGACGGGCCAGCTGGCGGGGGAGATGATGGCAGGTGGGCTGCGAGCACGATTGACGTGTGTTGACCCTCGCAAGGTTCCGGCGGAATTTGCGGGTCGCGAGTGGGACGCTTCCCTGCTTGGTGAGCTACCGGATGGAGTCGATCCATGCGGCGAGAACGGTGAGTTTCACTCTTTCTGCTACGCCGGGCCGATGTTCGCCAGAGAGATCCCAGTGGCAGCCGGCGAGCGAGTGATGCGAGACGGGTTCAGCTACGCAGAACTGGTTTGAGACAGCTTTCTCATAAATACCGTTAAGTTGCATATTTATGGTTCGCATATTTATGAATAGGCCATCACTCAGGCCGGCCCGAGAGAATACGTAGATTGCATGTGCAGGATTGGTTAGGCCTTGTCCTTATGAGACAACAGTTGCTCCGCTGTGTGCCGGTCGGTGATCAGAACGTTGATCCAACCGCCCAGCAGTGCCGCATGAATAGCCGGGAGTTTCCTGCCACCACCAGCAATGCCTACAACAGTCTTTGCCTTCTTCAACGTCGGCAGATCGATCCCAATCACGCGGTCCATGAGCGTCGATTTAATCGGCGCGCCTTGCGCATCGAAAAAGCGAAGACAAATGTCACCGACAGCGCCAAGAGCCTGCATCTTCTTCAACTCCGCCACAGAAAACACATTTCCGCTGCTGGCAAGCAGCGACGACGGCTGCACAGCGCCAACTCCCACCAACGCGACATCAAGCTTCTTGAACAGATTCGATACGACCTTCACAGCAGGATCTCTCGAAAGAACATCACGCGCCCCGGCAGTCGCTACAACGGCAGGCGCCTGCAGCAATATCGGAGTCGCCTTAATCCGCGAGGCGAGATCGTGTGCCAATCGGTTCGCATGATATTGGCTGCCCGTATTTCCCACACCGCCAAGAATCTGGACAACCGTGCCATCACGTCCCTGATCATTCTGGTGCAGTGAGTCCAACATTGCGATGAGCGAACGGCTCCACGAAGAGATGCCAATGACCATGCCAGGCTTGAGACGAGTCTCGATCCAGAATGCCGCAGCCGTGCCCAGATCCCGTGCAATATTTTCCTCGTGATTGAGCGTATCTACCACGACGGCTTCCTGAATGCCATAACGCTCCTCCAGTGCTTGTTCCATCTCTGTAAAAACGCCATTTGGAATAGCCACGCTGATACGCACGACGCCTTCCGACCGCGCACGCTTCAAAAGCCTGGAGATCGTCGATTGATGAATGCTCAATCGATCCGTGATGGCCTGTTGGCGCAAACCTTGCTCATAGTAGAGCCGGGCTATCTTCGTCATCAGACGCAGTTCAGCTGATCTGGACATAAATGTTTTATAGCATAGCGTTTCCATGTGCCCAGCCGACGCTTTACTCTTTCATCGAATCGGCTCCGGCGCATCAATTCAGCGTGTCGTTCCGCGGAGAACCGCAATTCGACTCTGTAATAGTCTCCGGCAATCTCTGCTTCAGTTAGCAACACTTCTTGACACGCAAGGCGCAAATTCTATATACAGATTTACTTTTTATAAAAGAATATTTTCATATACAAATCACCAAAGAGACGCATCGCAAGGAGTAACCGAGGATGATGAATCGTCGAAATTTTATAGAACTGATGGGCACAGGAATCGTCGCTGCCGGAAAGCCTCTGCCACTCGAAGCATTGGCGCCGCGAAGCTCGGGGCGGCCAAATTTTATCTTTATGATTTGCGACGATCTTGCCTTTCGGACCATAGGGTCGCTCAATAATCCCGAGGTTCATACTCCCAATATCGATAAGCTCGCCGCATCAGGATGCGCCTTTACCCACTGCTTTCATCAAGGCTCGTGGAGCCCCGCGGTCTGCACGCCCAGTCGCACCATGCTTAATAGCGGTCTCAGCGCCTTTCATGCCGAAGCCGGACTCGATGAGGTTCATCTGTGGGGACAGACGCTCGGCGCAGCAGGATATGACACCTACATCTGCGGAAAGTGGCATCTCGATCCCACAGCGCTACAGCGCAGCTTTAAGGAGATGGGCCCGATTGGACCGGGCATGTTTGAGTCCACGCCCATGGCTGGGGCTGCATACAATCGCCCCAGCCCAGGCAACCACTGGGAGCCATGGGACAAGACACAGAAAGGACATTGGCTACACACCGACCTGTGGCGTAACGAGCACCCTGACCGTATCGAGCACGCTGATGTTCTCTACAACGACTACTTCGTCGATCATCTGCTGAATAAGGCCGCGAAGCGCAATGCTCCGTTCTTCATGTATCTCGGCTTCAACTCTCCGCACGACCCGCGTCAGTCATTCAAAGAAGACCTTGCGCTTTACCCGCAGGAAGACATTCAAGTCCCGCCAAATTTTCTTCCCGAGCACCTCTTCGATCAGGGCGATAGCCGCATCCGTGATGAGGTGCTTGCTCCCTTCCCTCGTACGAAAGAGGCCGTGCAACTGCATCGGCGCGAATACTACGCCCTGATCACGCTGGTTGATCAACAGGTAGGACGCGTCATGGAGGCGCTGGCCCAATCAGGGAAGGCAGACAACACCTACATCATCCTAACTGCGGACCATGGACTTGCCGTGGGCGAACACGGATTGATGGGTAAGCAGAATTTGTATGACTGCAGCATCCGCATGCCGCTCATCATCTCAGGGCCGGGCATTACTCCTGGCAAGCGAGTCGATGAACTTGTCTACCAGCACAGCGCATACGCTACAACGTGCGAGCTGGCCGGTGTGTTGGTTCCGCAGACCGTCGAATTCCCGAGCCTTGTGCCTCTGCTGCACGGCGGCGGCAAACCGGTTCACGAAGCTGTGTTTTGCTACTATCGCGATTTTCAGAGGATGGTCCGCACCAGAAAACATAAGTTGATCCTCTATCCCAAGATCAAGCGCATACAGCTCTTTGATATCGAGAATGATCCGTGGGAGATTCATGATCTCTCTGCAGATTCAAGCCATGCAGAGACGAGACGCGAGATGACTGAACGGCTGGTCAAAATGCAGCAGGAACTAGGCGATCCCCTGTTACAGGCTGACAGCAGTTCTTAACTCCACTGGCATGAAGAAGGCACGGCTGAAGCCATGGCCATAATGGATTGAGCTATAGCGAGCTGATCGGGTTGGAATAAGGCTCTGAGGCTATATGCTTGGATACGCTTTGAAATTCATCTCTGGAGACTCCTGACGATGCGTACTTTTGTGGCTCTTACGATTGCTTTTGTAACCGCTGTCATTCCGGTTTACGGCCAGGCGGGCATTGCTGCCACGCCGCCGATGGGATGGAACAGCTGGAACCACTTTGCCGGGCACGTGACGGATGCCGATGTTCGCGCCGCTGCTGACGAACTTGTGAGCACCGGAATGCGCGATGCCGGGTACGTCTACGTGAACGTGGACGACACGTGGCAGGGCAAGCGGGATGCGGACGGGGTTCTGCATCCGAACGATCGGTTTCCGGATATGAAGGCGCTGGGGGATTACATCCACTCCAAGGGGTTGAAGTTTGGCATCTACTCTTCGCCCGGGGCAAAGACGTGTGGAGGTTATGAAGGAAGTCTGGGGCATGAGGCCCAGGATGCGAAGATGTATGCCGCCTGGGGCGTGGATTTTCTGAAGTATGACCTGTGCTCGTTTCAGGACAACATGCACAAGGCGGAGGCTGAGCATCCGGACGATCCGAATGCAGCGAATGCGCTGATGGTTGCGGCATACAAGAAGATGGGAGATGCACTGAAGGCGACGGGCCGACCGATTGTGTACAGCCTTTGCCAGTATGGGGTGGATCAGCCGTGGAAGTGGGGCCCGGGGCTGGGCGCGAATATGTGGCGAACGACGGATGACATCAACGATACGTATGGCCGGATGATTGCCATCGGATTCAGCCAGGCAGGCCTGGCGAAGTATGCGGGGCCGGGACACTGGAACGATCCGGACATGCTGGAGGTGGGTAACGGCGGGATGACCGAGGATGAGTACAAGACGCACATGAGCCTGTGGGTACTGCTGGCTGCGCCACTGCTGGCGGGCAATGATCTGACGAAGATGTCGGAGGCAGACAAGAGCATTCTGATGAACAAGGAAGCGATTGCGATTGATCAGGATGCGCTGGGCAAGCAAGGAGACCGCCTGTATGAGAGCGGCGACCTGGATGTGTGGACTAAACCGCTGAGCGGCGGGCGTGTGGCTGTGGGGCTTTTCAACCGGAGCTGGAGCGTGCGTGATGTCTCGGTCGACCTGGAGAAGATTGGGTTTAAGGGCAACGCGAAAGTGTGGAATGTATGGCAGGGGAAGGATATGGGGCGACGCTCGGGAGTTTACACGTCGAGGATTCCAAAGCACGGGGTGACTCTGCTGGTGGTTAGCAAATAAGACCGCTTCAAGCTGGAAGAGACGGCGCCGGTTGTAGGTTCCGCTGGTGATGACGAAGGCACCAGGGCGCGACGCTCTGCTTGGGATCGCCATGCGGCGATTGTAAAGCGTACCTCAGGGGCTAAAGCCCCTTGCTGTTTGGAGAGGGTTGCGGCACGGCTGAAGCCGTGCCCTTAAGCAAGGCGGTTCGAGCTTCGCTCGAATCCCGCTCATGCGATAAGTGCATTTACGACCGCCAAATCTAAACTTTGAATGCGAACCTACGCTACGGATTGGAATCTCGTTGTTTTCTCATATCGTCACGCCTTTCAATAAGGCTATACTTGGGATCGACACTTTCGGACCAACCCGGACACACTCCCTTTGAAATCCATTTCACCTTCGGCGCTCTGGACTTCCTCAAAATGACCCGCACAATCGTGTATGGAGGGCCTATCGTTTCGGGTTCCCTTCGGTGTGCTTGATCGAGCAGCCGTTTCAACGTTTCTTTGGGGTGTTTCTGAATCCAAGGGTCTGGCTTCTCACAAGGCACGAAGTAACTGAATTCATGAACCGAAGCTGGACAGCTTACTTGGAAATGAGGTGATGGGGCCTTTATAGAAATATCGCTCAACGGGTACCAACCTAGCGTTGATGGCGCCGAGTAATGGTAATAATTCCGGCCGAGTGCGTCAGTCAGTTCATCACTTTCCGGGCGAACTAGCAAGACCTCTCCAGAAACATCCGTAGCCTTCGTATTGAACATCACGACCATTCTGAGCAGTGTTGGGATTAGAGCATGTGGGATGGGTTTGCCCATTGGAATTTGCTCAATATTTTCTGAAGTCACGCTTGGGTCATCAACGAGTAGAGCCAGCTCTTCGTCTATATCGTGCTCATATCTGAGTCGAAGATTTGATTGAAAGGTTTCCAAATCCTTGGACGAAGCAATCAGATCCTCCACCTCTTTGTCTGTGGAATATATCTCACCTGAATGGTTTGCTCCTTGAGCATCCCCGCTCTTCGCAAGCAGCCCAAAGCGTGTTTCATGAATCTTGCAGACGTCAGCGATATGTTTATCGCCGCCTGACCTATAACTATCAGCCCCAATCCAATAACCATCTTTCGTCGCAATGACAACGATCATAGTTGCAGGGGCAGAACTCCCAAAAAGAAACATCAAGGATGCCAGAGCGAGCATTAAGCGAAGTTTGACAAGAACAGTCGAGGGCAGCCGCAGATATTGCCTTGGGCTGCCCTGACGATTTCGACCGAGGAGGGGCACGAGTCTAGCTGCACCCCGAGGTGCTGCCGCAGCTCATGCATCTGTAGCAGGAGCCGTTGCGGGTCATGATGGCTCCGCAGGTGGCGCAGCTTGGGGCGTCGCCCATGTCGTACATGCTGCGCATCGCGTCGGCTGCGTGGTAGATGCCGCGGTCCTCTAACGACAGGTTGCCGGCTGTCGGTTGCTGGCTGCTGGACTTCGGCTCCGGCGCTATTCCCTGCTGCGGGGGCGTGGTGTAGTGCTGCTCCTCGTAGGCAGAGGCAAAAGCGGATCCCTTCGCTTCGCTGCTGGATGAAAACATCGAAGGCGCGCCTTCGGCATTCAGTGAGGCGACGACTCCCTGCCCGATGGTGCCTTCAACCGGCACACTCGGCGCGGGCGCCAGGCCAGCGAAGAGGTCGAGCTGGTGGCCGCTGAGGAAGCGGATCTGCAGCCAGCGGAAGATGTAGTCCATGATCGACTTGGCGTAGCCGATCTGCTCGTTGCCGGTCCAACCCGAAGGCTCAAAGCGCGTGTGGGCGAACTTCTCGCAGAGCACGCGCAGCGGCACGCCGTGCTGGAGCGCGAGCGAGACCGCCGTGGCGAAGCTGTCCATCAGGCCCGAGACCGTCGAGCCTTCCTTGGCCATGCGGATGAAGATTTCGCCCGGCTGACCGTTGGGGTAGAGTCCGACGGTGATGTAGCCCTCGTGCCCGGCCAGCGAGAACTTGTGCGTGACCGAGGCGCGCTCGGCGGGCAGACGGTGGCGCACAGCGCGCGGCGGCGACTGGGCATCGAGCGCATCGGCGTTCTGCATGGCGGCTTCGGTGACGGCACGGACCTGGGCTTCGAGCGCGGCGATGCGCGTCTTTTGCGTGTCGATGGTGGTCTGCGACGCGGCCTTCGCTGCTGCGACAGCCTCTTCGATCTCAATCGTACCGGCGGCTGCGGGAGAGACTGCCTTCTTCGCCTCCTGCGCGGCGGTGACGTTGAGCGGCTGTGTGCCCTTGGAGCCGTCGCGGTAAATGGCCACGGCCTTGATGCCGCGCTTCCAGCTCTCGATGTACGCTTCGGCGATGTCGTCTACCGTGCAGTCCTTGGGCAGATTGACGGTCTTCGAGATCGCTCCCGAGAGGAAGGGCTGCGTGGCGGCCATCATCTTGATGTGGCCCATATAGTGGATGCTGCGCGTGCCCTTCGCAGGCTTGAAAGAGCAGTCGAAGACGGCGAGGTGCTCGGGCTTGATGCCGGGCGCGCCTTCAATGGTGCCGGTCGCGTCGATGTAGCTGACGATGGCGTTGACCTCGGCCTCGTTGTAGCCGAGCTTTATCAGCGCCGACGGCACCGTATTGTTGACGATCTTGATCATGCCGCCGCCAACGAGCTTCTTGTACTTGACGAGTGCAAGGTCTGGCTCGACGCCGGTGGTGTCGCAGTCCATCATGAAGCCGATGGTGCCGGTGGGCGCAAGCACGGTGACCTGCGAGTTGCGGTAGCCGAACTTCTCGCCGTGGGCAAGCGCGCCGTCCCAGGAGTCGCGGCTGGCGTCGATGAGCGCGTCGAGGTTCGGCACCGAAAACGGCTCGGCCGAGGTGCGCGATTTGCCGATGTTGTTCACCTCGGCGCGGTGCATGCGAATGACGTCGAGGAAGGGCTCACGGTTGACGTAGAAGCCGGGGCAAGCGCCGCCGCTGATGTGACCCTGGGTGAGTTCCGTGGCTGCGCCGAGCGCGGGGCAGCTTTCAGCGATGCGCGCGGACTGCCAGTAGGCGTCGCCGCAGAGAATCGCGGTCAGTGCGCCAGCGAAGTCGCGGCCAGCATCGGAGTCATATGGCAGGCCGAAGGCCATCAGCAGCGCACCCAAATTTGCATAGCCGAGGCCAAGTGGGCGGTAGTCGTGCGAGTTCTTCGCGATCATCTCGGTGGGGTAGCCCGCCGAATCCACGATAATCTCCATCGCCGTGGTGACGACGCCGATAGCGTGGCGGTACGCCGCGATGTCAAACTGGCCGCCGGGCGTGAGGAACTTGAGCAGGTTGAAGCTGGCCAGGTTGCAGGCGGAGTCGTCCAAGAACATGTATTCGCTGCAGGGGTTCGAGGCGTTGATGCGCGCCGTGTTCTTCGACGTGTGCCAGCGGTTGATGGTGGAGTCGTACTGCATGCCCGGGTCGCCGCACTGCCAGGTGGCTTCGGCGATCTTGTTCATCAGGTCGCGGGCGCTGTACTCCTTGATGGGGTGCTTGTCCTTGACGGCGCGCGTCGAGAAGGAGCCGTCGGACGCGACTGCCTGCATGAACTCGTCGTTCACGCGGACGGAGTTGTTGGCGTTTTGAAAGAAGATGCTCGTGAATGCCTCGGAGTCTGGGCCGGAGCCGTCGTAGCCGGCCTGCACCAGGTGCCAGGCCTTCTCCTCTTCCTTCACCTTGCACTCGATGAAGTCTTCAATATCCGGATGGTCGATATTGAGGATGACCATCTTGGCAGCGCGCCGTGTCTTGCCGCCGGACTTGATGACGCCGGCAAAGGCATCGAAGCCGCGCATGAAGCTGAGCGGGCCGCTGGCCGTGCCGCCGCCCGAGAGCGTCTCCATCGAGCCGCGAATGTTCGAGAGGTTCGAGCCCGCGCCCGAGCCCCACTTGAACAACATGCCCTCCGTTTTTGCCAGCGTCAGGATCGAGTCGAGCGAGTCGTTTACCGAGTTGATGAAGCAGGCCGAGCACTGCGGCCGCTTGTAGCCGGTAACAGAGAACTCAACCTTGCCGGTGGCGGGGTTCCAGTGCCAGTTCTGCGCGTCCGAGTTCGGCTCCAGCCGGTCGCAGCCGACGTTGAACCAGACCGGCGAGTTGAAGGCGACCTTCTGGTGGACGAGCAGGTGAACCAGCTCGTTGAAGAAGGTGTCGGCGTCTTCGGACGTGGCGAAGAAGCCGCCAGCGATACCCCAGTCGCGGATGGATTCGGCCACGCGGCTGATGAGCGCGCGCACACCGCTCTCGCGCTCGGCGGTGCCGTTCAGGCCGTGCAGGTACTTCGACGCGACGATGTTGGTCGCGGTCATGGACCAGTCGGCGGGCACCTCGACGTTCTTCTGCTCGAAGATGGTCTTGCCCTTGAAGTCCTGGATGATGGCGTCGCGCAGCTCCCAGGTGATCTCGTCGAAGGGCGAGACGCCGGGGCGGGTGTTCAGGCGCGAGAAGCCCAGACCCGGGGCGCGGTTAGCGTAGGAGGACGCGGCAGGCGACTGCTGGAGGCCCGAGGCAGTGGAGAGGTTTTCAGTCTGGTTGGGGATGGTCGCCATGGGGCAGAGACTCCTTCAATATTGGATGTTTCAAACGAGCGCGTGGCTCGGCGCTATGGGTCTGGAGCGGGCCGCTTCGAGGTCTTCAGGGGGCTGACTGTCCGGGCCGGGCCATTTTGAGGTCCGGAGCGGGTCAGCGGGATGAGTCTCGAAAAGAACGGGAGGCTTCAGAGCGTCGCAGAGGTGAAAGTACCTCTGCCTATGGTGTGTGTCAAGTATAAAGCACAAGATGTTGTGTTGCTTGCGGGAATACCCGTATTTACGAGGTGTAAATCGCGGAAATGCATGAAAATCCCTCAGTTTGCCTGTGGATTTTCTCTAGAGCCCGCATAAAATGCGGCATTTACCAGTTTGATAATTGCCTATCTAATCAACGTGCACGTTTGAGAGTAGGCTGAGCCTCCACACCGCCGCAAGGCGCAGGATCGGTGCAAACCGTGTGGATTCAGGTGGAAAAGTGGGAAAACGGGGCCTCAGCGCGGCAAAAGCCGCTCGGATTCATTCTCTTGCAATGGCTGAGATGACGCTTTCAAGCGTGGCCTGAGCATCGCGCATCGCTTCTTTGGTGCCTTCGAGGCGGGTAATCATCAATGCGCCTTCGAGCGTGGCAATGAGCGTATTTGCGATCTTGCGCGGGTCCACATCCTCTCGGATCTCGCCCGCGGCGATTCCCTCTTCGACGATGCGGCCGATGCGCCCCTTCCAGTCCTGCACTGCTTCCGTGACCAGCTTGCGGAGCAGCGGGTTGCCGTCGTCAGCGTCAACTGCGGTATTGAGCATCGGACAACCGCCCGGAATGACCGATGGGGTTCGCGCCCAGCTCCGGACGTAGGCGCGGAGCTTTTCGACTGCGCCTTCGACGCCTACGACCGCATCCATGCGGAAGCGGACCGACCGGCCCATGTTGTAGCGAAACGCCTCGGCCGCAAGCTCTTCCTTGTTGCTGAAGTGACGGTAAATTCCGCCTTTTTCAAGGCCCGTCGCCTCCATGACATCCTGCATGGAACAGCCTGCGTAGCCGCGCTGGTTGAAGATGGGCGCAGCCTCTTCGATGATGCGCTGGCGCGTCAGTTCACCTTTGCTCACCTCGGCCTCCCCGTCAGAAATATTCTCTGGAAGATTATCCGGGAAAAAACGCATCGTGCGACCCTCCTGTGGAATCAGATGCAGAAAGAGACCGATTGGTCTCTTTTGATTCCTGAGAGGCTTCGATGGCTACCGCAGTTGCCGTTCCAGTTCCGAGTGTTGCGCGCCCGACGAAGCGGGTCAGGAAGGCCATCAATCCATGGGTCATTGCCCTGACGGTGACGCTGGCCACGTTTATGGAGCTGCTGGACACCTCCATCGCCAACGTCTCGCTGCCCTACATCGCCGGCGGACTGGGACGCTCGTTCGACGAGGTGACGTGGATTCTGACGACTTACCTCGTAGCGAATGCAGTGGTGCTGCCCTTGTCAGCGTGGCTGTCGCGCGTCTTTGGGCGCAAGAACTATTACATGGCCTGCGTGGCTCTGTTTACGGTCACTTCATTTTTCTGCGGGATTGCGCCGAGCCTTGGCATGCTGCTGATGGCTCGCATACTGCAAGGCATCGGAGGCGGCGGACTGGCGCCGGTCGAGCAGGCAATCCTGGTCGATACATTTCCGCCTGCTAAGCGCGCCTCGGCGTTCGCACTCTATACGGTCGCGATTGTAACCGCGCCCGCAATTGGCCCCGTGCTGGGCGGCTGGATTACCGACAACTACAACTGGCGCTGGGTCTTTCTGATCAACATTCCGGTCGGCCTTCTTTCGCTATTCCTGACCAGCCGCTTCGTTCACGATCCCGCGTCGTATGCGGAGGAGCGCAAGACCGTCCGGTCAGCCAATGGACGGCTGCACATCGACGGAGTTGGCATTGCGCTGATCGGGCTGGGCTCGGCTGCGCTCGAAGTACTGCTGGACCGTGGCCAGATCGATGACTGGTTCGGTTCGATCTTCATCCGCTGGGCGTTCGCCGTGGCGCTGGTCTGCATCGGCACTGCAATCTTCTGGGAGCTGCGCCAGGCGGACCCGGTGATTGAGTTCCGTCTTCTGAAGATCCGTAACTTCGGCATCGCCAATGTCTTCTACTTCGTCTTCGGCTTTGGCTCGTTCGCCTCGGCAGCGCTGCTTCCGCAAATTCTCCAGTCGCTCTATGGCTACAGCGCAACCAATGCCGGACTGGTGCTGGGACCGGGCGCGTTTGTCATCACGGTGCTCGCGCCCGTGGGAGCGCAACTGGTGCAGCGCGGATTCGTGCGGCCGCGGATTATGCTCTTCGGCGCGGTAATCGTCGTGGGGTTCGCATTTCTGCACTACGCCGGATTCGATCTCGCCACCAACTACGCGCACTATGCCTGGGCGCGAGCGCTGCAAGGCCTGGGCTATGCATTCTTCTTCGTGCCGCTGTCGGTCATTGCTTATTCGCAGCTCTCACCCAGCCAGAACAACAAGGCGTCGTCGATCACAAGCTTCTTCCGCAACTGGGGCGGCAGCTTCGGCATCGCCTTCGCTACGACGATGAGCGAGCGACGGCAGGACTTTCACCAGTCGGTGATGGGCGCAAACCTGTCCGGATCGTCGCGCTCGCTGCAGGACGTGGTCCAGCAGACGGCGCTCTACCTTCAGGCGCATGGATTCTCCGCCGCGGACGCGATGAAGGCCAGCTATGCGCGCCTGTATGACGGACTGCGCGCGCAGACGCAGCTGCTGGCGTTTATGGATGTATTCCACGTGATCGGTGTAGTCACGCTCATCGCCGCTCCGCTTGTGCTCATGACGAAGAACTTCAAGATAGGAGGCAAGGCCCCGGCAGGACATTGATGCGCGACGTTTGACGGCGCAGATGACAGGTACATACACTTTGTGGTGCTTCTGCATGACAAAAATCCTTTCAGCATATAAAAGCTGCTTTTAAGGGGTGGACGTTGTCTCTGCGCCGTTCTGTTTTTTTCTTCTTGGCTCTAGGGCTTGTGGCGTCGCTTTGTTCGCCGGCGGTGATGGGGCAGGCTGACTCCTGGCCATTGGCTGGCAGCGAGACGGTCACGCTTACCTCTCCGTTGGACTACCAGGTATTTCAAAGAAAGACGCGGATCCGAGGAAGCATTCTGGTCGAGGGAACGATCGCGGGCAAGGTGAGCAGGGTCCAGGCGCGCATTCTTGGGCCTGAGTTGGCGCAGAACGCAGAGCGGTGGAGGCGTGTCTCGCTGAATCATGGCAATGGACACTTCCATGGCTCTTTGCCGGCCCCGGCAGGCGGGTTTTATCAGGTTGAGGTGCAGGTGCTCACCAATGGAAAGACCGTAGCGGACACCACGGTTGAACACGTCGGCGTGGGCGAGGTATTTGTTGTTGCCGGGCAATCGAATTCGACCAACTATGGCGAGGTTCGCCAACAGACGCAGACGAGCATGGTGACCGCATTTGATGGCAAGAGCTGGCGTATTGCGGACGATCCGCAGCCCGGCGTTCAGGACAACAGCCAGAAGGGCAGCTTCATCCCCGCCTTTGGCGACGCGATGTACAGGAAGTACAAAGTGCCAATCGGAGTGGCCGATGTGGGCCGAGGCTCGACCAGCGTGCGGCAGTGGCTGCCTGCGGGACGGCCCGTCTTCGTGATGCCGACGATGGAGAAGTATGTAGTCCGCGACAGCCACGGCGCGCTGGTAAGTGACGGCACGCTCTTCAACGGAATGATGATGCGCATTCACGAGCTGGGCAAGCATGGCTTTCGCGCGTTGCTCTGGCACCAGGGAGAGTCCGATGCGAACCAGCCGACAGGGCACCAGATCACTCCAGCGCAGTATCGAGCGATGCTGACGGATGTCATCCACGCATCACAGAAGGCAGCGGGATGGAAGATTCCGTGGTTTGTGGCCGAGGCGACCTACCACCCGGGCCAGCCGAAGGACGTTCCCTTCGAAGAGGCGCAGATGGAGCTCTGGAAGGCGGGAGTTGCCAACGCTGGGCCTAATACGGATCTGCTGACGGCAGAGTATCGGCAGAATCACGGAAAAGGCGTCCACATGAACGATGAAGGGCTGAAGAAGCACGGCCAGATGTGGGCCGAGTGTGTGGAAGCTTACTTGGATCACAAGCTTAAATGAAGCTGGCCTTAGTGATGGCAATTGTCGTCGTGAGTGCCGGATGCTGAATCAACGTTGCATGGCTATCGTGCGTTTTTCCCTTTGCCTGAGGCGCTTGCGAAGCGCGGCCGTAGCCTCACGATGGCACAGTAGGCAGAGCGTGCGGAGGTTGTCGAGATCGCACTGGCCTCCGCCTTCAGCCACGGGACGGATGTGATCTGCGTCCCAGAGGCTGCGGCGGCTGGCGATCGATTTCATGCCATAGAGACGAAGCCCGGCGGCGCGGGCCGTGCCGCGTGAGCGCTTGAGCGCGTTCCACGCCGCAACTGCGTCGATGCCGCATGCAGCGCAGATGCCACGGTCGCGGCTGAAGACCTGCTCGCGGAGATAACCGGGGTCGGTGCGCAGCCGCCACTGGTGGACGCAGTAGTCGCTGCAAAACGTGCGGCGGCGTTTCGCGAGAATCTCCAGGTCGCACCACCGGCAAAGCGGCAGGCCGTTAGGGCCGCGGGCCAGCTTGGCGGGCGAGATGTGGCCTCCGGGGAGAGTGCGGGACACGCGCATGGATGTTCTTCCAAAAGCAGTGTACCGGGCATCATATCAACACGGCTTAGAATGGAAGAACACGATGATCTTCTAAAGGAGACAGGCGATGTCGAAGACAGAGTCGACGATGGTCTCGCTGGGCACGGTAGCCCCGGCGTTTGAGCTGACCGATATGGTTACGGGAAAAGCGGTGGGACGCGATGTGGCTGCCGGCAAGCCCGGGCTGCTGGTGATGTTCATCTGCGTTCACTGCCCGTATGTGAAGCACGTCGAAGCCGAGCTGGCGCGGATCGGGCGCGATTACGAAGGCAAGCTCCCCATCGTAGCGATCTCCTCAAACGATGTGGCCGAGTACCCGCAGGATGCCCCCGAAGAGATGAAGGCGCAGGCGAAGCGGCTGGACTTCCGCTTCCCTTACCTGTACGACGAGACGCAGGAGGTAGCGCGCGCCTACGACGCAGCCTGCACGCCGGACTTCTTCCTCTTCGACCGCGACCTGAAGCTGGTGTATCGCGGCCAGCTTGACGACAGCCGTCCGCGTCGCGGAGACTTCGGCAACGATATTCCTGTAACCGGCAAAGACCTGCGCAGGGCGATCGATACCATGCTGCGTGGCGAAACTCCAGACACGAACCAGCGGACGAGCATCGGATGCAATATCAAGTGGAAAGCAGCTTGATCTCTCGCCCACACAAAATTTATTTGTAACAACAACCATTACGTATTAAGCGAGGGACCCGTGCAGGACGTGCTGGAACAGTTGAAGGCTGGAGTGCGAAGGTTTAGCAACGAGGTATATCCCGAGCGTCGGGAGACCTATCTGAAGGCGGTCAGTGTGCCGCAGCGGCCAATGGCGCTCTTTGTCACCTGCGCCGATTCGCGGATTGAACCTGAGTTGATTACAAATTGCGGTCCCGGTGAGCTGTTCGCGCTCCGCAACATCGGCAACATGATTCCAGCCTACGGTGAGATGCTTGGCGGCGTCAGCGCAGTGGTTGAGTACGCGGTCAGCGCGCTGAAGGTCCCACACATCGTCGTCTGCGGGCACTCGCAGTGCGGCGCAATGGCCGCGCTGATGCAGCCGGAGGCAACGGCCGAAATGCCCGCCGTCAAAAACTGGATGACCAACGCCGCTGCTGCGATGAGCGTGACCAGGTCACTCGCCAAAGCCGGCGAGCAGCCGGAGGACTTCGCACGGCGGCTGACCGAGGAGAACGTGCTGCTCCAGATTCAACACCTCAAAACACACCCGTCGGTCGCGGGCGCAATGGCGCGCGGAGAGTTGTCCATCTCCGGCTGGATCTACGACATCGGCAGCGGCCAGGTCCGCATCTCCGAAGACGGCGGACGCGTATTTGTGCCAGTGACTGCAGAGCCTGTCGCGCGCTAGCAACGACAGGCCTCCGCAACCTCAATCAGCTTTCTCGCCTCTACTTCTTATCCTCAATTGGAATGAAGTCGAAGTACGCGAGATTGTTTCCTGTCTTGTAATGCAGCGTCAGCAGTTGCAGGCCAGCATGCGGAAAGGTGATCTCGCCGCACTCGGCCTTGTTCCATGTGTGAAAGATCATCCATGCCGGATCGTGCCGATTGGGATAAAGGCTCCATGGATCGAGCGGCAGAGTGCACGTAGCGGCCGGCTGATTATTCAGCGAAAAATTGATGGTCTGGGCCACGTGCGTGTACATGGCGACGATCTTGTATCGCCCTGCCTTCTTTACATCGACAGTGTAGTTGACCCACTCGCCATCCACCGTCCAGCCAAGATAAAGCTGCTGCCACTCCGGCGTGACCGGGCTAGGATGATTCAGGTCGGCAAGCTTTTTGACATAGGAGATATCGACGCCTTCATGCTCGCGGAAGTGGCAGATTGACTGCGGCACGCCCTCTTCGCAGTGTCCCTTGGTGTAATTCAGCTCACCGCTGCCGTGGTTGATCGCGTCGGTGTCATGGTAGGCAACACCTTCGCCTCCAAGATCGTAGAGCGCAGCTTCGACGCGCCCCGGGATCACCTGCGCTCCAGTAGTGTGGGTCGCGTCTGTGTAAGGTTTTCCTTTGTATCCCTTGGGCAGCTTTGCCTGCGCAGCGGGCGCGAGCAGAAGAGACACGAGAATCAGCTCAGCAAATTTCATTAACTCCTCCTCGTGAGCATTATCAACGTGGAGGTGCAGCAACCTAAAAATATCTGCTGAAAAAAGCTGGCACGAACTGTCTACTTCGTCCCGTTCTCGACATGGACGATCTCGCCGTCCCGCATATGCAGGATGCGGTCGGCAATCTGTGCGGCCTCAGGATTATGAGTAATCATCAGCACCGTCTGGTTCAGCTCGCGGCTGGATTTACGCAGCATGTCGAGCACAGCGTCCGAGTTCTTCGTGTCGAGATTGCCAGTAGGCTCGTCCGCCAGCACAATCGCCGGACGCGTAATCAACGCGCGGGCAATAGCCACGCGCTGCTGCTCGCCGCCCGATAGCTCGTTAGGCCGGTGATCGAGCCGGCCAGCAATGCCGAGCAACTCCGTCAAGTGGTTCAGCAGCGGCAGATCGAGCTTGCTCTCCGTGCCCGTTCCAAGGTTGGAGATATCGTTGGCGATCTCGATATTGCCCATGGCCGTCAGCGTAGGCAGCAGGTTGAAGCGCTGAAAGACAAAGCCGATCTTGTGGCGGCGCATCTTCGTACGCTCGGCATCGCTCAGTTTGGCGAAGTCCACGCCATCAATCGCGACAGAGCCGCTGGTGGCCTGCGTCAGTCCGCCGAGGATATAGAAGAGGGTCGATTTGCCCGAGCCCGAAGGCCCAACAATCGCGACAAACTCGCCCGGCTCAACCGAAAAGCTGACACTGCGCAGCGCGGGAACTTCCAATTTGCCGGAACGATAGGTTTTGCCGAGGTCCTGGGCGAGAATAATGGGTGCCATGAGTTGCTCTAAGTTTATCGTGAACCGAGGCTCTATCGTGAAAAGCTCCATCAAGAACCGGAGGCAGGGATGAACCTCCACGAGCTTCTGCTGCTCGGCCTGGCTGGCTGGACCGCGATTGGACTTATCGGCACCATCGTCTCGTTTGCCCGACGCGAGCGCGCGAAGGCGCTCTACGGCCTGAAGTGGCTCGTAGCCATCTGGGTGGTGTACCTGGCGGTGCTGCTTGGTGTCTCACACTGGCAAAAGCAGCGCGTGGTGGCGATTGGCCAACCGCAATGCTTCGACGAGATGTGCTTTACGGTAACGGGCGTCACAGGAATGACAGGCCTTCCACAAGATCAGCGCCATCTGCTGCGTGTCTCAATCGAGATCACAAACCGCGGCCACAAGCCGGAGAGCGAAGCGCTGATTCAGGCATACCTGATCGATAGCGAAGGACGACTGTGGGGCGAGTCGCCAGGACTCTCCGGCGTGCGTCTGACCGTAAAGGTGCCTCCCGGACAGACCGTTGTGAGTGAGCCGGTCTTTGCGGTCTCAGAAGACGCCACGGGGCTGAAGCTGGTATTTACGCACGGACACTGGCAGCCTGGAGCGCTCGTCATCGGCGACTCGGACAGCCTGATGCACAAACGCACAGTGGTTCCGCTGAACCAATAACGCGTTACGCATAGCTCGATCCGGTCATCAGCAGCGAGTGCAGCGTCACGTCTTCGAGAAAGCTGACCTCCAGCCGAATGGCGACGATCTGCCCCAGGTCCGCCGCGATGGGAAGATTCTTGCGGCAGGTGCACAGCTCCGACAAGGTAAGGTGCGCGCCCCGCGTCAGCTCCAGTCCCGACGAAACCAGCGAAGCATACAGCTCCAGCACAGCGCGCAGCTGTATCTCGATGCGAAACTCCACCGTCGTAGGCGACACCGTCTTACGATCAATAATCCAGCCGCCGCAGTCTGCGAATGCATTAGTCAGGGCGGAGAGCATACCCTGGCGTTCTTCGTAGCTGAAGCTCTGGATGTCGACAGACTGCATTGGAATACGTGCCCTCTCTTCTTTTCCCGTGATGTGCGGTTATGCTGTTCATCGGAGCGAAGCTTCGGTTGCTTGATGGATGTCCGAGGTACGGTCGTCACCTTCGCGTTCACACTTCGACTGACGCTCGCAGCAACAGCGAGCGCAAAACGGAAGTAACCGGAGCAACAGAAGGGAGTTCTCATGGTGCTGGGCATTGGCACAGACCTGATCGAGATCGAGCGCATCGAAGCAAGCATCGCGCGCTTCGGCGACCACTTTATCGAGCGCATCTTCACGCCCGGCGAGATCGCCTACTGTCAGCGCAAAAAAAAACACGCCGCCGAAAGCTTCGCCGCCCGCTTCGCCGCAAAGGAAGCCGGAGCGAAAGCTCTCGGCACGGGCATCAGCCGCGGCATTGGCTGGAAGGAGATTGAGGTGCGCCGCGAACCCGGCGAGCGCCCCACGCTCCATCTCGCCGGGAGGGCTTCAGAGCGAGCACAGGCGATGGGCGTTAGATCGCTGCAACTGAGCCTGACCCACAGCCAGACAGTCGCCATGGCCGTCGTCATCGCTGAGGATTAGCGGCAGAATCGACCCCACGCAGCCCCTGACTTCTTGAAACCTCAACAACAATTCAGGCATCCATTGAAGGTAAAGGACTTTTTGTGCCCCAATGCCAACAAGCCCAGCCCGCACCCACGATAAAAGCCCAGCCGGACGTTGTTGTATCCTCTTGATTGACCGGACTTCGCGCGCGCTCCCCGGCCAGAGGGCATAGCTCGGCGGGCAAGCAGTTGGATTGCGGTTCGACCGGGCAGCAGGAGACTTTTGAAGGAGAGCTATGCCGAGTCAGCAAGAGGTCAGATGGTCGCAACTGAAGGTAGGAGTGATCGTCCTGATTTCGTCAGTCGTGCTGGTCACCCTGCTCTTTCTGATGACGAGCGCATCGGGGATGGGTGTCTTCTCACACAAGCTGACCATCTCCTGCTACTTTGAGAACGCTGCCGGCCTCAAAAACGGTGCTGCAGTTAATCTCGAAGGCGTCACCATCGGCACAGTCAAGAACGTGACCGTCACAAGCGCGCCCGACCACAAGCTGACCCCCGTCAAAGTCGTCATGAAGATCGACGACAAATATGCGAGCGACCTGCGCAAGGACTCAAAGGCATCGCTCTCCACCGTTGGCGTCCTCGGCGACACCATCGTCGACATCAACAGTCAGTATGCCGTCGGCGCTCCGCTGCAGGATGGCGATGTGTTGAAGACCGACGAGACACCTTCGCTCACCGATGTAGTCAAAGCCAGCCAGGGCACGCTCGAAAACCTCAACGTCATCCTTGCCAAGATGAACGCCATCGTCGACAACCTGCAATCGGGCAAAGGTTCCGTCGGCCAGCTCATCAACAATCCCGACCTCTACAACAAGGTGAACGCGACCGTCGATGAACTCCACAAGATGGAGGTCAACATGAACAGCGGACGCGGCTCCATCGGCAAGCTCATGACCGATGACACCATGTACAACCGCCTGAACGACGCCGCCGGCAAGCTCGACGACATCGCCACATCGCTCCAGGCGGGCAAAGGCTCGGCAGGCATGTTAATCAAGGACGACTCGCTCTACAGGAACCTGAACTCAACCCTGGTGCATGCCAATTCGCTCCTTGCCGAAGCCGATGCAGGCAAGGGCGGCCTCGGCCTGATGCTCAAAGACCCGAAGTTCCGGCGCGACCTGAGCGAGACGCTCTCCAACGTCAACCAGATTGCCGCTGGCATCAACGCGGGCCGTGGCACGCTGGGCAAGCTGACCAAGGATGAGGCCGCCTACACCAATCTGAACGACCTGCTCAGCGCCAGCACCGACCTGGTCAAGACCATCCGCAGCGATCCGAAGAAGTACCTCACCATCCACATGCGCATCTTCTAGCCGGCCATCATTTGATATCTTGTGCCCTCCACGGTGGCCTCCATTGGGAAGTAACCATCTGCCGGTGACCATCAATCCCACGCAAAACCCTCCCTCGAAAGTGGCACAAAGTCGCAACAGCTTCTACAATTAGCGGAGGTATTCGATCCCTACAGATTCGCCCGCGAAATGGTGGTCATGAGCTGTCCGCCCGCGGGGATTAAGGAAGCGCATGAAGTTGAGCAGGATTGGCCGTGTTTCATTGGCCTTGGTAGTGTCCGTAGCGATGGGTCTGGGCATGACAGCGTGCGGTGGCGGCACCGTTGGTTTCATGTGGGTGCTTGGCACGCAGTACAACCAGATCGCTGGCTTCAAGATCGACGATTTCACCGGCAACCTGACCCAGGTCCTTCACTCGCCGGCCTCATCGGGCGGCGTGAACCCGGTCTCGCTCGTCGTGACACCTGGCGGACGCTACGTCTACGTCATTAACCAGGGAACGACCGACTCCTCGGTCTCGGTTCCGAGCGGAGCCTGCGGCGGAGCAACTGGTGGCATTGAGCAGTTCAGCGTCGGCGGCGGTGGCGTTCTCACCCCGCAGCAGTGCTTCGTCAGCCAGGGCTCCTATCCAACATGGGCCTCGCGCGACAGCTCCGGCAACTACCTTTATGTGCTCGACCAGCAGGCTCCCACAGCCAACTGCTCCGGCGCAAACGCGACGAACCCGACCCTGTGCTATGGCGATATCACCGTCTTTTCGATCAACGCCGACACTGGACGTCTGACGCTCGTGCTGAACCAGCAGCAAAAGGACAGCAATGGAGCTCAGCTCACATATTTCCAGGTGGGCCTCAATCCTTCCATGATTGCCTTTGCCGGCGGTGGCTGCCTCATGACGCTCGATCGCGGCGACCAGACCGTCTTCCCCTACACGGTAGGCACCGGCGGACAGCTAACCCGTCCCACGAACTCGAACATCGCGCTGAACTCGGTTAATGCAACATCCATCAGCGTGAACGGCAGCTCGGTCTACATCACCGACGCAGGCGCAACGGCGGCGAGTCCGGGTGGCTACATCCTGCCCTACACGGTCGGCACCTCCTGCTCGCTGAACACGGCGAACGGTGGCGCGGTCGCGAACCTTCCGCTCACTCAGAACCCGACCTACTCGGTGACAGATACCAGCGGTCAGTATCTGTACGTGCTCAATCAGTCGACGACCAACTCGAACCAGCCGTCGTACAGCTCCATCTCGGCCTTCACCATCGACAAGACCACCGGCAAGCTGGTGCCTCTCAACGACCAAAACAACCCATACGAGGTTGGGGCTGGCCCGGTCTGCATGGCAGAAGACCCCACCGGCCAATACTTCTACACATCCAACGCCGTCGATGGAACGATCACGGGCAAGAGCTTCTACAAACCCTACGGAACCCTGTCGGACTTGAAGCGCGGTTCGACCTTTACGGCGGTTGGTCATGCGACCTGCCTCGCCATCAGTCCGAACGTGGACTAGCCGGACCCGGACCGGCTGTCCGGCATGTGGGCGTCTGCATGAGCCCTGAAGATTTTTTGAAAGACCACTGCGGGCGGTCAACCTGCCCTGGAGTTATCGAAGCATGAAGCTGAATAAGTTAGGCCGCGGCGCTCTGGCCTCGATCGTGTCCGTTGCACTTGGGCTTGGGTTGACGGCATGCAGCCGCGACTATGTCTTGTCATACGTCTATGTGACCAACGCAAAGCCGGCTTCTGCTGGCGCGACCAACGGCGCCGTAACTGCCTACGCCGTGGACTACCTGCAGGGCACCCTGACCCCGCTGCCTGACTCGCCCATTGCCGCCGGCAAAAACCCGGTGACGGATGTCGCCACGCCCAACGGCCAGACGCTCTACGTCATCAACCACGACGACTCCACCGTGATGCAGTTCAGCATCGGTACCGACGGCAAGCTCTACCTCAAGAACACCGTCAACATCACCGGCAGCTTCCCCACGGCAGCAGCGGTCGATGCCACCGGCACCTTCCTCTATGTCACCTTCACCTACCAGGTCGGCCCGAACAACACCCAGCTCTACTCGCCCGCCTCGCCCGGACCCGGCGGCGTTACGGTCTTCAAGATCGGCTCTGACGGCAGCCTCACTCCGCAGTCGACCACCAACGTCGGCATGAACCCCATAGCCATCGCAATCAGCCGCCCGGTCTGCGCCACGATCAACACCGGCGGCGCCAGCGCCACCAACTGCGAGCTGACTGGGGCCACCAGCAACAACGGCTATTACAACACCTTCGTCTACGTGGTAGACCAGGAGCCGCAGCCCAACGCGACCGTCCTCGGCTTCACCCAGAACACCAGCACCGGCGCGCTGACCCCTGCTCCAGGCACCACGATCACCACCGTCGCGGGCAAGACAGTTGCAACCGGCTATGCCGCAGGCGTTGCTCCCAGCGCCGTCGCAGTCGATCCTTCCACGCGCTTCGTCTACGTTACGGACCAGTTGACCAACCAGCTCTACGGCTTCAACATCACCACCGGCGGCGGTCTGTCGACGATGGTAAGCTCGCCGTTTGCCACCGGCCAGTTCCCGGTCGCAGTGACTATCGACCCACGCGGCCTGTACATGTACGTCGCCAACAAGAACAGCGGAACAATCAGCGCCTACGCAATCGACGCCAAGTCAGGCTCGCCCTCGGGCACGGTCGGTTCGACCGCAACGACCGTCGGCACGCAGCCAACCTGCATCGGAATCGACCCGTCGCTTGGTATCTACACCTACGTGTCGAACAACCTGGACGCTTCCGTCTCCGCGCTGCAACTGAACCCACACAACGGTGCCTTGACGACGATTCAGAACTCACCATTCCCGTCGTCCGGCCTTCCGACCTGCCTGGCGGTGGTTGCGGCAAGCAACCAGCACCCGACACAGTTCGTAGTCCAATAGCAGATAGCAGACAGACAATCTCATCAATGAAGGCCGCCACTCAGGCGGCCTTTCCTTTTGTCAGCAAACACCTTTGCTCCAGATGTGCAATAGTAGCCAGCGTGGAGATCCGAAAGAACACCGACCCCGAACTCGCGGTCCGCATCGCGAAACTATGGCCGCATCGGGAACACGAAGCTAGCAGCGTGAACGGACTCCTTTGTCGCGCGCGCATTCACCGTTGGAAACGACTGGATCTCGCTGCCATGGTTCCGGACCATGACGTTCGCTTCTGCTTCTGGTGTTCCAAAGCCAGGATCGACGGCACCACTTACGACGCCTAGTTTTCTCAGGACCTACTCAGCGGTCGGCTGTGCAGTTGCGGCCGTCTCAGGCTTCGCCGCTGGAGCAGGAGTATCCACCACGCGAATATTGTGGTCCAGCCTGCGCTGCTTGTTCACATACGTCTCGATTACCCGCGCCGCCAGCTTAGCCGAGTTCGCGCCCCAATTGCCGTTCTGCCACAGCACCACCACGACGATATCCGGATTGCGCCTGGGAGCCAGGCCAACGAACCACGCATTCGGGACCGTCTTGTGGCCGCCGCCGGAGCGAGCCAGCGCCTGGTGGCTCATCACCTGCGCCGTCCCGGTCTTGCCGGCAAAATCGATACCCTCCAGATGCGACGCAGCAGCAGTGCCCATCAGCGTCGTCTGCGACAGCGCATCCGTGATGATCTCCCAGTTCGCCGTGCTCATCTGAATCGTCTTCTCGCCCGAGCCATTGAACGTCTCATGCACCGCCTCCAGCTCCTGCGGAGACACCTCGTCCGGAAACACCAGGTGCGGCCTGTGAAACACCCCGCCCGAAGCGATCCCGGCATACGCACGCGCAAGCTGAATCGGCGTCACCGTCACCGCGCCCTGCCCGATCCCCACCGAGATCGTCTCGCCCGCATACCACGGCTGATGCAGCGTCTTCAGCTTCCACTCTGTCGAAGGCATCACGCCCGAAGCCTCATCCGGCAGGTCGATGCCCGTCCGCTGCCCCAGGCCCACCTCCGTCGCATACTTCGCAATCGTATCGATGCCAAGCCTATTCGCCAGCGTATAGAAATACGTGTCGCACGACTCCGGCAGCGCGTGCTCGATATCGAGCATCCCATGGTGCGTATCGCATGCGTAGAAGTGCCCATAGAACGTCGCGCCGCCGTTGCAGAAGACGTGCATGTTCTGCGCGACACCTTCCTGCAACCCCGCCAGCGTCATAATCGTCTTGAACGTGCTGCCCGGCGCAAGCTGCGCCTGAATCGCCTTATTCAACAAAGGATGGTCGGGATTGTTGACGATCTGGTCCCAATAGCTCTTCGTCAGCCGCACGGCAAACTGGTTCGGATCGAACGACGGGCTCGACACCATGGCCAGCACCTCGCCGGTGTGCGGGTCGAGCGCAACAATCGCCCCGGTCTTGCCCTCCATCGCCTTCTCGGCAGCCATCTGCACGTCAAGGTCAATCGTCAGCTTCAGGTCTTTGCCCGGAATGGCCGGGATCGTGCCCATCTGGCCGATCTCCTTGCCATGGCTGTTCACGACGATCTCGCGGCTGCCGTCCGTTCCGCGCAACACCGCATCATACGTCTCCTCGATACCCGAGCGCCCCACCACATCGCCCGGCGAGTAGAACGCATAGCGCGGATCGTTCAGCATCTGCTCCGACACCTCGCCCACATAGCCGATCACGTGCGCCAGAAACCCATCGCTCGGATACAGCCGCCGCTGCTCATCCAGCGTCTCCAGCTCCGGCAGCTCGTCGCGGTGAGCAGCAATAAACGCCTGCTCGTCCGGCGTAATGTCTTCCTTCAGGGGAATCGGCTGATACTTCGCCGTGCCCTGATACTTCCGGATCGTCGCCTCAATCTGCTCGACAGGAATATGCAGCCCGCGCGAGATCAGCGGCAGGTCCGCATCCAAATCCTTCACCTGCTCGCGCAGCAGATAGCACGAGACCGACGGATAGTTGTCCACCAGCAGCTTGCCGTCACGATCAAAGAGCCGCCCACGCGGCGCAAGAATCGGCACATTACGAATCCGGTTCGCCTGCGCCAGCGCGCGAAAGTTGTTCGCGCCCAGAATCTGCAGCCGCCACAGCCCAGTAGTCAGGATGACCAGAACTAGCGCGACAACATACTGCACCGCAGCCAACTTCGTGGCAGGCAGCTTCTCCGCCTTGCCATGCGGCCCCAGGCTCGACAGATCGGGATGTGGCGCTTGCTCCATGCCTGCCTCAAGTGTACGGCTGCTCGCCGCGGCTGCCAGTTAGACGTCAGCTGCCTATTCGCGGCTCTTCGTCCGGTCCAGCAACAGAAAGATCGGTACAGCAATCACGGCATTGATCGCCGCATACAACAGCTCATGGCCCCACATCACATGAAAGTCCGAGACCCCGAGCAGCCGCCGATTCACCAGAAACAACAGCGCCCGATTCAGCAGGTAAAAGACAAAGTTCATCAAAAATCGCGTGGTGATGTTGTCCACATCGATCTGCAGGCTGATGCTGGCCCCGATGTACCCAATCACCGACTTCGCCATCCCATTGACGCCAATCGGGTTCGAGGTCAGCGCATCCTGCAGCAGGCCAATCACCGCCCCAATCAGCGTTCCCGCCACCGGGCTGCGGCGCGAGACGGCAAAAAACACCGTAACAATCAGCGGAAGCTCCAGCACTCCAAGCTTCGGAAACGGCCTCGGCAGCAGCGCTTGCAGCAGGATCGCCACCAACGGCACCAGAATCGTGACGGCAGGCGGGAAGTGGTGCTCCTCGAGTTCCCGGCGTGATGTGTAGCTGCGAATGGCCATAGATACAGTGTGAGCGCGGTCTTCCGTTATTCGTTAGGGTTAGCGTCAGTGGACTTCGGCGCGCGCGTCTTCGCTGGAGCCGTGCCGTGCGCAGGATTCGTAAGATTCGTAGGGTTCGTTGTCGTGTCCGTCGGATTCGCCGTCGAGTTCGTTGTCGAGCTGGAAGCAGGCGGCGTCTCGATCACATTGGTCTTAGCGCCCGGCGTCAGGTCAGCCGCCGGCGGAGTTGCCCCCGGCGTGTAGCGGTCCGGATGAATCGCCGGCGGAGGCACCGGCACGATCCCTCCCGGAGGCCCTGCCGGCGTCGTGCCCGGAGCAGTCTGGGTCTGGCCATTCGTGCCGTTGTTGTCGTTCAGACTGGGCAACCGGCTGGCAACAATCTGCGCGGCCGAGCTCGCAGCCGCCTGCGCCGCAGCCTGGTCCTGTGCGGCCTTGGCTGCCTTCGCCGCTTCCTCTGCCTTCGCCGTCGCAGCTCCCACAGCCATGTCTTTCCGGGCCTGGTCCGGCAGCTCGGTCTGGGTCCCGGTAATCACCAGCACCTCTTCCAGTTGCGTCAGGTTCGCCGCCGGCTTCAACTGAATCAGCGAGTAGGGCGGATGGTCCGGGTCCAGCGCCACCGACGTAATCGTCCCCACAGGCAGCCCGCGCGGAAAGATCTGATCGCCACCCGACGTCACCACCTGCTCGCCCGGCTTGATGCGGCTGTCCGGCGTCAGGTTTGTAATCTCAAGCACCCCCGTCGAGCTGCCGTGCAGAATCGCGCTCACCCGCGTCGCTTCCAGCACCACACCCGCGCCCGAGGTCTGGTCGCTGATCAACAGCACCTGCGAGGTATGCGGAAAGACATCGCGCGTCTTGCCAACGACGCCGTCCGGCGTGATCACAGCCATGTCGGTCCTGAGCCCATCGTCCGAACCCTTGTCGATGTAGATCACATGCGACAGATCGCTGCCGCTGGTACCCACCACCTGCGCCGCGACGGTGCTCGAAATATAGTGCTCCTTGAAGTCGAGCAGCGCCTGCAGCCGATGGCCCTGAATCGCATCCTCCGCCATCGAGGCCTGCTCCAGCCGCAACTGCGCAATCTCGTTCTTGAGCTCGGCGTTCTGCTGCTTCGTGTGGCGCAGGTCAATGTAGTTCGTCCAGCCCTTGCGCGTGTCCAGCCCAATCGCGTGCGAGACCCGCTCGAACGGCGTCACCGCCGCAACCACCCACAGCCGGATCAGCCGCACCTGCGGCGCGTCCGGCGCGCCCGCCTCCACAGGACGGCGCACCTGCACGGCGAGCGCGATCGTCTGCGCCAGCAGCACCGCCACCAGCACCAGCACGTTCTTATATCTGACAAAAAATGATTCCATGCGCTACCACTAGATTATCCGCGAGACTGGCCGTTACAGGGGGGTAGCACTCTGGATGCGGACATACTTCTTTTTGGCCATACGTTGAATCTGAACCAATTGCGGTAAAACGGCGTACTGTTGAAAAACAACCCAGCACTGCGAGGCCTTTCGATGCTACGTGCCACCGCCCTTCTGCTCGTCTTCGCCGCCGCGGCTCAGCCTGCCCTTCTATCCGCCCAGAGCCCCACAACCACGCCGGACGCACCAACATACACGGCAGACCACAAGCTGATGCTGCCCGCCCACTACCGCGAGTGGATATTCCTCACCTCCGGGATCGACATGAGTTACACGCCAAACCCTGCCATGGCCGGCCATTCCATGTTCGACAACGTCTTCGTCAACCCTTCCTCCTACCAGGCCTTCCTCAAAACCGGCACCTGGCCCGACAAGACCACCTTCATTCTCGAAGTTCGCGGCGCAGAAGGGCCAAGCTCCATCAACAAGCGCGGCCACACCCAATCCCAGGAACTCATGGGCTTTGAGATCCACGTCAAAGACTCAAGCCTCGAAGGCGGCTGGGGCTTCTTCGAACCCGACGGGCCAGCCACAGCAGCGCTCATCAAGCGCCCGGCAGCCTGCTACCAGTGCCACGAAGCCCACGGCGCGGTAGACACCACCTTCGTCCAGTTCTACCCCACGCTGTTCCCCCTGGCGAAGCAAAAGAACACCCTCAGCCCCGCATATCTAAAGGAGATCAGCACACCCGCCGCTGCGAAATAATCTAACTCGCCGCACCCGCCACCGCATCGTCCTTCGCGGCCCCGCTCTCATCGGCAATCTTCTTCAGGCTCACATGCTCCACCCGCGAATAGACCAGCCCCGTCGGAATGATGCACAGAAACGTCACCAGCAGCAGCAGCGCCCCGCAAGCCGTCGCCGCCTCAATCGGCGCGCCATAGAACGCGTGCATCGCCGCCGCCGTCACGGCAATCTGCGTGAACCAGCCAATAATCGGCAACTGTAACAGCGACCCGCCAATACTGGCCGCCATCAACAACATCGTCCTTGAAAACGTCAGCCCCGCCAGCTCCGGCGTATGCACAAAGGCGTGCGCCGTCTCCACATAAGCCCAGCCAATCATGCACCACATTGCCAGCGACAGCGCCGCCGTCACGCCAAAATCGCGCAACGACTGGATCGCATTCAGCCCGTCACGAAAGCCCAGAAGTTTCGTAGCAATGCTCTCGCCCGCACTCTTCGAGAGCAGCCCCACCGTCCCGCGCGCAAACCCAGCCACCACTCCACCCGCCAGCCGCACCACACCAGCAAAAGCAGCAATCGCCAGCGTCAGCACCAGGCTCACCACTCCCGCCTTCACGAACACCTCATGGTGCGGCATCCCCTTCGGCATAAACACCAGCGCGCTCGAAAAGATCAGCGCCGCCGCGCCCAGGTCGAACATCCGCTCAATCGTATACACCGCCACCTGCGTGCTCAGCGGCAACTGCACCCGCCGCGCCACCAGGTAAGGCCGCGTCAGATCCGCCAGCCTGCCGAACAGCGCGACCGCCGTGAACCCAATAAACTGCGGTCCCAGCAGCGACGCAGCCGACACCTTCTTCGTCGGCGAAAGAAACACCGCCCACCGCACCGACCGCAGCCAGTACGTCGCATAGATCAGCGCAATCCCAGCCGCAATATGCCCCCAGCTCACCAGCCGCAACTGCTGCCAGAACGTCGCCCAGTCAAAATGCACCCGGCCGCGAAACACCACAACCAGCACCGCCACGGCCACCACAACGACGGCCCAGAAAATTGTCTTCCGCTTGTCCATAATTCTTCGAGTGTTCTGAGCCTGAGTCCTTTTGCCTTGTCATCCCGACCGGAGCGCAGAGAAGTGGAGAGACCTACGAGTTTCTCCGCGCACTCCTTAAATCCTACTGCCCCCGCGCCACCACAGCCATCCGCTTGCGCCGGTTGAACTCCCGAATCACCCGCGCTACATACGCCCGCGTCTCCCGGTACGGAGGAATGCCGTGATACTTATCCACCGCCGCAGGTCCAGCGTTATAAGCCGCCAGCGCCAGCGCCACATTATCGTGATACCGCGTCAGCAGCTCATCCAGATAAGCCGTCCCGCCCGCAATATTTTCATCCGGTCGAAACGAATCCGCCACACCCATCTCGTTCGCCGTCCCCGGCATCAACTGCATCAGCCCACGCGCTCCCGTACGCGAAACGGCCCGCACCTGCCCGCCACTCTCCGCGCGCACCACACTCGCCAGCAGATCTGCATCAATGTCATGCGCCGCACCCGCATGCGCCAGCATCTCGTGCATCTCCGCCTTCGACAGCGTCGCCGGAGCCGCTTCGGTCTGCACAGCAGGCTTCGCCACAGCAGCTCGCGGAAGAGACGGAGGATCCGCTACCGTCTCGACACGCACCACATCTCCCGCCGCAACTTCAAAGTAGTTCGAGCCATTCTGCGCATCAGCAAGATAGAGCCGCACCCGCTCACCAACAACCTCATGCCGCGCACAATCCACAGCCTGGCCATTGGTCAGCGTCACATGCTCCATGGCCACAGCCAGCGGACACATCGCCGCCAGCACCAGCCACACCGCACTCCAACGCATCGTCACTCTTCAAGGCTACCATCCGGGCCGCGCCAAAACCTCACCCAAACGTGTCACTGCAACCGCTCTCCAGAGAATCCTTGAAGTTCAGAGAATCCTGAATATAAATAGCTGTCATCCTTCGCCGCAGGCGGAGGACCTGCTTTTGCAATTAAGAACGGAAAGTGAGACCGCCCTGCGACTCATCGCTCCTGCACCGTACCCAGCAGCCCCTCAATCGCCTCTGCCGCCCCATCCTCATCATGCCGCCGCGTCATCATCCACCCACGCTCCCGCGCCAGCGCCTTCAGATCCTCCGGAGCGTTCCCCATTAACACCGCCCGCCCCGCAACCTCCAGCATCGAGAGATCGTTCCAGTTGTCGCCAATCGCCACAATCGCCTCCGCGCGGATTCCCCTGCTCGCCGCCAGCCGCAACAGCGCCGCGCCCTTGCTGCACCCCGCAGGCAGTATGTCCACAATGCTCAAATCGCGCTCCGGATACTCCGTCCTGTGCAACTGCACCTCCGCATGTTTCTCCGAGACCGCACCCACAGCCGACACCGCCGGATGCTCCAGCAGCCGCGCCTCCGCCCTCCTCATCCGCTCAATCGGCCCGCACACCATCATCTGTATCGGCGCATCGCCATCCAGCGCCAGCTCAATCGGAGACACGTGCTCGATGTAAGGCTCATTCGCCGCCATCCACCGGCCAATGCTCGCATTCAAATCATCCAGATGCTCCACCACCAGCGCACCGCGCGCATCCTCGCCATCTTCACCCACCTTGTCGAACGTCACCACCAGCGCATTGCGAAACTCCTCGACGTGTTCCAAAAGCCACCGCGCCGTCTCCACCGGCAACAGGTTCCGCTCAATCAGCCGCGCCCCAATCGTCCGCGTCACCGTCCCATTTGAACTAATCAGCGCATCGTCCTCACCCAGCCCAAGCTCGCGCAACACCTTCATCGCATAACAATGCCGCCGCCCCGTCGCCACCACCACCTGCACACCCGCACGCTCAGCCGCCTTCAACGCTGCAAGCGTCCGCGCACTCACCCGCCCATCGCCGCCCACCAGCGTGCCGTCCATATCGACAGCAATCATCCGCACCCGTTCATCCATCTTTCTATTCTCTCGCAAGAGCATCTCTACCCATCAAACAGTTGTCATCCTTCGCCGCAGGCGGAGGACCTGCTTTGGTAGTTTTGCCACCTGCGATGCGGCACAGAGGCTCCGCGCACCCAGCGCCCTTTAGTAGCATCGAATCCGTATCGCATTCCCGAAACCCAATGCACATCCGCAACCAAATCCGTCCCATGCTCGCGCTCGCCCTGCCTCTCATCGCAGCCGAGCTCGGCTGGATGTCGATGGGCATCGTCGACACCATCATGATCGGCCACACCGCGCACGCAGCCGTGAACATCGCCGCCGCATCGCTCGGCCAGGTCCTCTACAACACGCTCGCGTTCGGCATCGCCGGCGTGCTCCTCTCGCTCGACACCTTCGTCTCGCAATCCCACGGGGCAGGCCGCTACGACGAAGCAAACCGCTGGCTCTACCACGGACTCATCCTCGCCGCCGCACTCGCCGCCACGCTCGTGGCGCTCATCGCCGCCGCACCATTCGCCATGCTCCGCATGCCCATCAACCGCGAAGTCCTCACCGGCTCCGTAGCATTCCTCCACGCACTCAACTGGGGCACGCCGACACTCTTTCTCTACTTCGCCATCCGCCGTTACCTGCAAGCCTTCAACCACGTCCGCCCCATCGCCGCCGCGCTCATCACCGCAAACCTGCTGAACTTCGCAGGCGACTGGCTCTTGATTTACGGTCACAACCTCGGCACCATCCACATCCCCGCGCTCGGCATCTACGGAGCAGGCCTCGCTACCTCCATCTCGCGCGCATATCTCGCACTCTTCCTCGTCGCCGCCATCTGGCGCGTCGAGCGCAAGCACAACTACGGCCTCCGCTCGATGCTCCGCCACATCGAAACCGCGCGCCTCCGCAGCCTCGCCCTCCTCGGCGCGCCCGCTGGCGGACAGATCTTCGTCGAGATCGCCATCTTCGGCACCGTCACCTTCCTCATCGGAACCATGGGCCCGCTCCCGCTCGCCGGTCACGAGATCGCCTTGAACTGCGCCAGCTTCACCTTCATGGTTCCCTTCGCCATCTCCGCCGCCGCAGCCGTCCGCGTCGGCCAGGCCATCGGACGCAACGCACCCCGCGAAGCCTCCGCCGCGGGATGGGCCGCCATCGCACTCGGTGCAGGCTGCATGGCCACCTTCGCCCTCGTGCTCTTCTTCTTCGCGCATCCCATCGCCCGCGCATTCACACCAGACCGCGCCGTCATCGCCGCCGCCGTGCCTCTGCTCATCGTCGCCGCCATCTTCCAGTTCTTCGACGGCCTCCAGATCACCGCCACCGGCGCATTGCGCGGCGCAGGCAACACCCACGCAGGCCTCATCGTGCAGATCATCGGCTACTGGATCATCGGCCTTCCCATCGGCTACCTGCTCGCCTTCCATCTCCACCACGGAGCCGTCGGCCTCTGGCTCGGCCTCTGCGCAGGCCTCATCGTCGCAGGCATCTCCCTCACCACCACCTGGCGCTACACAACAAGGAAGCTCCTTGCCCCTCACCCCGGATTGAACAACGTCCACAATTGAAATTGTCATCCTTCGCCGAAGGCGGAGGATCTGCTGTTGTCGTTGCTGTTGCTGTTGCTGTTGTCGTTGCTGTTGTTTGTCATTCTGAGCGCAGCGAAGAACCCCAGTATTTGCTTTTGCCTTTGCTGTTTGCACAACCAGCAACTACGTCACCGGCATCTGCTCACGCACTCTCGTCTTCGACCGCGTCGTCAGCGTCACCGCCGCTCCTAGAATCAGTGCCCCGCCAACCCACGCCGTCGGCCCCAGCCGCTCACCCAGCACAAACACGCCCAGCAGACTCCCAATCAGCGGCTCCATATTCAACAGCACTCCCGCCTGCGAAGCAGGAACCTGCGTCAGCCCCCAGTTCCAAAGCAGCGTCGTCGTCGACGTGCACAAAAACCCACTCGCCGCCAGCGCCAGCCAAGCCTTCAACGAAATCCCATGCACCGGCGGCAGCCCATCCTTCAGCACCACCCACACCACCAGCATCAGCGTCCCCAGCAGAATCCCATACGCCGTCACCACCGCCGCCGAGTGCCGCTCCATCAACTGCTTATTCAGCAGAATCCAAAACAACGCCACCCCCAGCGACAACACCACCAGCAGATCGCCGCCCATCGACGAGCCCGAGTTGCCATGCTTGCCAAGCGCAATCAACCCCGCGCCACAGGTCGAAACCACCAGCGCAACCCAGCCCACCCCATCCATCCGTTCATGCGCATACGCAGCCGCGCCTACAGCCAGAATCACCGGCATCGTACCCACCATCAGCGACGCATGGCTCACCGTCGTCAGCGACAGCCCATAGAACTGCAACAGAAACTGCAATGGAATCCCTAGAAACGCCGCAATCGCCAGCACACCCCACTCGCGCCGATTCAGCCCCGGCTTATGCGTAGCCAGCAACGGCAACAGCGCCACCACCGCAAACAGAAAGCGGTACAACACCATGTGCCCCACGCCCATCTCGCGCAGAGCAATCTTGCCAAAGAAAAATCCGCACCCCCAAAGCGAGCTCGCCGCAGCACAAGCCGCAAACCCCATCGCCCGCCCTCGCCGCAACAGCACCATCTCTCCACTCTCGCACAACCGGGCGAATCATCCACCTTATGGCATATCCTGCACAGGTATCGAGCAGACAATCTCCTCAACTCAACCAGACAGCGATCCCATAAACCACGTCATCTCGACCGGAGTCACGCGGCTTTATCGCGTGGCGGAGCGGAGAGACCCCTGTATTTTGTCTTTGGCCTCTCTACCCTATGCGAAAATCGCCCCAAAGCAAAGCGGGAGAGCAGCCTAAGCCCTCTCCCGCCAAACAACCAATCAATCAGCAACTACCACACTCGGCAGCTATTCACCGGGACCATCGGCGTACCCACCTTGCATCCAAACGCCGCCGCAAACCCCGGCTGATTCACAATTGCGCCATTCGCCCTGAAGTGGTCTGGCGAGTGCGGATCAGTCAGCACCTGTTCGCGCACCATCTCCGGACGCGAGTTCTCGCACCAGTTCTGCGCATACGCAATATAGAACTGCTGCGCCGGCGTGTAACCATCCGTCTTCGCCGTCAGGTCGACACCTTCCTTCTTCGCGCGCTCCATGTACGCCATAAAGGCCAGCACTAGGCCGCCGTTATCGGCAGTGTTCTCGCCCAGCGTCAGCTTGCCATTTACCTTCACATCGTCCACAGCGGTGAAGCCGCCATACTCATTCACCAGGCAATCCGTCTTCGCTTCAAACTTCTTCAGATCATCCGGAGTCCACCAGTTGTCCAGGTTCCCATGCCCATCAAACTTGCGCCCTTCGTCATCGAAGCCATGCGTCAGCTCATGCCCAATGATGGCGCCGATGTGTCCATAGTTCACCGCATCGTCCTGCGTCTTGTCATAGAACGCAGGCTGCAGAATCCCCGCCGGGAAGTTGATATCGTTCATGCTCGGATCGTAGTACGCATTCACCGTCGGCGGAGACATCTGCCACTCCCCACGGTCCACCGGCTTGCCAATCTTGTTCAGCTCGCGATCATTCTCAAACGCATTCGCCCGCTCGGAGTTCCCCAGCGCATCATCCGCCTTCACCTCCAGCTTCGAATAATCGCGCCACTTGTCCGGATACCCGATCTTATCCGCCACCATGTGCAGCTTCTCTTTCGCCCGCACCTTCGTCGGCTCCGACATCCACTCCAGCGAGTCGATATCGCGGTCCATCGCCGCCTCGATATCATGCACCATCTGCAGCGTCTTTTCCTTGCTCGTCGGCGGGAAGTATTCATCGACATAAACCTTGCCCAACGCCTCGCCCAGCGCGGCGTTCACCGAGTTCGAGCACCGCTTCCATCGCGGAGCCTGCTCCGGCTGCCCATACAGCTTGCGCCCATAGAAGTCGAAGTTCTCCTGATCAAACTTCTTCGGCAACCGTCCCGCAAACGCCGTCAGCACGTGATACCGCATATAAGCCTTCAGCGTCGCCAGGTCGGTCGTCTCGATCTGCTTCACCATCGCAGGAAAGAAATCCGGTGTCGAGTTGTTCAGCTCCGATACATGCGGCGAATGCAACGCCTCCTGATACTCCCCAAAATTAATCCCCGGCAGATTTCCCTCAAACGTCGAGATCGTCTGCATGTGGTACGTCTTCTCCGGGTCACGCATCTCCACCACACCCATCGAAGCATTCGCCAGGTTCGTCTCCAGCGTCATCATCGCGTCCGCATCCTTCTGCGCCGTGTCGGCATCAATGCCGCTCAGCTCCAGCATCTTCGTCACGTGCGTCACATAATCCTTGCGCAGTTGAATGTCCTTCGCGCCTGTCCGCAGGTAGTAGTCCTTCTCCGGCAGCCCCAACCCCGCCTGCTGCACAAACGCAATCTGCTTCGTCGCATCCTTCAGGTCCTGCTGCTCGCCATAGCCAAAGAACACATCCACGCCCATCCGCTGCAGCTTGCCGATCAGCGCCGGCAACTGTGCCCGGTCCGTCACGCCGTCAATCTCCTTCAGCAGCGGCTCAACCGGCTCCATCCCCTTGGCCTCAATCGCGTCCGTGTTCATGCAAGCCTTGTAGTAGTCGCCAATCTTCTGTTCATCAGCCGACCGCTCCGAGCCACCCTCTTCGGCCTTCTTCAAAATCCCATTCAGCTCCTGCGTATTCACATTGAACAGCGCATAGAACTGGTCCACCTCCGGCTGGTCGGCCGGGATCGGATGGTTCGCCGCAAACTTCCCGCACGCAAACTTGTAGAAGTCATCACAAGGATTCGCGCTCGCGTCGATCGAAGTCTTATCGAACCCCGGAATCGGCAGATACTTCTTCTCCGGCGTGCTCTGGTCCGTCTTCGTCTGCTGCGCCAAAGCCACGCTTCCAGCACCTGCCAAAGCCAGCGCCAAAACGCCAGCCACCTGAACCCTCCCCAATCGTCCCATCATGCAACTCTCCTTCATAAACATCCTGCCTCCATAATCATCAGCCAACCGGAAACTAACACACCCCGTCCGCCCCTGTCTGCCGTTGCTCCTGTCGTCCTGCATGTCATCCGCTGAAAAGAAGATACCCGTTCTCCCTCAATTCAGAGAGACCGTCCAAACACACCACTCGTCTATATAGCAGAATAGTCACAGGCAGATACGCGCCCACCCTCATGCCGGTTCCCGTCCAACTCGTCCGCCGGGTCTTCCTCGCGCTCGTCCTGGCCCTGACCGCCACGGCCTTCGCCGCCCTGCGCGGCCCGCAGCCCGACATCTCCATTCCGCTCGACACCCTCAACTTCCAGCCGCCCACGCAGGAGTTCATGCTCGCCGGCAGCTCCATGCTGACGCTCAACTTCGTCGACCCCCAGCACCTGCTCCTCACCTTCGAAGTCCACACCCTCCTCAAGCGCATCCCCGGCGACCCGCCCGACGACCAGGACCGCAACGTCCGCGCCATCCTCCTCGAGCTCCCCGCAGGCCGCGTCCTCGCCCGCACCGAGTGGCGCCTCCACGACCGCGGCCAGTATCTCTGGAACCTCGGCCACGGCCACTTCCTCCTGCGTATCCGCGACACCCTCACCACCCTCGCGCCGCTCACCAACCTCGCCGCCGGCGACGCCTTCCACCAGACCCCCTTCGTCCGCGTCCTCGATCGCCAGATCGGCGCCATCCTCCTGACACCCGAATCCGACGTCCTCACCATCGAGACCAAAGCGCGCACAACCACCCCAGCCGACCCGCTCGCCGCGCCCGACCCCGACCCCGTCCAGGTCAACTTCTACCGCATCGCCATCCCCGACACCCCCACCGCCGAAGTCCACGCCCTCTACGCCGGAGCAGGCCGCACCAACAAATTCGGCAACTTCATCCTCACCGGCGCAGGCTACCTCGAAGTCCTCGACCAGGGCCACCAGCACTGGGCCTTCAACTTCGACACCTTCTCCGGCCAGACCTGGGAGCTGGCCGCCTTCGACTCCACCTGCAAACCCATTCCCGTCTTCGTCAGCAGCAGCGAGTTCGTCGCCTTCGCCTGCCACAACACGCCCACTCCACAAATCCTCGGCGGCTTCGACATGCGCGGCAACCAGATGTGGCAGCAGGGTGTCTTCGGCGACTACCTCGCCCCTCACTTCGTCTTCTCCGCCGCCAGCGGACGCTTCGCCTTCGGCCGCATCCTCACCACCACCCCGCTCGCCGACCAGACCGAGGAGCTCGTCCCAGCCCAGGTCAGCTCCGAGACCGTCGTCGTCTACCAGGCCGAGAGCGGCAAGCAGATCCTCAAGCTCGACTGCTCCCCCGTCGAAGTCACCGGCGAAAACTACGCGATCTCATCCGACGGCCTCAGCTTCGGCATCATCCGCAACAACGCGCTCGAAATCTACAAGCTCCCCGCGCTGAACCGCAAAGAGCAATCCGACCTCAAACTCGACCAGGCCGCCGCACCCAAGCCAACCGACCTGCCCGTCCACCTCACCGCCGCCCCACAGACAGCCGCCGCATCCACCCCCGAACAACCAGCACAACCCACCCCAGCCAAACCAGCACAACCCAGCCAGACGCCATCCACTGCCGCATCATCGCAGCAGCCCACCGCCGCATCATCGCAACCGCAGCCGCCATCCACCCCAACCACAACCAGCTCCTCCGAAGACAATACTCAAGGCGACCAGGCACCCGAACACCGTCAACGTCCCACCCTCTACACCCTCCCCACCGACCCGCAAAACGAAGGCTCCGCCAAATAAGCCATCAAGCCGCCGTTTGCTCGTTGCTCTTGCTCTCTATCACTCCACCCGCGCCGGCAGAGGAGCACCCTCAAGCGTCACAAACATCTCCGGCTTGCAACAAGCCCGTTCCAGCCGCTTCAGATCCGCCTGCATCTTCCTGTCCTCGGCCAGCGAACCCAGCACAGCATCCAATACCGGCCGAGCTGCCGCATCATCCGGCCGCTCCATGCTGTAGTGCATCCACTTCCCCTCACGCCGAGCCCGCACCAGCCCCGCCCTGCGCAGATAAGCCAGATGCCGCGATATCTTCGGCTGCCCCTGCCCCAGAATCTCCACGAAGTAGCACACGCAGACCTCGCGCCCGCGCATCAGGTTCAGCAGCCTCAGCCGCGTAGGGTCGGCCAACGCAGCCAGCAGTTGCGACAAATTCAATGTTTTCCCGCCACCAGCCATGACGGCATTATATACGCCTTGACAGATATGTTCCGCATCCATACATTTGCCTTAGCGAATATGAAAAGCGCAGGCATGAACACCAAACCCACTGAGCCCATCGTCGAGGAGTCGTAGCTGCATGACCAGCCCGCAAACCCACTACAACGTCCTCTTCCTCTGCACCGGCAACTCCGCCCGCTCCATCATGGCGGAAGCCATCCTCAACCACAAAGGCAGGGGCAAATTCACCGCCTACAGCGCCGGCAGCCATCCCTCCGGACAGCCGCGCCCCGAAGCTCTCCAGCAGATCGAGTCCGCAGGCCTGCCGACTACAGGTCTCCGCAGCAAATCCTGGGACGAGTTCGCCGCCCCAAATGCCCCCAGGCTCGATTTCGTCTTTACCGTCTGCGATAACGCAGCAAACGAGCAATGTCCTTACTGGCCCGGCCAGCCCATGACCGCGCACTGGGGTATTCCCGATCCCGCCGCCGTCAAAGGGACTCCGGAGGAGATCGCCCGCGCCTTCAGCGACGCCTTCTCCGTCCTCGACCGGAGAATTGGCCTCTTCCTCTCGCTTCCTCTGGCAACGCTCGAAAGCATGGCCATCCAACGCGAACTCGACCAGATTGGCCGGTCGTAGCCACCGTCACAACACGACTGTAGACACGGAGATCAACGTGAAGAAGGGCCGTCTGTCCTTTCTCGATCGCTACCTCACCGCCTGGATCTTCGCGGCCATGGCCGCCGGGATTGCGCTTGGCTGGCTTGCTCCCGGAGTCGTGCCGCTGCTGGGCCGCTTCAGCGTCGGCACCACCTCCATTCCAATCGCAGCAGGCCTGATCCTGATGATGTATCCGCCCTTCACGCGGGTCCGCTACGAGGAGCTGCACGAGGTCTTTCGCAACAAGCGCGTGCTCGGCCTCTCTCTCATTCAGAACTGGCTGATCGGGCCATTGCTCATGTTCGCGCTCGCCATCCTCTTTCTGCGCGGATACCCCGAGTACATGGCCGGACTCATCATGATCGGGCTCGCACGCTGCATCGCCATGGTCATCGTCTGGAACGAGCTTGCAAAGGGCGACACCCAATACGCCGCAGGACTGGTCGCCTTCAACTCCGTGTTTCAGGTCCTCTTCTATTCCATCTACGCATGGGTGTTCATCACCGTCCTGCCCGGCTGGTTCGGCCTGCGCGGAGCCGTGGTCAGCATCTCCATCGCTGAGATTGCCCGAAGCGTCTTCATCTACCTCGGCATCCCCTTCATCGCAGGATTCCTGACCCGCACCTTGCTCGTTCGCATGAAGGGACGCGAATGGTATGACCGCAACTTCGTGCCGCGAGTAGCCCCCATGACGCTGATTGCCCTGCTCTTCACCATCGTCGTCATGTTCTCCCTCAAGGGCAACTACATCGTCCGCCTGCCGTTCGATGTCCTCAGGATCGCCGCGCCTCTCCTGGTCTACTTCGTCGTCATGTTCCTTGTGTCGTTCTACATGGGCAGAAAGCTCGGCGCTGACTACTCGAAGACCACCACCCTTGCCTTCACCGCCGCCTCAAACAACTTCGAGCTGGCCATCGCCGTGGCGGTCTCAGTCTTCGGCATCAACTACGGAGCGGCGTTTGCAGCCGTCATCGGCCCTCTGGTCGAAGTGCCCGTCATGATTGCCCTGGTAAACCTGGCGCTCTACTTCCAACGCCGCTACTTCACAAACCCTCAACCCGCAGAGATAGAAAGCGTCTGCGTCTCAGGAAAACAGTAGCTCGGGTGCCATTTGGGCGTCCTATCCTGCCTCCATCTGTCACACTCCTTCTCCTCCATCCGTCATCAGAACAGCAAATGAAGTTCACAAGGCGACAGAGGAGGACTCCATTGAACGCTGCAATCACCATCATCCTCATAGCGGCAGCAACAGTTGCCGCTCTTCTCACGTCCCGGCACGAAGAAGATGGCTCTCCGCAGGGACGCACAGCGTGGCTCCGGGCAACTGTCTACTGGCTTTCAACGATTCTTGTGGCGTTTGAGATGGCTGCAGGTGGTCTATGGGACCTTCTGCGCATCGAGTATGTTCGTGTGGTCCTGACCCACCTCGGCTATCCCCTCTTCCTGCTGTACATCATCGGAGTGCCAAGAATTCCATGCGCCCTGGCCTTGCTCGCGCCCCGCTTTCCGAGACTCAAGGAGTGGGCATACGCCGGGGCCTTCTTCAACTACGCCGGAGCAGCCGCCTCCCACCTGCTGGCGGGCGACCGCGGCAGCCAATGGATAGGGCCACTTATTCTCGCCGTGTTCACGATCGTCTCCTGGACACTGCGTCCGGCATCCCGGCGTCTTCCACGACCAGCGCCAGCCAAAGAACCACCCATGATTACCTGGTGCGTTCCCGCCCTCATCGTCGCGGCGATGCTGGTGATTGCATTCATCACTCTTCCCAAAGGCGCTCCACCGAATATGTCCTCGCGCCTTCGTGTGGATGGTCCAGGTTTGAGCGTCGCCACAGAATCAAATCCACAGAAATACTTGTCAAGCCCCCTGACCACCTAAACCACACATATGAAAGCACATAAACTTGGCGGTTTAGTTTTCTCCATCTGCTATACTTGAAATAGAAAGTCAGAAGAGAGCAAGTCCCCGCACATCCGGGGACTTTTTCCATGAAATCAAGACTTTACGCGTAAGTCCAACACTAACTCTAATATTTTGAAGACTTTGCGCAAAAAGTAGGGGGGTAGGGGGATGCCCACGGAGCACAACAACACCATCGCGGTCGCCATGTCCGGCGGCGTCGACTCCTCCGCCGTCGCCGCGCTCCTCCGCGCCCAGGGCCTCGAGATCGTCGGCCTCACCCTCCAGCTCTGGAACCAGCGCCGCCTCGCCGGCCACGAGGGCATGCCCGAGTCCGTCCAGGGCCGCTGCTGCTCCATCGACGACGTCTACGACGCCCGCCACGTCGCCGAGAAGCTCGGCATCCCCTACTACGTCGTCAACCAGCAGGCCCGCTTCGAGGCCGACGTCGTCCGCCCCTTCGTCTCCGAGTACCTCGCCGGACGCACCCCCATCCCTTGCACCCTCTGCAACAACCACCTCAAGTTCGACCAGCTCCTCATCACCGCCCGCCAGATCGGCGCCGACCGCATCGCCACCGGCCACTACGCCCGCAACCACTACGACCCCGCCCGCGGCCGCTGGATCCTCTCCCGCCCAGCCGACTACACCAAGGACCAGACCTACTTCCTCTTCGGCCTGACCCAAGACCAGCTCTCGCGCACCATCTTCCCGCTCGGCGAGATGCAGAAGCCCGTCGTCCGCGGCCTCGCCGCCGAAGCCGGCCTCGCCGTCGCCCAGAAGCCCGACTCACAGGAGATCTGCTTCATCCCCGGCGGCGACTACAACCTCTTCCTCAAGGCCTACCTCGACGAGCAGGGCGAACCGATGCCCGACACCTCCGGAGAACTCGTCACCACCACCGGCGAGGTCGTCGGCCACCACGAGGGCATCCAGGCATTCACCGTCGGCCAGCGCAAGGGCCTCGGCCTCTCAACGCCCAACCCGCTCTACGTCCTCAGCATCCACCCGGACTCGCACCAGGTCACGGTCGGCCCCGACGACGCGCTGCTCTCCCGCGACCTCTACGCCAACCGCCTCAATTGGATCTCCATCCCGGAGCTCACCGAGCCCATCCGCGTCACCGCGAAGATCCGCCACCGCCACACCCCGGCCCCTGCCACGCTAACCCGCGTCGACGCCGAAACCGTCCACGCCATCTTCGACGAACCCCAGCGCGCCATCACCCCGGGCCAGTCCGCCGTCTTCTACCAGGAAGACGAGGTCGTCGGCGGCGGCTGGATCACCTAGATCCGGCTCACCGGCTCCTGCTCCTCTACCGGCTCGGACTTTGCCCCGTTCCTCCGCCCCAGCAGCACGTCGAGCCCAGCCTTCATCCCGTGCATCAACCCAGAAAGCTCCCGCGCCGGAATCCGGATCGCGTTCGAGAACATCGCCGCCGCGTCCGAGGTCGCATCCAGCACCGAGCTGACCATCCCATCCACGCGCGCAACCTGAGCCCGCGTCTTCGCATTTGCCTCCGTCGCAGTCGCGTCGAACTCTGTCGCCTTGGTACGGATCAGGTGACTGGTGTGCACAAGATTGTCGGTGATCGTCTTCACCTTAGGCGAGGCATCCTTGACCATGTCGTGGGTCACGGAGATCAGCGGAGTCATCTTACCGCGCAAGTCCTCGATCATCTCAAACACTCGCGTGCGCGTCTTCGCAGCCCCTACCGCGAAGACGATCACAGCAATCGCCTGCACGACCAGCGCCACCGCAACCATACCGACGAAGACAATCAGCCATTTATCCGTATCTATGGCAGCTAACCAGATTCCAGACAGCACAGCACCGTGAACACTCATCACTTGCACCTCTCCGGCAACAATCATAAGGCCCGATCAGCCAAAAGTTGATCGGGCCTCAATGAAACTGAGACAAGACACTAGGAATGGGTATCGCCTGTCGTGTTCGCGTAAGCTTCCTTGCCAGCATCAATCGCCGCTGACATCTTGCTCTGATGTTCCTGCACCAGCCCTTTACCCTTCTCGACGTATTGCGTCCATTGTGTCCGTCCGCGGTCATAATACTCGCGACCGCGATCAGCATAGCGGTTCATCTGCTCTTTCCCCTGCGCTGCGAGCTCGGCAGCGCGATCGCGGGCCTGCTGGGCAAGAACGGCTGCGCGGTCCTTAGCATCCAGTGCGCTCGCCACGAGGTCTTCGCGAGTTTCCTTACCAGCCTTTGGGGCATATAGCACGCCGACCAGAGCGCCGATGCTCAATCCGGCGACGAACCATCCCAATCCGCTAATCCCGTTGTCATTGTCTGCCATTTGAACTTCTCCTCTTCCAAAACTCTCTCGCCTTTATAAACCAATTTCCGTATCTGCGCCGAAATCATATGGCAAAGCGCAGATCACCCTAGGCGGTAAGAATTGGCTGTTGTATTGCGTAGATGCTCCGGTCAATGGCAAGGTTGCGTGTCGATATCATGCTCTACAGAGAGATAAGACAACTCACAAGGCAGCTCTGCCTGCGTCCAACCTATAGATTGTGCAGAAGAAAGCAGCTTTACCGGCTATCGCTCGCCAACTCATTCAGAAATCATTTAAGTGGGCTAGAATCATGGCACGGCAATGGCCAAACGAGACAAAAAGAGGTCCCATGCAAATCTTTCGCAGACTAACGAAACCATCTGCTTTTCTCGCCGCAACAATCCTTACGCTTGCCTTCGCAACAAATGGCTGCAAAAAGGCTGCCGCTCCACCCAGCGACGATGCGCTGACAACCGCGCTGCACAACCGGTTTGCCGCTGACAGCGCGCTCAGTACCGAGCCGCCAATTCAAGCGACTGTGCAGAATGGGATCGCTACACTGAACGGCGCCGTCAGTAATGACCAGGCACGTGCGCTTGCCGCGGCCGATGCAGCACAGGTCGCGGGGATCAAAACCGTGGTCAATAACCTGACGGTGCAGGCTCCTGCTCCTGCAGCAGCTGCTGCTCCCCCGCCAGCGCCTGAGCCAACTCCACGCGAGACGCGCAAACCCTCGCCAAGCAGAGCTAAAGAGAAGACAGCGCCTGTTGAGCGGCAGGCTCCACCCAAGCCAGTGCAGCAGGCGACCGTTGTTCCACCTCCTTCGGCAGGTGAAAATATGGCACCGCCTGTTTCTCGTCCCGCACCGCCTCCGCCACCTGCTTTCGTTGATGTAACAGTACCCAGCGGCACGGTCATTCCCGTCCGCATTACCCAGACGCTCAGCAGTGCAACCTCGCAGATTGGCGACAACTTCAGTGGCGTCGTATCAAGTGACGTTGTGATTGGCGGTATAACTGCCATTCCAGCGGGCACTCATGTGAGCGGCAACGTCTCGGATGTGCAAGAGGCTGCCCACTATAAAGGAAGCTCGCTGCTGAGCGTACAGCTCACTGGCATCAACCCGCGTGGAAACCGTCTCGCCGCCTCATCTGCACCATATACGTTGCAGGGCAAAGCACGAGGAAAAAACACCGCTGAGAAGGTTGGCGGCGGTGCAGCCGTTGGGGCCATTCTTGGTGGCATCTTCGGCGGAGGCAAAGGTGCTGCTATAGGCGCAGCGGCCGGCGGTGGCCTCGGAGCGGGTGCCAACACGGTCACTAAGGGCGAGCAGGTGCAGATCCCATCGGAATCGATCGTGCGCTTCCACCTCAGTGGACCGATCAGTCTCCGCGTCGCGAACAACGGAGGCGCTTCAGGCAACAACGGCGCGCCTTCACCCCAATTGCAGCGACGGTCTGACAACTAACTAGTTGCACTGTCATCTGCATCTAACTCTACAGCGGCCGTCAAAGTACATTCCACGCGAATGTCTCTGGTGTAGACTTGGCGCACCAGACCCGGTGAAGCGTCTGCCGGGTCTGTCTGCTCCAACCCGAAAATCCAATGTGAGGTGCTCCGTCTTGACGAAGGCATCGCCCGACAAAGCGTCCCGCCCCGCAGGCTTCCTCACCTTTACCCTGCACGCGCATCTTCCTTACGTCATCAACCACGGCACTTGGCCACATGGGATGGAGTGGTTGCACGAAGCTGCAGCTGAGACCTATCTGCCACTGCTGCGCGTGCTTAAGAACCTGGAGCGTGATCAGATTCGATTCAACTGCAATCTGAATCTTTCGCCCATCTTGTTGGAGCAGCTCGCGCATCCTGTTTTCAAAGCCGAATTTCCCAACTACCTGACACGCAAGATCGTTGCGGCGCGCGAAGACGAAGCCTTCTTCATACAGTCTGGAGAAGCTCACCTTGCGGAGATTGCGCGCTTCTGGCATCGCTTCTTTTCGGAGGCACTAGAAGACTTTAATGAATTTGATCACGACCTAATTAAGGCTTTCCGCCACTTCAATGATACCGGCCTGATCAACATCATCACGTGCGGAGCTACACACGGCTATATGCCTTTGCTGGGCACTGATGAGAGCGTGCGCGCCCAGGTCCGCACGGCGGTTGACACGCACGTGCGACATATTGGTCGCCGTCCACGCGGTATTTGGGCACCTGAGTGCGGCTATCGCCCTGCGGGATACTGGCACTATCCTGTTGCCTGCGCGGACGGTACAACACCTGCGGCCTTTGACCGAATTGGCGTGGAGCAAGCATTGTCTGAGTCAGGTATCGAATTCTTCTTTGTCGATACGCATCTTGTCGAAGAATCGGTGCGAACTCCTTCGCCTTACCAGTTGCTCGATGGATCTGTTCCCACGGACGCGGAGATCGAGCAAATGATGCATAAGGCGCACCGCAGCTTGTATCAGCCGTATTACGTCGATGGCCCATATGACAAGCGTTACGCAACGACAATCTTTCCGCGCGATCCGCGCACCGGAGTGCAGGTGTGGTCCGGCGATAGTGGCTATCCGGGCGACGGCGTTTACCTCGACTTCCATAAAAAACGCTGGCCGGGCGGACACCGCTACTGGCGCGTAACCGGCCCCAAAGTGGACATGGGGGACAAGCAACCCTACGACCCACAGCAGGCAGCCGAACGCGTGAAGGCGCATGCATCACACTTTGTACATCTCGTACATGAGGCATTGCAATCTGGCTTCAAAGATGAGGTCCCACCGATTCTTTGTGCGCCTTTTGACGCAGAGCTCTTTGGCCATTGGTGGTTCGAGGGGCCAATGTGGCTCGAGGCCATTGCACGCACGGTATACAGCTATCCAACTGGAATTGAGATGACCAGTTGCGCCGAATATCTCGACCGTTATCCGCGCGCGGGTTTTATTGCAATGCACGAAGGGTCGTGGGGAGCCGAAGGAACGAACCATGTATGGATGAATCCGGAGACTTCCTGGACCTGGACGCATATCTATCCCGCTGAACTTTATACGCGAGAGGTGGCCACCACGGGTCATTGGGCCAGTTCGTCGCTGGGCAAACGCATCGCGCAACAGCTCTGCCGCGAGTTGCTGCTATTGGAATCGTCCGATTGGCAGTTTCTCATTACGACAGGCGCTGCGCGCGATTACGCTGAGATCCGCTTCCTGACGCACAACGATCAATTCAACGAGGTCAAGGCGATCTGGCAGACATTTGAGTCGACCGGCAGCATCACGCCTGAGCAGGAAACCCGGTTGGCGGAGATCGAGACGCGCGATAACGTCTTTCCAGATATCGATCCTGAACTATGGGCAGCGGGTGCAAAGCAACAGCGGATTGAAGCGCAGAGCGTCGTACCTCCAGCAGCTGCAGCTACAGCCTAGTCACATTTGCAGACATCGGCGCAGGACAGAAGCTCCACGTCTGTGGCATCTTGGATGCTGTCCTCAAAATGAACATCCAGATGCCAAATCGTAGACACTTTCTTATGGGCGGCCTCGCAGCAGGGGCTGCTGCCTCTTTACCGACCTTCGCTCAAACGAACACTACAACGCAAAATCGGGGCGATCGTGCCTATTGGCTTGGTTTGCTAGAGCGCGTGTCGGAGCCTGTTCTCAAGGCGCTGCACGAGCACACATTGCGTCGTGATATGCCAGTTGAAGCGGCGCCTGGGCAGCGCGAGTCGCGTGCCGTTGGGACGCACCTTGAGGCTTTGGGTAGGTTGCTCGCTGGGCTTGCGCCGTGGCTTGAACTGGATGCTGCATCAGGAGAATCGGCACAGGAGACTGCGCTGCGCAGCCGCTACCGTGCATGGGCACTCGATGGGATCACATCTGCTCTCGATCCTTCTTCGCCTGACCACATGTCTTTTGGCGCGTCTCCGCAGACACTGGTGGACTCGTCGTTTCTTGCACTTGCACTGCTGCGTGCACCAAATCAATTGCTCGGCAAACTGAACGAACAAACTCACCAGCGACTCGTCGAGGCGCTCATCACCGAACGGCGCATTCAGCCGGGTCTTTCCAACTGGCTGCTCTTTGCTGCGCTAAACGAAGCACTGCTGAAGGTCATCGGGCAGCACTGGGACCGGATGCGTGTCGATTACGCTCTGCGCGAACTGAATAGCTGGTATGTGGGCGACGGAGCCTATGGCGATGGGCCGCATTTTCATTGGGATTACTACAACAGCTTCGTCATGCATCCCTATCTGCTTCAACTAATGGACACGTTGGGCAATGAGTCGGGCGCGTGGATGGTAATGCGTGAGCCGATAAACCGACGCGCCCAGCGCTATGCTGCGGTGCAGGAGCGGTTGATCGCAGCAGATGGCTCGTATCCCGTCATTGGACGGTCGATCACGTATCGCTGCGGGGCGTTTCATCTGCTTGCCGATGTGGCACGACGTCACATGCTGCTAGAGGATATAAGCGCCGCACAGGTGCGCTGTGCGTTGTCTGCCGTGATGCAGAAGACGCTTGAGCCCAAAAATACTTTTGATGCGAAGGGATGGCTTCAGATCGGCCTTGCCGGACATCAGCCTGAATTAGGTGAAACATACATTTCGACTGGAAGCCTTTACTTGTGCAGCGCGGCGTGGCTACCCCTTGGCTTGCCATCAACTGATCCTTTCTGGTCACAACCGCCCGAGCAGTGGACACAGCAGAAGATATGGTCTGGCGAAGACGCTCGTGCCGACCACGCCCACGATGAGTAACACTACCGCAGGAATAGACTTTAAGTAGTGGCCACATTCACTCCAACTCAACCTGCAGTAAAGGTTCGTAACAGCACAAGGTCGTTGGCGCTTTGGCATCTGCTCTCACTCGATGCGCCTACTGTTGCCGCGCTCTGGACTTGGTTTATCGCACGGACCTGTCATGTGCATCTTCCTGCGGCTGCCACGATAGCCATGGCCATTGCAGTGTGGATGCTCTATGCCGCCGACCGGCTGCTTGATTCGGGATCGACTCGACAGGACAAGCTGGAGGCTCGCCACATCTTCCACCATCGTCACCGCTCCATCTTCCTTATCGGAATTGTTCTGTCTTCGGTTGCACTAACGCTACTGTTGCCGCGCCTCGACGGTCAATCTATTCGTCTCTACCTCATCCTTGGCGGGCTGGTTTTTGGATACTTCGTTCTGATTCACGCTGCTCGCAGTGCACATCGCTTACCGAAAGAGATTGCTGTCGGCATCTTCTTCGCTGCGGCAACGTTTATCCCAACAGTCGCGAGACGGCCTGGTCTTCGCCTCGAACTGCTCGCGCCAGCACTTCTCTTTGCCATGCTCTGCAGCCTGAACTGCCTGTTTATTTATGCATGGGAGCACCCACTGGGACATAGTGCGCTTGCGCGCGACCATCCGGCACATGCAGTGACACGGTTTGCGCTACGCTACCTAAGGCTTATCGCGATGGCCGTTGTTGTCGCAGGAACTGCACTGGCTGTGTTCGACAGCTTCGCGCCATGGCAAATCCCCTTCGCGACAGCAATTGCGGCGGCACTACTGCTTGTCCTCCATCATCGCCGCGGCACAATTCTTCCGACGACGCTGCGCGCGGCAGCTGACCTTGTCCTCACGACACCTCTGCTACTGATCCTGTTCCACAGATGAAGCAGCCAAACTTCGATGTCATCGCACGGTCTTACCGCTGGCTTGAATACCTCTCACTCGGCATGTCACTCGAACGCTGCCGATTTCACTTTCTCCCGCAAACGCACAGTTGCCGATATGCGCTTGTTCTAGGCGATGGTGATGGGCGATTTACTGCGAAACTCCTTGCAGCGAATCCGGGGATAGAAGTAGATGCTATCGATATCAGCCAAACCATGCTTGCGTTGTTGCGGCAACGTTCAGAGCAGGCTTCAGACAGACTCCACACGCACCACGCGGACGCCCGTACTTTTCCATATGGATCCGAGGGTAAATCTTATGATCTTGTTGTGACGCACTTCTTCCTCGATTGCCTCACGCAACCAGAACTAGAGCAGTTGATCGGGTGTATCGCGCCTGTGCTCGCACCTGAGGCTTTTTGGCTCATCTCCGACTTTCATATTCCGCGGGGGCCGATGCGTCTTCTCGCCCGAGCCTATGTTCGCAGTCTTTACTTTGCGTTTCGAATGCTCACCGGCCTCGAAACAGCGCAGCTACCTGACTACTTTACTCCAATAACAGAGCATGGATTCGCCCGCATTGCCAGCCACTATTCTCTTGCCGGCCTGCTCGGCACTGAAGTGTGGCAAAGGCGCGCTGATAACCTCTCGCCGAGAAGGTCGCATCAGATAAGCTGAAGCAAGCGAACGGGAGTCCAGCTATGACTCAGCCTGACAACGCCGCCGTCCCTAAGCCGGAACAGCCCATGCCCCATCCAGACACGCATCCGGCACCTATTCCTGACCCTGAACCGGCCGGTCCCTCGCTTGAGGAACCAGATCCGGCGGTCTTTCACTACACTCCAACGCGACCGGATGACTAGTGATCGAGCGGTCGGTCAGTGTAGAGAGCTTTGCCTGAATTATCGAGCAGAAGGACCTTGTCGCTGCCAAGCAATTGGTCGACGATATCGCGCTTTTCGAGCGGCACGAAGAGAACCTTGCGTGGACCGTGTCCCCATTCATTGAGCAGGTCGGCGTTTGACAGGAAGATGTGTGGCGCGTCAGGGAAGGTGCTTCCGAAGAGCATGGATGTGGAGCGGCCTTCAACAAGATAGACCGTCTTGCCCAGATAGAACGGGATGGAGGAGCCGTAGGCCTGGTCGCCGTACATGAGCACTTCGCTTTGAGGCGAGATGGCTCCTGATGCTTCGAGTTGCTGAATTTTCGCGGCGAAGTTCTCAGACGACATCATCGTGCCAAAGCGCACGAATGCTATGTGAGCTGCAATAAGGAAGACCGTGCTAGTAAGAGCGATGGCCGCGGTTGCCGCAAGATGACGCCGCTTTTTGCGTAGCAGCCAGGCGATGGAGGGACCGATGGCAAACGTGATTGCCGCCAGCGATGCGGGCAGCCGCAGTGCGGCGAAACTCGAATCAGTCAAGTCGAAGAGGTGCGACATCGAGAGTGTGTAGTTGCCCACATCTCGGTGCGCTAGCATGTCGCCAATGTCTGGCACAAAGGGAATATGGCGCGAACGCCAGAGCCCGTAGGCGAGCGTGATGGAAACACCAATGCCAACGACTGCGTAAGCGGCATGGGCGAAGTTAATCCAGCGGCGAGAGGTGCTGTCTTCTGCATAGCCACGCTCAGCAAGGTTGAGCGCGGCGGCGAGAAGAATCAGCAGCGAAAGGTATGCCGGGAATGTGTAGTACTCCTGATTGGTCGAGATGGAGAAGAAGACCAGTACAAATGCTGAATAAAGTGCGAGCAAAAGCACTGTCTGGCCATTGAACGAGAGTGGCTTCAGACGAAAACGAAACGCGGCGCCACGTGCTTTCCATCGCTTTGCAGCAACCACTACAGCGGCAGGTATGAAGAGACTCCAGGGGAAGAGCCAGACAATGTGCAGGCTCCAGAAGAGATAACCTGGAAGCTTGTTGTAGTCCTTCGGGTAGCGCTTGCCGAGGAAGCGAAGGAAGTGCTCGTTGATGAAGTAGAACCAAAAGAAACCGTGGCCGTTCATGCCACCCGTGTTACGCAGGCCTGCGAGAATATGCCAAGGGGCGGCGATCGCAAGGAACAGCAGTAAGCCAGTGAAAGGTTTGAGAGTAAGCCAGCGCTTGTATTCGCCAGTGATGACGAGGTAAGCGATTCCGGCTCCGCCGAAGAAGACTAGTGCCACGAGACCCTTCGTCAGAACGGCTAAGGCAAGTGCAGTCCACATGAGATAGGCGTAAGCCGCTGATGAGAATGTTCCGCTCTTCACCGAAGAAGACGCCTCGTCCAGCGATCTCAACAGCAGGTAGAGCGCTGCACAGAGAAAAAAGCTTAGCAGCACCTCGGGGATGAAGATGCGGGTAAACAAAAAGACTCCTGCCGAGGTAAGGATGCCAAGACCGGTGTAGAACGCTGTGCGAACATCGAAGGCTCGTTCGGCCCAGCGGAAGCCCAGAAGGGCGAGCAGCAGCACTCCGATGGCTTGAGGAAGGTGAACGGCAAAGGTATTGAAGCCAAAAGTTCGGAAACTTGCCGCAGCCAGCCAGTAGGGAAGTGGAGCTTTTTCAAGATAGCGGATGCCGTTTACGTGAAGTGTGACCAAGTCTCCGGTAAGAGCCATGTGACGCGCGGCGTTTGCGTGCGTAGCATCCGCGTCGTCGAGTATGGATGGAGCGAATAACGCGCTGAAAAAAATGACACCCCAAAGACCAACCAGTACAGAGAGAGCCGCCCTGTGACGGAAGGTACCTGCGGGCGTTGAGCGCTCGGTTGGCGATGCGTCCAGCGTCTTGGAGATGGTGGAATTGGTCATCAGCTCAGGAGGTATTTATAGGATATCTGGAACCGCAGCCTTTAGGCATACAAAGACACCCATAACTGCAAATGTCACGGGTTGGATGCATCTGAGAGCAGTCAGGGTGCGGGAGGGATGTATCTTGCTTGTGTAGGATTTTCAGCCGTAAGGGGATGATCAGCGAAATGCCAACATTTGCCGCCATCGACATTGGGTCCAATTCATGCCGATTAAAGATCGCCGCTGTACAGATGCACCGGCTGAAGACACTCCACGAGGACCGCGAGGTGACGCGACTGGGTGAGAGCGTGTTTCAGACCGGCTCCATTTCACCTGAGGCAATGGCCGCGACGATCCGTGCACTCAGGCGGTTTCACAAGGCCGTTCAGATGCATGTCGTTGACAAGGTGCGCGTGGTGGCAACCAGCGCCATGCGCGATGCACGCAACGCAGACGCATTCACGGAGTGGGTGCGCTCGGCGACGGGGTGGAACGTTGAGGTGATCTCCGGCCTGGAGGAAGGCCGCTTGATTCATCTAGGCGTCGTGACACATGAAGTGGGCGCGCGCGGGCGGTGCCTGCTCATCGATCTTGGGGGTGGAAGCTGCGAGGTTACGGTTTCGGAAGGCGGACGCATAAAGTCGATGGTGAGTCTGTCGCTTGGCGCGGTGCGACTGCAGGAAGAATTTCTTCGCGGCGATCCTCCGACCAAGGAAGATATCGCGCGGCTGAAACAGTACATCGACCGTGAACTACGCAAGGCGGAGCGCAGGCTTGGCACGCCACGGGTGTCGCTGGTCATTGCGACATCAGGTACAGCAGCAGCGCTAGCTGAGGCCAGTGGCCACGCACGCAATGCGCATACCGCAAAGGGGAAAAAGTCGCTCGCAAGAAAGCGAATTGACCACGTTGGTGCGATGACAGCAAACACGACAGAAGTTCGCAAACTTGCGGAAAGACTTGCAAAGATGACCAATGCCGAACGCGCGTCAATTCAGGGAATCGGGCCGAGACGTTCGGAAATTATCGTCGGAGGAGCGTTCGTCTATGCCGATCTGCTGGATCGGATGAAGTTGAAGGGGTATCGTTACTCGCCGCTTGGCCTGCGTGATGGCATGCTGGCGCAGATGCTAGCCGAAGCCGATCTACGGACATCGGTGCACCAGAAGATGGAAGGAGAACGATGGGCTGGCGTACTGGAAGTTTGCAAGCGCTACAACATCGAACAACGCAAGGTAGAGCCCGTGCGCCAGCACGTAGCCCAATTGTTCGATGCGCTGGACCGTGTGCATGAACTTCCCGCAGAGTATAGGCTGTGGCTTGAATCTGCCGCAATGATGCAGGAAGCTGGCAAGTTCATGAACCACCAAGGCCATCATCGACACACACAGTACATCATTGCCAACTCAGAGATATTCGGCTTCTCGCCTGAACAACGCGCCATCGTGAGCGCAATTGCGCGTTACCTGGGCAAGACGCGGCCCGACCCCATGGACAGACTAATGCGCTCGATTCCGGTTGAAGAGCACACGAACGTCATGCGCTCTGTGGTGATACTGCGGCTGGCCGCAGCCTTGAATCAAGATCGCGCCAGCGCTGTGGTAAAGATACGCACACACGTTTATCCCAAGCGTGTGGTCCTCGAGCTGGTTCCAGGGCGCGGCGGAGCGGAGCTGGAAGCATGGTCAATCAAGAAAGAAGCTCCTTACTTCCGTGAGGTCTTCCGACGCGAACTCTTGGTCGAGGTGGCGTAGAGGGCACGGACAGTACGCGGGTCCAACAGCGTCTGAAGCACTGCGGGGCCACGATTGAGAGAGAGCCGCGCAAGTGAGCCCTTTCTCAACCGGATACGCGGCGTTGCGCTGCCTCCGTTGGCAATCAGAGATCCCAGAAAGAGAGTGATGTTGGGATTATGCCCGACGAGTAGAAGATTCTCACTCTTCGAGCAGTCATAAAGCAGTTTCTGAAAGTCCGCCAGCGTAGCCTCTGGCGCTAAAGCATTCGAGAGCAGTATCTTGGACTCGTAGCCTGTTTCGGTGCCGAGAAGCGAAGCCGTCTGCAGACAGCGCTTAAGCGGACTGGAGACAATCAGGTCGAATTGCACATCGAGCGAGTTCAGTACCCACGCGAGCTGGACGCAATACTTTTTCCCATCCTTGTCGAGCGAGCGTTTGACGTCGATGATAGGGTTTAACCGGCGAGTACCCGCGCTGGCGTGCCGAAGCAGGGAGAGGTTCATAGCTGTTCTCGATTTTACAGCGCCCACAGAACAGCCATGTGTAGACCGCAACGTCATCGTGCATAGTCCCAATTTATGCAATTGACATCGCGACCATGGTGGCGCAGGTTTAACCTATTCTTTTGATCTTAATCTTTTGACTACTGCGCCACTCATCACGCAACAATCAGCTCCGTCCGGTACAACGACACCGGTACGCAGATGGAGCCTGCGCTCGGCTGCGATCCTTACTCTTGCATGGCTCGTACTTCAGATTGGCGGCCTGTTCACGCCTGGATTGCTCGACGATGTTGACTCCATCTACATCGAGATAGCGCGTGAGATGCTTCGACGCCATGACTACGTTACGCCATACGTCAATGGGATCCGATTCTTCGATAAGCCTCCTCTGATGTATTGGATGGCCGCTGGCTCAATGCACGTGTTTGGGATTCACGACTGGGCCGCGCGACTGCCTCTGGCACTCTCCGTGCTCGTATTGATTTTCGCCGTCTATGCATTGGGTATTCGTCTCTTCAGCGAGGTCTCGCCCGCAGCACACCCAGACCGTGGCGGCTTCTATTCGGCGCTTGCAGTTGCCACGAGTATTGGACCCTATCTTTATACGCGCTTCTACATCCCCGATATTCTGCTTGCGCTTTGGATGACACTTGGCGTCCACTGCTTCCTCATCGCGTTGGAACGTATCAGAGAACGGCAACAATCTGCATTGCTACCATGCCTTGGTTTTGCATCCGTTATGGCGCTCAACGTTCTCACGAAAGGTCTGATAGGCGTCATCTTCCCTGTCGGGTTTGCTGTTCTCTATCTCGCGCTGACGCGACAGTTGCGCCTGCTGAGCCAATTTCATCTTCTCCTAAGCGCAGCAGTATTCAGTGTGATCGCTGCTCCTTGGCATATCCTTGCTGCTCTCCGCACACCGGCTATTGCTTTGCCTCCAGGACTTGGATTACCGGCACGCGGAGGATGGGCTTGGTTCTATCTCTACAACGAGCACTTTGCGCGTTTCCTCGGTAAGCGCATTCCACATGACTATGGCCTGACGCCCGTCTGGCTCTTCTGGACCTATCTCGTGATCTGGGTTATGCCTTGGGCTACGTTCATTCCAGAAGCCATAATCAAACATGTCTACCACCTTAGGAGTCGCTCTCTTGCTACGGCGCGCGAGTATGAGGCTGCGCTCTCGCTCGTTCTTTGGACTGCTCTCGTTGTCATATTTTTCTCGATCTCCAGCCGCCAAGAGTACTACTCTCTTCCAGCAATTCCAGCACTTGCGTTGATTGCGGGCGGGCTACTCGCGCGTGCCGACGTCTGGCTTGGCGACACTCGCCGCATCTGCTTGCGCTGGCATTTATGGTTTCTTGTCCCGATAGCAGGCGCCATTACATCTGTCTGCGGATACTTCGCTGTTACTGCGCCGCATCCAACTCCGGGAGTTGATATCTCGAAGCTTCTTGAGAACAACCCCAGTTTCTATAACCTGTCGCTCGGCCATCTTTTCGATCTCACAGGCGCAGCTCTGGGCCTCTTTCGAGGCCCACTCATCGCTGTGGCTCTCAGTATGCTGGGCGTTGGTTTCGGAAGCTACTTGCTTCGCCGTCGAGGCTTTACCTATGTTGCAAACCTGACTCTTGCCTCATCAATGATAGTGACATTGCTTGCCGCGCACACGGGCCTCGTCCGCTTCTATCCCACACTGGGATCAAAGCAGCTCGCGCTTGATATCAGACAAGTGATGGGGCCTGGCGATCTAATTCTGCTGGATGGCGAGTTGACCTCTGGGTCCACGCTTGTCTTCTACACGGAACAACAAATACATGTTGTGGACGGCCGTGTAAATGGCCTTTGGTACGGTAGCTTTTGGCCCGATGCGCCGCACATCTTCGAGACGAATTCCACTCTACGGCAGCTCTGGTCGGGTCCACACCGCATTTTCCTGCTTACGTATGAACCAAAGGAGCGCGAGTCAGAGCTCGTGACACTTGCTCCAGTCCATGTGCTTGCATCTTCTGGCGGCAAAACGATACTGACCAACCGATAGAGTTGCGATTATTCAGGGGCTTCGACTCGTCCACCTTCTTTCAGGTGGTAGATCTTGCCGCGATAGTAGAAGTTTTCACCACCATAACTGGCAAGCCAGAGAATACTTCCCAGCAGATCGCGCAATGGATAAATCAGGGTTCCACGCAGCCACTCATCATCACCGAGCACGCGTAAGATTACGCCGGCCTGAAGCCAGCGGTTGACCACCATTACAACCAGCCAAATCAAGCCCAATAGAACATGGCCGCTCAACAGGCCCCACAACAATCCGAGCAACCCGAACGGCAGGGCAAATGTCAGTCCGCTGCCCAGATGACCCCACGGGCGCGACCGTCGAGTGCTCTGCATCCAACGCAATTGGTTGCGGAATGAGAGACCGAATGGAGTGTCCATGACCATTAGCCAGATAACGTGAGTGGCCATCTGTACGCCAACACCCTTGGCAGCGAGTCGATTCCCGAGCACGAAATCGTCGGCATAGAACTGTCCCAGCTCTCCGAAACCACCCGCCTGCTGGAACGACTGCCTTCGCACCGCCATTGACGCTCCAAGCGCAAACTTTGTGCCTTCGAGCATGTCGGCAACCAGTACGCCGGAACTCATCTCGACGCTCTTACCCACCGCGTCCAATTGCGATGAGAAGCCCGCTTCTGCTCCCCTGTTCGTCTTGCCTAGGTACATACACGAAGCCAGCCCCATTTTCGGCTCGCGTAGATTCTGCACCATGCGTCGCAGGTAGTCTTTGCGAACCCGCACGTCTGCATCACTTGTGATGAAGAGATTGTGCTTGGCCACAGAGTCCATCTTTGCCAGCGAGAAGACCTTTGCGTTGTGAAACTGAGGTGTGGGCTCTCCGCATGTAACGTACGTTGCGTCGATATGTGGATAGCGTGCACCCACCTTACGCGCCAGCTGCAAGCCCTCGTCCGTCTCGTATCGTGCGCAGAATAGCAGTTCGAACTCCGGATAATCCTGCTCAAAAAATGATTCCAGATTGCGCTCCATGCCCTCTTCAGTGCCATGAAGTGGCTTCAGCACGCTGACTGGGGGAAAGAAATCAGTCGCGGTGCGTTCCTCGCGTCGTTTGCGGAGGCCAAAGCGCACGGCTGCCACGATCACCATCAAACAGTAGATGGTTGAGGTTGCCGAACCAGTCACCGCTATCCAGAAAAGAATCTTCAGCAATACACTCATTTCACCTTTGCAAACAACGCAAAATCAAAATTGAAGCAGGAATCTTCAGTGTATCGCAGCAGCGAGGAGTGGTTTCACGCCGACACCATCAGGGCAGTGACCTACGAAACCCATGGCTAACTCGTTTACCTATTTCTTTTTGCCGCTCTTTACTGAAACCACCTTCGTCGTCTGGGGTATCACGACAGGTCTCCGGAGAGGGACCAAGCCTGCTGGAGGTTGCTGCTGCATCCTGGATAGCATCTCCGTACGGACGTAATCAACAAAACCCTGCATCTGTCGGTTCATCTCTTCCATACGCTCGCGCATCTGGAGCACGATTGCGATACCGGCAATGTTCACGCCCAGATCGCGGGCCAAGTTAAGGATGAACTCCAACCGCTCCAAGTCCTCATCGGTATAGAGTCGTGTGTTTCCCTCGCTGCGCGAAGGACGTAGCAGTCCTTCACGTTCATACAGCCTGAGCGTTTGCGGATGGATATCGTACATCTCCGCTACCGCAGAGATCATGTACGCGCCCTTGCCCTTACGCTTCGTCGCCATCCGCTTTCTCCATTCCTTTGATGCGTTTACCGAGAGTCTAGCTCTTGACGGCCCACACAAGTCAACCATCCTCAGCTATCCTTGCACAAGTATCGGAGCGGGGCACATATGAAGAAGTCCACAGTCGTCCTCGGTTCAGCTGCAGTCATTACCGGAGCCGCCGGGATTGCCGCCGTGGTCGCAGTCCGCGCATTGTTTTCACGCCGTCCTCGTCGGACACGCCTAGGCCAAATCGTCGTCATCACCGGCGGATCGCGCGGATTGGGCCTTGCGCTGGCCGAACGCTTCGGACGCGCCGGAGCCAAACTGGTGCTCGCCGCCCGCAACCACGACGAACTCGCACGCGCGCGCCAGACGCTGCTTGAGCGCAACGCCATCCAGTCCAGCGAAGACATACAGATCGTCTCCTGCGACCTCACCGACGCCGCACAGGCCACTACGCTCATCGAGCACGCCGTCGAACACTTCGGCCGCATCGACATCCTCATCAACAACGCGGGCATCATAGAAGTCGGCCCCGTCGAAGACCAGCCGCTGGCCGCTTACCGCCGCGCCATGGCAACCAACTTCTTCGCCGCGCTCTACACCACGCACGCCGCGCTGCCCCACATGCTCAATAGCAACCGTGATGAGGGCGACGCTGCCATCGTCAACATCTCCAGCATCGGCGGAAAGATTGCCGTGCCACATATGCTGCCGTACACGGCCAGCAAATTCGCGCTGACAGGATTTTCCGAGGGCCTCCACGCGGAACTGCGCCACAAAGGCATCCGCGTAACTACAGTCTGCCCCGGCTTGATGCGCACGGGAGGCGAGAGCAATGCCCACTTCATAGGCCAATCAAAAAAAGAGAAGCGCTGGTTCGTACTCGCCGCGAAAACGCCTGTTATTGCTGCCTCTGTCAACTACGCCGCCAACAGAATCTACGATGCGGTAGCCGCAGGCCGCACCGAGATCACCATCACCCCGCAGGCCTGGCTGGCGGCCCGCGCAGCAGCCATCGCACCTGGAGCCACCCAATACATCACCAGCCTCGCTAACCACTTTCTACTGCCGAACCCCTCGCCCACCGATCCGCCAGCCATTGACTTCACACTCAGGGTATCGACACCTAGCCGTGACGAAAATCTCAATCCACAGTTGAGCTAGACCCCTGCAAACAATCCCTCTCTCGGGTCCTCGGGATTCAGTTTCGCCAGCTCGCGCAAAATCTCCTTCGACCGTTCATCCTGCACCTTCGGCACGACAATCTTAACCTCGACGATCTGGTCGCCACGCTTGCCCTCGCTTGCGGCAGAAGGAACGCCCTTCTCGCGCATGCGCAGCTTCTGTCCGCTCTGCGTCCCCGGCGGAATCTTCAACTGGGTCCGCCCGCCGCCGTCATGTGTGTCGATCGTCGGCACCTCGATCTTCGCACCCAACGCGGCCTCGGTCATCGTTATCGGGACAGTCACGTAAATGTCATCGCCCGTGCGCGTGAACACCGGATTCGTCCCAACCTTGATGATGAGATACAAGTCTCCCGCAGGGCCACCACCGGTTCCAGCATTGCCCTTCCCTGCCAGCCTGATTCTCTGCCCATCACGCGTGCCCGGCTTGATACGGAACTCCAGCGGATCGCGCTTCGTCACCACGCCCGCACCGTCACACGTCGGACACGTATGCTGCACCTTGCCCGAACCACCGCAGCGCGGGCACTGGATGTTGAACTTCATCCGCCCGCCCATCTGCGTCACTTGTCCCGAGCCATGACACTCAGGACACTCCACGCTCCCGCCGGTTGTCGTCTTTCCTTTGCAGGTCGGGCATACTTCCTGCCGTTGAATCTCCAGCCGAGTCACACCTCCGTGTATCGCAGTCCAGAAGTCAATACTTACTTGATACTCAACATCAGACCCCGGCTGAGGCCCGCGCGCAGCCGAAGCCCCACCACGGTTGAACATTCCGCTGAAGATATCGCGGAAGCTGCCGCCGAACCCACCGCCGGCCTGCTGCTCTTGTCCACCCTGGTAGTCGGAAAAATCAAAGCCACCAAAGTCGAACGGAACCTCCTGCGTGTGTCCTCCGCCATGCGTGCGCCCGCCGTGCGCACCGGGACCATACCCGCCGCGCGCAGCAGCCTCGGCAGCCGCAGGATCGATGTTGTCTGAGTAGAAGCCGAACTGGTCATAGATCTTCCGCTTCTTCTCGTCGCTCAAAACATCGTTGGCTTCCGATATCTCCTTGAATTTCTCCTCGGCCTTTTTGTCGCCGGGATTCACATCGGGATGATACTTACGCGCGAGTTTGCGGAACGCCTTGCGTATCTCCTCCGTCGACGCCGTCTTCTTCACGCCAAGTACGCCGTAGTAGTCCTTTGTCTGTGTCGCCATCTTCTTCTCTTCACTCCGCAACTAGTGCGAATCCGCACCTCTAACCTAATCCATACTCAAACTTTTTTCCGCAGTCCGCACCTATGCCTGGCACCCCGGGCACCAGAACAGGTTCCGGCCCGCCATCTCCTGCCTCCGGACCTCCGTTCCGCAGACAAAACAAGGCAGCCCCTTGCGCCGATACACATAGTGCGCCTCTTCCTTCAACACCTTGCCCTTGCGGTGCGGCCTATCGGTTGGCTTGGTTGAGACAATCCTTCGGTCTACCATCCCGGCCTTCAACAAAGCAGCCGCATCCTTCCATATCGACCGCAGCGTCTTCTCCTCAACCTCTGTCCCAGCCGTGAAGGGACTCAGTCGCGCGCGAAACAGAAGTTCCGCACGAATGATGTTCCCCACGCCCGCCACGACCGACTGATCCATCAGCATCTCTGCAATTGCCTTTTTGCTCTTCCTCACCTTCTCAATCATCCGCTCCGGCCTATCGCCATTCAGCGGATCAGGCCCGAGCCGCTTCAAAAGCTTTTCCCACTGAGCCTGAGTGTAGACCGTGCAATCCATCGGCCCACGAAGCTCGACCCACGCAATCTTCTCCGGCGCAATATGCCCAGCGCCATCGTCGCTTGAATACCATCCGTGCCGTTTGCTCACGCCCGGCTCAGCAGGCCGCTTGATAGCTGCCGCATTCCACATACGCAGCCTCACCGCTCCGCGCACGTCGGGCAGCGGGCCAGAACCTTCCGTAAAGTCCCCCTGCAATCCCAGATGAACATGTAGAATCCGGTCTTTGCCGAAGTCATAGCCAAGATGCTTGCCCACGGCCATCACCCGCGCGAGCTTCCGCCCATTCAGCACATCCGAGTCCCTGAATCGCCCCTGCGGCCCATCCACCCGTACAGCCTTTCCGGCAAACGCCACCGCATGACGCTCCGCCCAGCGGTGAATCTCATTCCCTTCCGGCATCCTCAGCTCACCTCACGCAAACCATACAACAATGGCGACGGCACTGGTTCACACCCAGAACTACCGTCGCCATTCAGAAACCGAATTCTACTTCCAGTAGTCTAGTTCCAGACCTGCCGAGCCTCTACCGGTTCAATCGAAAACATCTGGTCCGGCTCAATCTGTTGCATTCGTTGGACAAACTGTTCTGCTTCGGCCTTCGTGTCGAACATCATGCGGTTATAAAGTTGTCCCGCACGGACCTGATCGCATCTCCACATCGTGTCAGCCATGACCTTTCCTCCATTCATCATCTGATTGAGTTCCAGGTTTTCGAGCCAAATCACATCTGCGTACCGATCGTCATTGCTAAAGTTGTTCTTCACTGCCAACACCTTTCCTGGTGTTTCCTACCCGGCAAGCCTTGCCCACCGCACCATCCGGCCCTTGAGTCAGCAAGAGGGGCGCACCTCTAAAAGAACGCCCCTCCTGTTGATACGTCCATACCACTTCAGTGGATTTCGTTACTTCTTCTCATCCACATCCACATATTCAGCGTCGATGACGCCCTCGTCCTTCTTCTCTTCCGCCTGTCCGTCCGCCGTTCCAGCCGCAGCACTTGCGCCATCAGTTGGTGTCGCAGACGCCTTGTACATGGCCTCGGCCAGCTTGTGGCTTACCGTAGTAAGACGCTCTTTTGCCGAGTTCAGTTCCGTCGCACTCGGAGTTCCGCCCAAGGTCTTTTTCGCATCCTCCAACGCAGACTCGACCTCGCTCTTGTCGCCGGAGGCAACCTTATCGCCGGCATCCTTCAACATCTTCTCGACGTTATAGACCATCGAGTCGAGCCCGTTGCGCGCCTCCACCTCCTCGCGCTTCTCCTTGTCCTCAGCGGCGTGAGATTCGGCCTCCTTCGCCATCCTCTCAACCTCTTCCTTGCTTAGACCCGAAGAGCTTGTAATAGTTATCTTCTGGTCCTTGCCGGTCGCATTGTCCTTCGCCGTCACATTCAGAATGCCATTCGCGTCGATGTCGAACGTCACTTCAATCTGCGGCACGCCACGCGGTGCAGGCGGAATCCCCGCGAGCTTGAACTTGCCCAGTGTCCGGTTCTGCGCCGCCATCGGACGTTCTCCCTGTAGCACGTGCACCTCAACCTCAGTCTGCGAGTCCGCCGCCGTCGAAAACGTCTCCGTCTTTTTCGTCGGAATTGTCGTGTTGCGCTGAATCATCGGTGTCGCCACGCCGCCCATCGTCTCAATGGCCAGCGTCAGTGGAGTCACATCGAGCAGCAGCAGGTCCTTCACATCGCCGGCAAGAACACCAGCCTGGACCGCAGCGCCAATCGCCACGACCTCATCCGGGTTCACACCCTTGTGCGGCTCCTTGCCGAAGAGGTCCTTCACCAGTTGCTGAATCTTCGGCATACGGGTCTGGCCGCCAACGAGCACGACCTCGTCGATCTTGCTCGCATCTACGCCTGCATCCTTCATCGCCTGCTTGCAGGGCCCAATCGACTTCTGCAGCAGATCGTCCACCAGGCTCTCCAGCTTAGCGCGCGTCAGCTTGCGGACCAAGTGCTTCGGCCCGCTCGCGTCGGCAGTGATAAACGGCAGATTGATCTCCGTCTCCTGCGCCGTCGAGAGCTCGATCTTGGCGCGCTCTGCAGCATCCTTCAGGCGCTGCAACGCCATCTCGTTGCCCTTCGAGTGCAGGTCAAGTCCGCTTTCAGCCTTGAACTCGCCGATCAGCCAGTCCACGATGCGCTGGTCAAGATTGTCGCCACCCAGGTGCGTGTCGCCATTGGTGGACTTCACCTCAATGACGCCTTCGCCAACCTCTAAGATCGAAATATCAAACGTACCGCCGCCGAAGTCATACACGGCAATCGTCTCGTCTTTCTTCTTGTCCAATCCGTAAGCCAAAGCAGCCGCCGTCGGCTCATTTACGATGCGCTTCACGTCGAGACCAGCAATCTTGCCCGCATCCTTCGTCGCCTGGCGCTGCGCGTCATTGAAGTACGCCGGGACCGTAATGACGGCCTCCGTCACCGACGTGCCCAGATAGTCCTCGGCCGCCTTCTTCAGCTTCTGCAGGATCATCGCCGAGATCTCGGGCGGCGTGTACTCCTTACCCTGCGCCAGCACGGCAATATGGTCGCCCTGCTGGACCACCTTGTAGGGCACCATCTTCATCTCGTCCGACACTTCGTTGTAGCGGCGCCCCATGAACCGCTTGATCGAGTAGATCGTGTTCTCCGGGTTCGTAATCGCCTGCCGCTTGGCCACCTGACCAACCAATCGCTCACCGCTCTTGGTGAACGCGACGATAGAAGGCGTCGTACGCCCTCCCTCTTCATTCGGGATCACCTTCGGCTCGCCGCCTTCCATCACGGCCACGCACGAGTTGGTGGTTCCCAGGTCAATTCCGATAATCTTCGCCATCTGTATCCTCACTTCGGGGCACAGAGTCCCCCTGTCAAAGTCGCTTGACTCTAAAAGAATCTCATCTTGAGTCACTTATTGTCAAATATTGTGATGCACATCGCTGCCATTAGGTTTCATCATACACAAACATAAGGTATTGCCAAAGTATGCAGCAGGCCAAGCCAAGCAAAATGAATGCCTTCCGGTCTCCAGCGCATTCCACGAACGGGTCATTGTCTCTCTAGATACCCCGCGCTACCTTCAAACCGGGTTGCAAGCAGTACCTGGAGTTCCTCCCCATGTCGTCCAAATACACATCCCGAACAGCTCGAAGGCTCATCAAACTGGCCTCCCTCGGACTTGCCGGTCTTCTCGCCGGCCTGCTCGCCGGATGCTCAGAAACCCCACCTCACACTATCGTCAACACCTCCTACGCGAACGCAGACACCGCCCTCAACTTCGACGGCAGTCAGCTTCCGCCCAACCTCGACTCGGTCAGAATCCCACCACTCAAAAACGCACCCTCAGCCCGGCGGTTGGAAGAAGACAATTTGCAACCCACTCAACCGGCGTCGACTCCGCACCTTTATGGCTCCTGAGCAGCACAGAACTCTCCCTCCTTGTAGGTAGCAAGAACGCGGCACGCTCGAACACAGAGCGTGCCGCGTTCTTGTGTGCCTCGTCCAAGGCGAGAGAAAAGCATCCATTCCCACCCAGATACGCTCTATTGTTATGAAAAGGAATTCCATACAAAGGAACGCGTCAAAAACCACATGGCGACCGCCTCAGCCGTGCTCGACCCATCCGCCGAAGTTCGCCAGGGAGTTAATCCCTGGCTGATTGCGGCGTCGGTCATGCTGGCCACGTTCATGGAGGTGCTCGACACCGCCATCGCCTCGGTGGCGCTGCCTTACATCGCCGGGTCGCTCTCGGCCACGACCGACGAAGCTACCTGGGTCCTCACCAGCTACCTGGTAGCCAACGCCATCGTCCTGCCCGCCAGCAACTGGTGCTCGCTTAAATTCGGGCGCAAGCGTTTCCTGATGTCCTGCGTGGTCATCTTCACTGCCGCCAGCTTCGCCTGCGGAGCCGCCCCATCGCTTGCCTTCATTCTCATCGCACGCATCATTCAGGGAGCAGGCGGAGGCGCGCTCCAGCCGCTCTCCCAGGCCATCCTGCTTGAATCCTTCCCTCCAGCTAAACGCGGAGCCGCCATGGCCGTCTTCGCCTTCGGAGTAGTGGTCGCTCCTGTGCTTGGTCCCACGCTGGGCGGCTGGCTCACCGACACCTACTCCTGGCGCTACGCCTTCTATATCAACATTCCGGTCGGCATCCTGGCGCTCTACATGATCGGCCGCTTCATCCACGATCCGCCTTATATCAGCAAGGCCAAGGCTCCGAAATTCGACCGCTATGGCCTCGCGGCACTCGTCATCTGGACTGGCTGCCTACAGGTCGTACTCGACAAGGGACAGGAAGTTGACTGGTTCGCAGCGACGTGGGTCCGCTGGGCCGTTCTCGCCATCGTCGTCTCCTTCGTCTACTTTGCCTGGCATTCCTGGGCGCATAAGAACACGCTGGTCGATCTCAAGGTCCTCAAGGACCGCAACTTCGCCATCGGGGCATCGCTCATCTTTCTGTTCGGCATCGCCATTTATTCGACTGTCGTCGTACTTCCGCTTTTCTATCAGGAGTTGCTCGGATACACCGCCTTTACCGCGGGCCTTGTCGTTGCTCCTCGTGGCATCGGAGCAATCTGCGGGATGCCAATTATCGGCTATCTCTCCAATAAGTCCGACCCGCGCTACCTGTTGACGTTCGGGTTCTTCACTTTCGGTCTGACCACGCTTTACTTCGGCGGACTGACGCTCGACATCTCCCCCACGACGCTGCTGTTGCCGATCCTGATCACCGGCTTCGGGTTGAGTTTCGTCTTCGTGCCCATCAACACAGCCGCTTACGGCACGCTGCGCAACGAGCAGATCGGCAATGCTAGCGGCTTGTTCAACCTGATGCGCAACGTCGGCGGCTCCATCGGCATCTCGCTTGCTTCGACCCTGCTGGTTCGCCGCGCCGATGTTCACCAGACACTGATCGCCGGCTCGGTTCCCCGCACAGGCCAGAACTTCCAGAACTCGCTTACCGGGGCGACCCATGCGCTTAGCAGCTACTTTGGCAAAGCCAATGACGGTCATCCCGCCGCAGCACTGCTCTACGAGCAGCTTCAGCGCCAGGCCCTAAGCTGGGCCTTCGTGGACGTCTTCCGCTGGCTCTCTCTGCTCAGCTTCGGGTGCATCATCATCGTCTGGCTCTTCAAGAAGGTAAAGCCAGGCAGAGGTCCGGCAGGAGCACACTAGTTATGAGGATGCAGGAAAGAGCATCGTTCTGGTGCAAAATGATATGCGAGAGAGGAGATTGAGTTATGGGGGAAGAGATTCAGGATACGTTGAAGGAGAAGGCCAGGATTGGAATGGAGGGGAAGTATTGGTCTACGTCCGGTGGGTGTGGGCCGGCGCTGGACGCAGCGGAGGCTTGGACGCGGATGGGTGATACATGCTGCGGGAATGAGACGAACGATCTCGACTCCCATTAAGCCGGACTCGGAGTAAGCCGCTATCGGAATCTGGCGGACCTGAGCATTATCTGGCGACTTTATCTTGCCGCATAAATCTGCCAAACTAGAGGTATGAGCGCAACGGCAGTAGCAACCAAAGTATTCGCGGACCGTATCGGCCGCATCGAAGTCTCGGCAACCATGGCCATCACGGCTGCGGCCCTGAAGCTGAAGTCCGAGGGCGTTGACCTCGCCGACTTCGGCGCGGGCGAGCCGCACTTCGCCACGCCGCGCCACATCAAGGACGCCGCGATCGAGGCCATCGAGAAGAACTTCACCCGCTACACCAACGTCGCCGGCATCCCTGAGGTGCGCAAAGCCATCGTTGACCGCCACGCCTGCGACTTCGGCTCCAACTATGCACCCGACGAGTGCGTCTTCACCACTGGCGGTAAGCTCGCGTTGTTCAACGTCATCCAGGTGCTCGTCGACCACGGCGATGAGGTCATCCTCCCCGTCCCCTACTGGGTCAGCTTCAAGGACATCATCCAGTACGCGGGCGGTAAGGTAGTCTACGTCGAAAGTGACGAGCGCGAAAATTTCCGCGTCACCGCCAAGATGATCGAGGCAGCAATCACCCCGCGCACCAAGGCCATCGTCCTGAACTCACCTTCGAACCCCTCCGGCGCAGTCGTCTCGCCCGAGGACCTCGAAGCCATCGTCCGCCTCGCGCACAAAAACAACATCTTCGTGTTGCTCGACGAGTGCTACGTCTACCTGAACTTCACCGGCAACATCGTCAGCGGCGGCTCGTTCACCGACTGCAAGGAGCATGTCGTCGTGCTCGGTTCGCTCTCGAAGACCTACGCCATGACCGGCTGGCGCGCAGGTTACGCGCTCGGGCCAAAGCCCATCATCGCCGCGATGAGCAAGCTCCAGTCGCAGAGCACCTCTAACACCGCCAGCATGGTGCAGCGGGCTTCAATTGCAGCGGTGAGCGGTTCGCAGGAGTGCGTCGCCGAGTTCCGTGCCGACTACATCAAGCTGCGCGATCAAATTCTCGCCGGATTTCAGACGATTCCCGGACTCACCTGCACAGTTCCGCAGGGCGCGTTCTATGTCTACCCAAACGTGAAGAACTTCATCGGCAAGGGCGGCATCAAGTCCGCATCCGATCTCGCGGCAAAGCTGCTGGACGAAGCCCACGTCGTCGTCGTGCCGGGTGAAGCCTTCGGCACCACCGAGCACATCCGCCTCTCCTACGCAGTATCGGGCGACGTCGTCGACGAAGGCGTCAGGCGGATGCGGGAGTACTTTGCCAAACTTGGCTAAACGTTGAATTCGAGGCAGAGGCCGCAGACCGGAAAAGACCGGCGCGGTCTTTTCCTTTGGATGGAGTCGTATGGCGATTGAAGGCGGTAAGCCGGAGCCGCAGTTTGCTCCAGTGATTCTTGCAGGCGGCAGTGGTACGCGGTTCTGGCCCAGAAGCCGCAAGGCGCGCGCAAAACAGGTGCTCGCGCTCGACGGCAGCCGCACCATGATTCAGCAGACGCTCGACCGCCTGCTCCCGCTCAGCAGGGCCGAAAGCGTCTGGGTCATCACCAACGACCTGCTCGACGACCTCATCGCTGAGCAACTCCCACAAGTCCCCCGCAGCCGCATCCTCAGCGAGCCCACCGCGCGCAACACCGCCCCAGCCTGCGCTCTCGCAGCTTTCCTGATGGAGAAGACTGCACCTGATACCGTCATCGGCATCTTCCCCTCAGATCACGTCGTAAAAGACACAGCGCGCTTCACCGAAGTAGTCCGCACAGGAATCAAGCTCGCAGCCAGCGGCGACAAAGTAGTCGTGCTCGGTGTTCCGCCAACCCGCCCAGAGACCGGCTATGGCTACATCGAACTCGACGGCGAAGCCACAACCTCCGGCAGCATCACCCCGCGCAGAGTGAAGCGCTTCACCGAAAAGCCCGACCGCAGGCGCGCCGAAGAGTTCGTCGCCTCCGGCAACTATGCCTGGAACGGCGGAATCTTCCTGTGGAGCGCGCGCACACTCGCCGGAGCCATCCGCGAGTACTGCCCCGCGATGGTCCCTCATCTGGAGAAGACCGCAGCCGCCTACGGCACGCCAGCGTTCACGCAAGTCTTCGCAGAAGAGTATCCGAAGTGCGCGTCTATCAGCATCGACTACGCAGTCCTGGAGCCGCGCTCCGCCAAGGGCGAACTCGCCGCCGAGATCTACTGCCTGCCCGGCGACTTCGGCTGGAACGACCTCGGCTGCTGGGACGCGCTGCACGAGTACGAAGCCGATTGCGGCTGCGAAGACCCCTCCGTAGCCAACATCTTCGACGGCGTAGACTCAGCTCGCGTCGTCATCGACTCCTGCGGAAACTACGTCTACGCACCTGGCCAGTCAGTCGCGCTGGTCGGCGTCAACAATCTCGTAGTCGTGCAGACAAAAGACGCGCTGCTGATAACCACACGCGAGCGGTCGCAAGACGTCGGCAAGGTGGTCGCCGAACTAAAGGCCGCCGGACGGGAAGACCTGATTTAAAAAACTGAAGCCGAAATGGTTGAGATAAAAGACGCTGATATGGCAGAGACAAAAACTGTCGTTAAGTTCGGGACCGACGGCTGGCGCGGCATCATCGCCGACGACTTCACCTACGCCAACGTTCGCGTAGCCGCCGCCGCAATCGCAAACTACGTCCTGCACCACGAAGACCCCACCCGCGGCGTCTGCATCGCGTACGACACCCGCTTCGGCTCACGCTCCTTCGCACACGTCGTCGCTGAGGTCCTCGCCAGCGCCGGAATCCCCGTCGCCTTCGCATGCGAAATCACGCCCACCCCGGCGCTCTCCTACGCAGTCCGCGAGCGCAAGGCCGCGGGCGGCGTCATGATTACCTCCAGCCACAACCCAGCCGAATGGAACGGAGTGAAGTACAAAGCCAGCTACGGAGGCTCCGGCAAGCCTTCCATCATGACGGCAATCGAGAGCTACCTCGAAAAGCCCCTCGCCAAAAGCGCGAAGCCAGCCGCGATTGAAGAGGTTGACTTCACGACGGACTACATCGCCGCCATCGAACGCTTCGTCGATCTCAAAGCCATCCGCGCCTCCGGCTACAAATTCCTGATCGACGACATGTACGGCGCCGGACGCGGCGTCATCGCGGGCATCTTCACCCGCGCTGGCATTCCATTCGTCGAAATCCGCAGCGAGCTCAACCCCGCGTTTCCAGGCATCAATCCCGAACCAATCCTGCCGCACATCAAAGCCACACAAGCCGCAGTCGTTGCCGAAAAATGCGATGCCGGTCTCATCACCGACGGCGACGCCGACCGCATCGGCGCAGTCGACGAGCACGGCAACGTCGTCGACGCACACAAGATCCTCGCCATCCTCAGCAAGTGGCTGCTCGAGCGCAAGCAGTGGTCGGGCGACCTGACGCGCGCCTTCAACACCACCAAGATGATCGACCGCATCGCGTCCAAGTACGGGCGCAAGCTGCACGAGCACGGCATCGGCTTCAAATACGTCGTCGAGCTGATGCTGGATGGCGATATCCTCATCGGCGGCGAAGAGTCCGGCGGCGTCGGCATCAGTCGCCACCTGCCCGAGCGCGACGGCATGTTGAACGCGCTGCTCCTTGCCAACGTCATGGCCGACGAAAAGAAAACACTCGGCCAACTCGTCGCCGCCCTGCAGCAGGAGTTCGGCGAGCACCAGTACGGCCGCATCGACATGCACATCAACGACGACCTCAAGCACGCCGCCATCGCGCGCGCCAAAGCCGGCCCAAAGGAGATCGCCGGCATGAAGGTGCTCCGCATGGAGACGCTCGACGGCATCAAGTTCTTCCTCGAAAACCCCGCCTGCGCAGGCAAACCAAACGCTGCCGAAACCTGGCTGCTGCTGCGCGCATCAGGAACGGAGCCACTGCTCCGCGTCTACTCGGAGAGTTGCTCAACCGAGTCCGTCGCGCGCGTGCTCGAAGCCGCCAGAGAATTTGTACTGCAAGGAGCCACAGTTTGAAGGAACAAGTTTGTGTAGACGCAAAGGGTGTCCTCTTCGATATGGACGGCGTGCTGATCAGCTCGATTGGCTCCGTTCAGCGTTGCTGGAAGGTATGGGCGAAGATGTACGGCGTTCCCGACGCCGAAAACTTTGAGGTGAAGCACGGCGTCCGTGCCATCGAAACGGTCAAAATGCTACGCCCGGACATCGATCCCGACGAGGGCGTGCGCGTCATCGAAAAACTGGAGCTCGAAGACACCGCTGACCTAAAGGTGCTCCCCGGAGTCCGCAAGCTGCTCGCCAGCATCCCCCATGATCGCTGGCTCATCGTGACCTCGGCCACCCGAAACCTACTCGTGGGGCGCCTGAAGGCCGCAGGGCTCCCGCTCCCTGACCGCCTGATTAGCGGCGACGACGTAATCAACGGCAAGCCCGACCCCGAACCCTACCGTCGTGGCGCCGAAATCCTCGGTCTGAAACCAGAAGAGTGCGTCGTTGTGGAAGACGCCCCCTCAGGCGTAGGCGCAGGTCTCGCCGCAGGTTGCCGCGTCCTCGGCGTGCTCGGAACCCACACTGCAGACGAGCTACACGAAGCAAGCTGGATCGTACCCTCGCTCGAAAACCTCGCTGTCACGACCAGCAATGGCGGCTTGGAGCTTTGCTTCACACCCGCGCAATAGTCACGAGGCGGCTTGCCTCCTCCGCGTAAGAAACCAGCTCAACAGAATCACCGCGCCCACTGTGCCCACAATGGCCTCGGTGAGCGGCAGTCCGCGCGTTCCCCATCGTCCATAGCCTTTTCCATCCAGAAAGATCATATAGACCACCGGCACATTCCCAAGCGCATTGATGATTGAGTAGCGCCCGCTACCGCTCTTCCCCGACGCCCCCAGAAACTCCAGCACCACTGCTGTGAACAGCGCATAACACGCTCCAATCGTGAACAGATAAAGCGTGACCCCTGCAAAATACGTGGCCGGATGCATCGGACCGAGCCCAAGAATCAGCAGTGTAGCCGCATTGATGACGGCTGAAGTCAGATAAGCCACAGGAGCGCTCACACGCGCAGGCACCAGCGTGGCAGCCATCGCCCCGGCAGCCGTCAAAACAGCCCCGCCAAGACCATTCATCCACGCAACCTGCTGACCACTGAGACCATAATCCACCGCAAGCCCCGGAAGCAACCCAATCGCCGCTCCGCTCGCCATGGGAAAGAGCATACAAAGGGTGTAAGGAATCGCCTGCCAGCGCACGAACGTGACCTTGAACTCACTCCACAGCCGCGCCATCGCATCACTCAATCCACTCGTCTGAATAAAGTCCTGCCGCGGCGCAGCAAACGCGAGCAACGCGGGAAGGCAGATAAGCCCAGCAGTAATCCAGCCAAGCGTGCCAAGCGAATACTTACCCGCCAGCGAAGCCAGCACAAAAATCCCCAACGCTCCGAAAGCCAGCGACCCCGCCTGATAAAAGCTGCTCGCACTCCGCCGCGTAACCTCCGCGTGGAGCGTACCCATCATGCCTCCACAACTTGCCACAACAAGCTGGCAAAGACATGCGCTGATAAACAGGAGCGTCACAGCAGTCGAAGTAGCGAGATTCTTCTGGTGGAACGCAACAATCAGCAGCGCTGAACTTGTCACTGACCCCAGAATCAGCCAGTTCCGTCGCAGCATCCAAAAATCCGTAATCGGACTCCACAAAAAATAGGTAGTCTGCGGGAGATTCAGCAGCGAAATAATCGCCGCCCCACGCGCCGATCCCACCCCTTGTTGCCGAAGCAAATACGAAAGCACGCCAGAGATGACGCCGTTCGAAAGCACTGCAACAGGAGCAATCAGCAGCGCAAAGGTCCACGGGCGTTCAGAAGACCGGCCCGGAACGGATTCACTCAAATCAGATTCGGCAGCGCTCGCCCCAGCATCAGCTTTTTGCATGGCCTAGAAAGTATCACGACATGAAGTGCTCCTGACAAGTTCCGCGCCTCACGGAAGCTTCTTCACGGCCGCAATCGCGTTGTACCTATCCTGCACCCACTTATCGATCTGCGGCTTCGCATCCGGAGGATCAGGCATCCCACGCTCAATCGCCCAGTGGTCAATAGAAGTCAGCCCCACGTCCGAGACATAGCTGTCCGGCGAAGCATATGCCTGGTCCTCCAGAGCCTGATCGAGCGACACAAACTGATATCCACGCTTCCGCAACAACGCAGCCAGATCAGAAAAGTGCTCCGCCTCCAGCCACGTATCATGCGCCAGCAATACCTCAGCCGGCTCATGCCCAAATAGCGTGTGCGCCTTCTTCTCGTAGTAGTCGAACATCGCCGCGCTATGCGCCAGCCAGCTCTGAACAACTCGCTGCTCCTCCGCAGTGTCCTTGCGACTGCGCGCATCGGCATAGACCTGCGCGAAGTACCAGTCCCACGCATCCAGCGTCACCGGAGCAATGCGATACCCATGCTCTGCCAAAAACGTCTCCGCCTTCCTGCGCGTCGCTAAATCCTCACCCATATCGAGATACGGGTAGCGAAAGTACATCAGTTTCCTATGGTGCTGCTCCACAAGCATCCGGGTCACGGTCTCTCCGCGCAGCACATTTATCTCCCAGTCTTCCAGCGACACATGATTCAGCGAGACATGGCTATAGGTATGGTTGCCAAGATCAAACCCCGCCTCAGACCACAGATCCAGCGCGTGAATCCTCTCATCCACTTGCCCTGGGAAGTAAAGCTGAACCTCATTCACGAAGCCGATAATAGGAATGTTCTCGGCCTTCAGCGTCGAGACCAATTTAGTGTTCAGAGCAAGCACCTCATCTGCGTTCATGGTCGCAGCATTGGTGCCAGGAAGATCATCAAACGTAACCGCAACCCTGCGTTGCTGAGCTGTGCACGTCAAAGACATTACTATCGCAAACAAGCCCAGAACATACAGAACTCTTGCAAAGCGCATCCACTCTCCTCGCCAGAAAAACCGCAATCAAACTCTACTCGGCACCTTGGCTTTCAGGCGCTCCATCACCAATGGAGGCACCAGAGCCGCCACATCGCCGCCCAATTCAAAGACGCCCTTAATCAAACGCGAGCTGACATAGGTGTACTTCTCCGCCGGCATCATGAACAGCGTCTCTAGCTCCGGGTCGAGCTTGCGGTTCATCATCGCCATCTGGAACTCGTACTCATAATCAGAGATAGCGCGGATGCCTCTCAGCACAGCCTTTGCCCCTTGCGCTCGCGCAAAGTCCACCAGCAGGCCGTCGAAGGTTGCCACCGACACATTGCCAAATCCCCGTGTTGCCTCGGTAATCATCTCCACCCGCTCCGGGACGGTAAACAACGGCGTGCCTTTCTCCGAGTTGCGCAAAATACCCACCACCAGGTGGTCCACAATCTTCGAACCGCGCGCAATCAAATCCAAGTGCCCGTTGGTCAACGGGTCAAAGGTTCCGGGGTAAATGGCCCTTACAGTGTGCATACTTTCACGAGAATACCGCCCTTTTGCGACCCCCGAGAAAAAATCCCTGCTAGAAACCCCATCTTTTCTGTAGTCTTCCAGATGCTCCCATCCGTCTGTCCTCTATAGAAACGTCGGACAATATCAGTGGTCGACCAATCCATGTCTTCGCCCGCCATCACCTCCGAAAGCCTGCACGCCGCCATACCGCATGCCGCGACACAGCTCGACGACATGGATTCGCTGGTTGCTACCTATGAGCAACGCATCTTCCGCTTCCACCTCATGTCGATTCGCGACCGGGATCTTGCGCTGACACTAACGCAAGACACATTTACCCGAGCATGGGCCGCGCGAACCAGCTTCCGCGGTGACTGCGCCATCTCCACCTGGCTGATGCGCATCGCACTAAATCTGATACGTGATCATACCCGCACTGACCGCTTCCGCTTCTGGAAGCGCGTCTCCGAGACCGCCGTCGATGTATCGGACGTGTCCGAGCATATTCCTCTACGCGAAAGTTCGCCCGAGGCCGCGTTGATTGCCCGTGAGCAGCTGGCACTTGTATGGAACTCGGTCGGGCGTCTCTCCGACAGGCAGCGCAATATCTTTATGCTTCGCTTCGTCGAGGAGCTTGAGCTTTCCGAAATTGCTGAAATCACCGCGATGCCGGTGAGCACAGTCAAGACCCACCTCTACCGTGCGCTCACCGCGCTTCGCGCACGGCACAATTGCGAGCAAAAGTCCACGGGCAAACTTCCAAGCAAGGAGTCCCTATGAACACCCCAATCAACCGCCACCTTAGCCACGAGCAGCTCTGCGATGTCCTTCTCGCACCTTCTACAGGAGATGTATCTCCCACACTGATGGCCGTGGAGGATCACCTGCGTAACTGCCTTATATGCTCGTCTGAACTGGAAGGCCTGCGGCGCTCTCTCATATTATTCCGCCAAGCCTCGAGATCTTATGCAGAGTATGCCTACGCGCGCCCCATCATACAGAGGGCATCGATCGCTCCTTCGCCGCGCTTCCGCTCACATGTTCTCTATTGGGCAACTGCAGCCGCCCTTGCAATCGCGGTAGCACTGCCATTTGGCCTGCATCATCGGAACACATCCATGCCACATGCAGCGACTGTCATTACTCCGGCAGTCACGCACAGTACGCAGTCTGACGAGGCACTGCTGGACGGTATTGATCAAGACCTCTCGGCCGACGTGCCGACTGCTATGCAACCTCTAGCTGATCCCACCGACGGAACAGCCTTATCCCCATCAGCTCAAAGGAAGAACTGAAATGCGTCTGCGACCCGCGCTATCAATTGCCATGGCTTTGATTCTCTCGGCACCCCTTGCGTTCTCACAGCAAATGGAGGGCAATCGCCCTCCTGAACTACCCCGGCGGCACATGGACGATGCCCGCCCAGGATTTTTTTTCGCTATGCACGGCATGTGGTGGAAAAATCCCGACCTAGTCAAATCGCTCAATATTACCCCGGATCAGCAGAAGCGAATGGACGATATCTTCCAGAGGAGCCGATTAGAGCTGATCGATCTTAAGGCGGCCCTCGAAAAGCAGGAAATCATTCTGCACCCTATGCTCGACGAGAATCCCCCTGATACCAATAAAGTATTGGCACAGATTGACCGCGTGGCCCAAGCCCGTGCCGACCTCGAAAAAGGCAATGCTCGCATGTTGCTCGGCATTCGCGCAGTTCTTACTCCAGACCAATGGACCAAGCTGCACGACCTAGGCCGCGACGGACATCATCGCATGATGGGGCCGCGGAACAGGCATGACCCGGATGATAACGGGGGGCAGGAATCAGCACCTGCGCCTCCTCCACCGCCTGCACTTTAGTACGAGGCACTCCTGGGCGCCTTCGGCCGAGTTGGCGCCTTTTTTTTTACCTGGGATCAGATTCTTTTCTACTTCCGTCCGCGAACCGCTTCCTTCGCCTGCGCGGGTCCGTCTGTGGGAACTTCAGGCACAGGAACATTGCTCATGCCTGTAATTCCGAGCTTCTTGCGCAGCTCAGTATCGATCTTGCCGAACACATCCGGATTGTCCTTGAGGAATCCGCGGACATTCTCCCTACCCTGCCCGATGCGCTCACCCGCATAGCTGTACCACGCGCCGCTTTTATCAACGATGTTGTGCAGCACCGCCAGGTCCAACACATCACCCTCTCGCGAGATGCCCTCGCCATAAAGAATATCGAACTCGGCATCGCGAAACGGCGCGGCCACTTTGTTCTTCACCAACTTCACCTTGGTGCGTGAGCCAACCACTGTGTCGCCATCCTTCACTGCGCCAATCCTGCGGATGTCTATGCGAACGGAGGAGTAGAACTTGAGTGCTTTGCCGCCGGTCGTCGTCTCTGGGTTACCGAACATAACGCCGATCTTCTCGCGGATCTGGTTAATAAAGATCAGACAAGTACGTGACTTTGCCACCGTTCCTGTAAGCTTCCTTAGCGCCTGGCTCATCAAGCGGGCCTGCAGACCCACATGTGAATCGCCCATCTCGCCGTCCAGTTCCGCCTTCGGCACGAGCGCAGCCACCGAATCCACCACCAGCACGTCGATGGCGTTCGAACGCACCAGGGCCTCAACAATCTCCAATGCCTGTTCGCCGTAGTCCGGCTGGCTGACAAGCAGGTTGTCGATATCCACGCCGAGCTTCGCCGCGTAAGCCGGGTCGAGCGCATGTTCGGCGTCTACAAACGCCGCCAACCCACCTGTCTTTTGGGCCTCGGCAATGATCTGCAGGGTAATCGTCGTTTTGCCTGAAGACTCCGGTCCGAAGATCTCAATCACGCGACCACGCGGAACCCCACCCACGCCCAGTGCGGCGTCGAACGAGATTGATCCGGTCGAGATGACCGAAATCGGCACCACATCCCTTGACCCCAGCCGCATGATGGAACCCTTGCCAAACTGCTTCTCCAGCCCGGAAAGGGCCAACTCAATTGCCTTGCTGCGGTCATCTGCCACGTTGAAATACTCCTCTGCTGGGTAAAAGGTGTGGAATCCGGTTCAAAGCGGATTCTAGCATCAAATCCGGAAAAAGCAAATAAAAGGCGAACCTATGACTTAGTTCTCAGAAGGCATTTCGACATGATGGTATCGATATTGCCCTCAACGCCGACCGAAGTACTGCCGGATTTGTTCAGCTTGGGCACTATCGTTTCAGCAGATCCACCGGCACGTTCACATCTTCAATGCGGAACAAATGCGCGAGCGCGGGATGCTTCGCCGCGACTGCTTTGTACATCTCCCACGCGACGCGCCGATAGCTGAAGTGTCCCGCCACGCCCGACCGCAGCTCCGCAATATAAAGCGCCTCGGCGAAGTCCATCTTGAACATGGCCCGCGTCCGCGTCCCCAGCGGCAAACAATACTGCGCCGACTCAGCCGCCTCCGGCACGCCGCTATCGCGCAGCGAGCGATACGTCGCAAACGCTGCATCCATCGCAGCTTTGTATTCTGCCTCAATCCTCGCCTCCGCCAGCGTGGGCTGGCCGGGGCAAACCGGCTCCTCATACCCATGAGCATCCGTATAGCCCTGCAACAACTGCAGGCACCTCCGATGCCGATGCATATCTCGGAACCCGCCAATGTCCATCAAGATGTCGAATCGGAATCCACGCCCCGCACTGAAGGCCCGCAGCAGCTCATCATGCCGCCCGCGATGTTTCGCCCCCAGCGCAATCAACTCCGCCAGCCGCGCCTCACTCAACGCCGCAACATGCCCGCGCAACTGCCGGTAAGAATAATGGCAATGTGGATAGAGCAGCGAAGTAGCCAGCTCGACCTCCAGCGGCTCGTCGTCATCAATCAAATCCACTACCGGCGCAGGAGCAATCGGCTCACTGCCCATCAACTCGGCAGCAGCAGCAGCCAATTCGCGCCGACTCTCCGCCAGATAATCATTCCTCCCCGCATACTTGACCAGCGTAGGAGCAGTCTTAACCGGACGCAGCAACGCATCCGAGGCACGCTGACCACAAGCAGCATCCACCGAACCAATCTCCTCGCAAAGCACCTCAGCCGCGCCGCGCTGAACATTCCACGCAGGTTCAGTCGCAGCCAGACGCAGCTTCTCCGCAAGCTGCCTTACCTCGGCAAACCTGCTCGTCAGTAAACGCGATACCTGCGTCTCCAGCGTCCGCGCATTCACGATCTGCCCCAGCGAAGTATTCGTCGCCAGCGGCAGCAGATACCGCGCCACATCAAACGCCCGCGCCTTCAGCGTCCGCTCATAAGCCTCCGGCTTCATCTCTTCCGGGCGTGGAATCGCCTTCTTCAAAGCCTCAAGCATCCCCGCGCTGATGCGGTCGTACGCGGCAAAGGACGCCTCAATCGCCGCCGTAAACGCCGGAGTCTTCGCACCAAGATCAGGCGTATACCACCCCGACGTACGAAAATTCTGATACCGCGTCGAGCGCTCCTGCCCGTCCCATCGTTGCTCGTCCACCAGCTCAATCGCCGCCAGCAAGCTCAGCCGCTCCACCGCGAACGGAATGTGCGCCAGGTCGGCAATCGACCGATGCCCATACTGAAAATAAAACGTGTTCAGAAACTGTTCTGCGCGCTGGGCGCTGATCTCCGCCAGCGACTCCTTCATCGTCAGCGCAGAGCGCGAGTACTTCGCCATCGCATACGCCAGCACCTCAGGGTCAGCCCCGTGGATCGCATACACGTCGGTCTCGGTCATCTTATTTTTGATATCGGACATGGAAGCTCAGGTAAGAAGAATTAGCAGCGGAACCCAGAATACGACAACCCCCTGAGGATGTTTCCGTCACTGCCTTCGTATAATTCTCCAAAGCACTTATCGACGGAGGAACATTGACCACGCTGGCTGGCCGCATCGCATTGGTAACAGGAGCTTCACAGGGAATCGGGCGCGCCTGCGCCCTCGAACTAGCCCGCGCCGGGGCAACCGTGGCGCTCGCCGCGCGCAACACGGAAAAGCTCGCCGCCGTAGCCGCCGAGATCACCTCTGCAGGCGGCACAGCCCATGCCTTCGCGCTCGACGTCGCCAGCGAGGGCTCCATCAAAGAGTGCGCCAAGGCAGTCATCACGCAACTCAGCGCAGTCCACATCCTCGTCAATAATGCCGGCATCACCCGCGACATCCTCGCCATGCGCATGAAGCGCAAGGACTGGGATGACGTCCTCACCACCAACCTCACCGGGGCCTTCCTCCTCACCCAAGCCGTCATGTCGCAGATGGTCAAGAACCGCTGGGGCCGCATCATCAACATCACCTCGGTCGTCGGCGAAACCGGCCAGGCCGGTCAGTCCAACTACGCCGCCTCCAAAGCCGGACTCATCGGCCTCACCAAGTCGCTCGCCCGCGAACTAGCCAGCCGCTCTATCACCGTCAACGCCGTCGCGCCGGGCTACATCGAAACCGCCATGACTGCCATCCTCACCGACGAGCAGAAGACCGCCATGACCCAGCACATCCCGCTCGGCCGCGTCGGCACCGACCTCGACATCGCCCACGCCGTCACTTTCCTTGCCTCCGATGGGGCCAGCTACATCACCGGTCACACGCTCGACGTGAACGGCGGCATGCACATGGGGTAAAGCTCCATGCCTGAAATCACAATCCGCGCGGCCACCACTCCCGAAGACGTAGCCACCGTGCGCAACCTGATGCAGGCCTACGGAGACCACCTCACTACGCATCCATCCGGCGCGGCCAGCATCTGCCTCGAAGGTTACGCACGTGAACTCGAGCGGCTTCCCGAAGGCTACGCCACTCTGCTGATCGCAACAGTCGACGGAAAGCCAGCAGGCTGCGTCGCCCTCCGCTCTCTCAAACGTGAAAATCGTTCCTGCGAGATGAAGCGTCTCTGGGTCAGCCAGGGATTTCGCGGCCTCGGCTTAGGGCAGCGATTGCTCGCCGAAGCGATCGCATGGGCGGAACAGGCCGGATACATCGCAATATATCTCGACACGGTCCCGGCAGCCATGCCCGAAGCAAACCGGCTCTACAAAAATGTCGGATTCCTCCCAGCGGAGCGATACAACCAGAGCAACATTCCCGACCTCGTATTCTTCTGCAAGAGCCTCGTGACGAAGACTTGAAGGGGGAGTTCTAAAGTCCGTTTGCTTAGGGGGACGCTTCAGCCGTGCCGAAATGTCCAAGAAAAACGTGCGGCTTTAGCCGCTGAGGTACGATTTTCGTTCACTATAGCGCGCTCATTCATCACTCTAAAGGTGCGACTCTCGACCGCCATTACTTCTGCATTAATAGTGGCTTTAGTAATAGTCTCTTCGGTTCCACCCACCTACGAGGTTCAAGTAAAGGTTCACAGTTTTGCCGCTAACCCTTTATGGATGAACCCAGGCTGGTACAAAACCTCCTTCACCCCCTAACTTAGCCATTGACCAACGCCAAGTTCCTGTTTACTTTGTGGCTAATGGCTGACATGCAAACACTTCCCGCCGACCTCCCCAACGACCACGAAGCGGCACTCCCCATTTCGATCAACATCGGAACAACGATCCGCGGATATCGCTTGCAAAAAGGGATGTCGCAGGGGGACATCGAAAAACGCACCGGCCTTCTGCGCTGCTATCTCTCGCGCGTTGAAAACGGCCACACCGTGCCCTCGCTTGAGACGCTGCAAAAAATTGCGCGCGCTCTCGACCTCCAGCTCTCAGAGTTCTTCGCCGAAGAGATCATCGCCAAAGAAATGTCTTCCCTCAACCTCAGCGAAGACGAGATCCGTTTCCTCACTCAGGTTCAGCGCTACTCCGCCCACCTCAACGAGAGTGATCGCCGCCTACTACTCGCCATGGTGCGCAAGTTCGCCCAGACCACCCTCAGCTAAAGTCCCGTTTTGTTTAAGGGCACGGTTGAAACCGTGCCGCAATTGCTTGAGAACCATGCGGCCTTAGCCGCTGAGGTACGCTTTTCTTCTGCTGAGAACCCTTGATCCACATGTGCTCTACTTCTTCAGGGCCAACAGCATGGGCTTGCTGGCGTAGCCATCGGCTGATCTTCCAGATGCAACCCATCGTGCGCCGGAACGGTGTATTTCGTGAAGAACTCGTTCAACTGCGCCGTCACCTGCTTAACGATCTTCTGCTGCGGACTCTCGCATAGATTCGTCGTCTCGCGGGGATCGGCCTTCAGGTCATAGAACTCATTGGCAAACCTGACGCCTCCATGCGAATAGCGCAGGATGAGCTTATACCCGCGTTTCCATACTCGCAAACCGTCTCGCTTCCCACGCACCGCGAGGCTTGCCAGACAGATGAGATAGATACGACTCACCGGGGAATTAATGCCCTTGGCCGTCTCCGCATCGGAAAAGCCCCCGCTGTATCCAGCAACGTAGCAAACAAGTCCGGCACCAACTTTACCGCAGATTCGCGATCCAGTACCCGAACAGCGCCAGCCCAAACGCTGCCGCTGCAAATGTGACCTTCTGCCTCTCCAGATAGCGCACCCGCCCGGCCATCATCCTCGGCAACAGCGGCACCCCCAGCGCCAGCCCCGACAGAAACCCTCCCAGGTGCGCGAAGTTGTCGATCCGCACAACCGGCACCAGGATCGTCGCCCCACCAATCAGCAGGTTGATCACCGCAAACCACACCACCGACCGCCGCAGCCGCTTCAGCTCAAACCACGGTATCGGCAGCTTGCGGTTCGAGAGCAGCACAATCAAAATGCCTGCAATCCCAAACACAGCCCCCGAAGCACCTGCGCCAACAAACAGCTCCATACGTCCATGGTGAAACAGCAGCGCATCGCCTACATTGTAGGCCATGCTCAACAGATTGCCCGCGATCCCGGTCAGCATGTAGACAGCAATCAGCCCCATCGGGCCAAGCAGCGGCTCACCCAGCAGTCCCAGGTTCCACAAACACCACATGTTTGTGGCGATGTGAATCAGCCCCACATGCACGAACGTCGCCGTCAGCAATCTGTACCACTGCCCATGGAGTACCAGAATCGGGACATTCGCACCATAGTGAACCAACTGCGCTGGCGTCGGCTCGCTCGGCGAAACCCCATGCAGCACCATCCACAGGTACACCGCACAGTTAATACCAACCAGCAAATACGTTCCCGGCGCAGCAAGTACGTTCCATCCGCGCGACCGTGAATTAGGGCGCGCTGCCTCTGTCTCGTAATCAGGCACAGGCCTACGTTGCCCTACGTCGTGCGGGGCTGGGGGAAGAATCTCACCATTAGGCTCGTAAGAAGAAGGCATTCATCTCTACGCTATCGCGCGCAGAGCTTCCGTGACAAATGTGCACGAATCGAATCACAGTTTCACATCATACTGTCGCTGCTAGGTCTGGATTAGCTTGGCAACTCCAAACCTTCGTCTTTAGACAAGACCTCTAGGCAGCGTTCCTGTTGAAACGCTCACGGATATCGGCAGGGATGCGCTCCTGAACGATATGCCCGAGGAAGCCCGGTAAAGGTGTCGCAATGGCGACCAGCACCCACATCAGTGCCGAAAAGACCATCCCGGCCAGCGCGACCGCTTCTAACGAAATCGCAACAGCGTGTGTCTGGGTCAGACGCACCTGAATCGAGAAGATGTGCGTAATCAGCTCCACACGGTGAATGACAACCGCGGCCAGCAAAAAAGCCAAAATCGAGAGCGTACTAACAGAGAGCAGCAGCAGATCGATGGTACGCGCGACATTCTGACGACGGCGACAGTGCGCACACTCTGCCAAATGCTGCTCATAGTCGATGCGCATTGCAGGCGAAAGCCCCGAAATATCATACCGCCAGCCTGAGAGAATATCTCCGACAACCTGGTCGACGCACTGCGCAGAACGCGTGCGACGACGGCTCGAAGGAAATTCCAAAGCTGTATTTTTCATTGGCTTATCCATTCTATCTTCTTTGACCGCTCACGCCATAGAAAAGATTCACAGGATAGTAACGAAAAAAGCAATCTATCGCGAAAAATCCCTATAAAGTAATTGATTCCAAATGGCTTGCTTGAGTGGCAAGCAACAGCTTATTCCCCAATAGGCTGGCCTTACGGCCAAGCGCCTGCTCTGCTGACATGCGGGCCAGTTCCGGCGCATTGTTGGACTCCGAAAGGTGACCGAGCACAATGTACTCAGCCGAGCCGTCGTAGTCGTTCTCCAGAAACTCGGCCATAGCGTGGTTCGACAGGTGCCCCACCCGAGACATAACCCGCTGCTTCACTGACCACGGATACGGTCCATCACGAAGCATCTCCAGATCGTGGTTCGACTCCAGCAGCATTAGATCCACCCGGCGTAATGCTGCTTTCACATTTGGCGGCATATAGCCCAGGTCTGTTGCCAGTGCCATCCGTACACCACCGGACTCGAAGACGAAGCCGCAAGGATCTACTGCATCATGTGGAATTGTGAACGGCGTGATAGCTATGTCGCCAATCGAAAAATCCACTCCAGCACAAAAATGTTCGACTGCCGGCAGGCACGTGGGATCAGTCTTCCGTGCCGATCTCTGGATTATGCTGCAACCATCATCTGAGGGATTCAGCCCCGTTTTGGCACTGACTGACTGGTTCAGGGCCGAATGCGGCTCCGATGCGACCATGGCCAGGTGGGCAACCGACACTGCATCCGTCCCAGGGTCATACTCGGCAGCAACAGTATCAGCCCGTACCTCTTTTTCGCGCTGAATCTGCTCCAGCCACTTCGCATACGACATTGTCGAGCGCGGTGAAAACATCCGCACCCAAGCCTTATGCGTAGGCTCAGTAATGAAGACAGGAATCTTCAGCTTACGAGCTAACACTCCCAGCCCTGCCACATGGTCAATATGCTCATGAGTAATCAGAATTGCGTCCAGTGTCGAGGCATCCTCGCCTGCTTCGGCCATGCGCCGCATCAACTCGCGACACGAGAGCCCGGCGTCCACCATAATCCGCGTGCGGCCGCTGGAAATAACGGTGCTATTGCCCTTTGATCCCGAGGCTAGCACCGTCATCTGCATCATGTTGTTCAGAATACGCCTATATCCTGTGGGGATTGGCGCCTGGTAACGAATTTGGTTCAGGCTGTTACTTCACAGCCGAGCGCAGCGGCGCCAGAAAGTTCACTGTGCTGCGCATAACCACCTCGTTGTGCTGGTTGTAAGCAAGCGTCCGCGTGCGCACAATCCCAAACTCCTTGCGCGACTGCGATTGCCGCACTCCCACCACTTCAATTTCCGTATGGATCGAGTCACCCGGCCTCACTGGCAGCGTCCAACGCATCTCTTCGACACCCGCACCAATCATGCCTCCGGCAACGTTCAGACTCTGCACCCGTAGGCGCATCACAATCGCCGCCGTCAGCCAGCCCGAAGCGGCCAGCCCCTTGAAGAACGAGTTCTCACCCGCGGCCTCATCCAAATGAAACGGCTGTGGATCGTACTTGCTGCCAAACTCTTTGATCTCCTCCGCCGTCACCTTCACTCCACCCAGTGACGCAAACTTCTGCCCGACATAAAAGTCTTCAAAGTAAAGCTCTTTCGCCATAGCCTCTCCTGATTGCTAAAAGTGTACGGGATTCGAGACAGCACTGACTATGCCGAAAGGCAGAAGCGTTCGTTTACCGGATGTGCAGCCATCCGTGATACGCCACCCACGCCATCGCCGCCAGCAGTAATAGGCCACGAAACCGCGTCCACCACGTGAACGCCAGCCATCGTGTGCCATGTCCAGCGCCTTCGACGCGACTGCTACGTGGTCCCACCCTGCTCACCCATTTGAAGTATGTTCCTGGCGAAATCACCATTAACACGCCTGCCCCCGTGAAGAACACACACAATAGCACCACCGCAACTACAGTAAGAACATGAGTCATCATTGTGGATAAGTATAAAATCCGCGGCCGCTCTTCCGCCCAAGCCATCCGGCATCCACCATTCGCACCAACAGCGGACACGGGTTGTACTTCGGACCACCCAACCCCTCAGCCAGCACGCGCATGATGTCCACACAGACATCCAAGCCAATAAAATCCGCCAGTGTCAGCGGCCCCATCGGATGCGCCATCCCCAGCACAAACACCTTGTCCACCGCCTCAGCCGTCGCCACGCCTTCCATCACCGCATAGGCAGCCTCATTAATCAACGGCATCAACACGCGGTTTGAGACAAACCCCGCCGCATCGTTCACCTCCACCGGCGCCTTCCCTAACCGCACAGCAAGAGCCTCAACCGCCGCAAACGTATACTGCGAGGTCGCCAGCCCGCGAATCACCTCAACCAGTTGCATCACTGGTACGGGATTGAAGAAGTGCATCCCAATCACACGCTCCGCCCGCTCCGTCTCCGCCGCGATCTTTGTAATCGAAATGCTCGAGGTATTCGTCGCGAGAATTGTACCTGGCATGAGAATCCTGTCGAGATCACGGAAAATCTCAGCCTTCACTGCAAACTTCTCCGTCGCCGCCTCAATCACCAGATCGCAATCGCCAAGCGCATTCATCGTCAGCGAAGTAGCAATCTTCGCCTTCGCCTCATCGCTCTGCTGCGCAGTTAGCTTTCCTTTAGCCACCTCACGTGCAAGGTTCTTCTCAATCGCCGCCACCGCGCGATCGAGAAACCCCTGCTGCACATCGCAAAGCACAACATCCAACCCTGCCCGCGCACACACATGGGCAATCCCATTGCCCATCGTGCCAGCACCCACTACTCCAACTCTCTTAATCTCCAACATGTCTGCCCTTCACCAAACTCCGCGAGTGTAGCAGCTCATGCTCCTATACCCACGAGCAACACCGTAATGTTGTCGTGCCCGCCGCTCGAATTGGCCGCACTGACCAGAGCCTCGCAAGCACGCTTCAACCCTACCTTCGTAGAAGGCAGAGGCACGTTATCCAGAACCCGTGCGATCTCGTCATCATCCAGCTCATGCACCAACCCATCGGATGCCAACAGGTAAAGGTCCCCCGGCTGCGGCCTATGCCCCTGAATCTCCGGTTCGACCACTGCCTGCGACCCAATCGCACGCGTAATCAGGTTCCGCATTGGCGACCGCGCCGCCTGCGCCCGTGTTATCTGCCCGGCCCGCACCTGCTCCTCTACAAGCGAGTGGTCCACGGTAAGACGTTCCAGCTGTCCGCGCCGCCAGCGATAACATCGACTATCACCCACATGCGCCAGCCACAGTGTCGCCGGGTCGGTCGAACGCGAGTTCGCGTGACGCCGCTGCCCCAACTTGCTCCCATTCGTCATCGGCGCGTGAAGCAGCGCCACCAGCGTCGTCCCCATCCCCGCTAGCCGCGCAGACTGCCGCGACTCCCGATACACCGCCTGGTTAGCCGCCTGAATCGCCGCACTCAACCGTGACTCCGGCTTCTCTGTAGGTTTGCCGTTCGTTGTCATCGGCGCCAAGTTTTCCAGAAGAGTCTCTGCCGCAAGATGGCTGGCAATCTCCCCCGCTGCTGCTCCGCCCATGCCATCGCACACAACATATACCCCAGCCTCAGGCGAAGCCGCGCACGCATCTTCATTGCCCCGGCGCACACGTCCGCGGTCCGACAACATGGCATAGATAAGCTGGCTCTGCGACATCCCGAAAGCTAAAAACCGTCCCCCCAAACGATACACGTCTAAACGCTGGCAACCAAGATTACGTTAGTGTTAGCTGTGAGAGAACTACTGATGAACAAGATGAATCGCATCATCCTCGGCGACAACCTCCAAATCCTCGCCAACATGCCCTCTGCCTCTGTCGAACTTATTTATATCGACCCGCCATTCAACACCGGCAAACGCCAATCCCGTCCGCAGCTTAAAACCATCCGCGACGACAAAGGTGACCGCACCGGATTCGGCGGCCGCCGCTACCGCACCGAGGTCATAGACCACCCCGCCAGCGACGGCTACATCGACGTCTTCGACGATTTCGTCGGCTTCCTCCGCCCTCGCATCGCCGAAGCGCACCGCATCCTCACCCCCACCGGCTCGCTCTTCTTCCACATCGACTACCGCGAAGTCCACTACTGCAAGATCATGCTCGACGAAATCTTCGGCCGCAACTCCTTCCAGAACGAGATCATCTGGGCCTACGACTACGGCGCACGCTCCACCAAACGCTGGCCGGCCAAGCATGACAACATCCTCTGGTACACCAAAGACTCCGACCACTACACCTTCAACCTCGATGCCTCAGACCGCATCCCCTACATGGCCCCATCGCTCGTCGGCGAAGAAAAGGCCGCGCGCGGCAAGACCCCCACCGATGTCTGGTGGCACACCATCGTCTCACCCACAGGCAAGGAAAAGACTGGCTACGCCACGCAAAAGCCACTCGGCATCCTCGAGCGCATCGTCCGTGTCCACTCCAATTCCGGCGACACCGTCCTTGATTTCTTCGCAGGCAGCGGCACCGCCGGAGAAGCCGCAGCAGCACACAATCGACATTTCATCCTCATCGATCAGAACCCCGCCGCTATCGCCATCATGCAAAAGCGCCTCAAGGATTTCAGCCCACACACAGAATCACATCCGGATTGAAAAGCACGTGTCTTCCATTCGCTCCTGCTACGGCATCGGTTCCCGAATAAACTCCATCACCCCTTCACAGACAGCTTTGGCCCCAGTCCACTGGCCCCGCATCACCCGCTTCCCTAACCGAAGGGCGACAAAAACCGGCATTCCAATGAAGGCATATATCGAGTTTCGGCGAATCATCCGGAGCGTCGAGACAGTCACGATTCGAGTCATTAATGGCTTCTGGCCAGCTGACGTGCTCGCCCCTTCTTTGTGCAGCACCGCCGTGTCCTCAGCTATCACGATCTTCCATCGCGTCTTCTGCATGCGCAGGCAAAAATCGCTGTCGTCGTAGTACATAAAGAAGCCTTCATAGAGCACGCCGATCTGTTCAAATACCTCCCTGCGGCAAAGCACACTAGCAAACGTCGTGTAGCAGTTTTTCCCAAACACCACAGGGGCCGTGAAGTGGGTCACATAGCCAATTGCGGGCAGGACCCTTCCGCCACCCCATGCCTGCACTTGCGAAGGATCATGCGCGTACAGCAACACCGTCCCCACCAGCCCCGCTTCAGGACACTCTACCGCGCGTCGCACCAGTTTCACCAGCGTGTCCGCAGGGCAAATCGTATCGTTGTTCAGCAACCAGACGAGATCCGCTCCGGATTCGAGGGCTGCGCGGATGCCCACGTTGCAGCCTTTGGAATAACCCAGGTTCTTCCCCGCCTCAATTACCTTGACCTCATGAAATTCCCGCCGAATCCGCTCCACAGAATCGTCAGTTGAGCCATTGTCCACCACAACCGTCTTTAGATGTCCGTAGCTCTGCTCCCGCAGCGAAGCCAGACAATCCAGCGTGTCGCGCCACCCATTCCAGTTCACAATCACGCACCAAACACAAGGATTGCCCCTGCTTGCCTTCGTCGCGTCCAAACTTGCTCTCCCTTGTACCTCTCTTCACTCTAAACTGGCACGTGCAATACTGCTTGATAGCATAGGGTTGCTCTTACCGAAGCGCCATCGCCTCAGATGATCTCTGTTCTCATCCTCACGCGCAACGAACAGCAGGACCTCCCCGGCTGCCTCGCCTCCGTCTCATGGTCTGATGACATCCATGTCTTCGATTCGTTTTCCACAGACGCGACCGTCGAGATCGCACAGTCAGCAGGCGCGCACGTGACTCAGCGCGCGTTTGACGATTACGCTACCCACCGCAACGCCGCCCTCTCCACGGTCCCTTTCAAATACTCCTGGGTCTTTATCCTCGACGCCGACGAACGCCCTACACATGAGCTCTCACATGAAATACATCAGACCGTCATCGCCGCACCATCCGAGGTCTCAGGCTTCCGTCTTCGCCGTCGCGACTTTCTTTTCGGCACCTGGCTCAAGCATGCACAGATATCGCCGTTCTATATTCGACTCGTTCGCCCAGAACACGCCCGTTACTCCCGCGCTATCAACGAAGTGCTCAATGTAGAAGGTAAAGTTGGCGATTTGAAGCACCAGCTCGACCACTACCCGTTCTCAAAAGGAATCGCTCACTGGATCCAGAAACACAACCTCTATTCCACGATGGAAGCCGAGCTGATTCACGGTCAGCAAGGACTGCAAAATCCTTCCTTGCGAACGGCGCTTAGTCACCGTGACTTCCACACCCGGCGCCTTCATCAAAAAGCACTCTTCTATCGTCTTCCAGGCCGTCCTGTGCTCAAGTGGATTTACATGGTGTTCATCCGCCGATCCATCCTCGACGGCTCGGCTGGTTTGGTATATGCCACGCTCCAATCCATTTACGAGTACTTCATTGTCCTCAAAACGCGTGAGTTAGATCATAGCGCTAAGGAACCTGCAAACAGCAGACCTGTTCAGCCTGAATAACCGTCTATGAAGCCGCTGGCGCAAGAGGACGCGAGGCTGGTGGAAAACGTCGCAGGATGGCGCGACGGACAGGGTTTTCATACCACTTGAAGACAGCTACTGAGGCAGCTACAAGAATGACGTAGGAGAGCCACGGGTCTAAACTCGCGAGGTGCAAGCGATCGAGGACGTGACTTCGATGCAGCAACTGGTAGAGATTGAAGTGAATGAGATAAAGACAGTAGCTGCTTTCGCCTACTAGAAGCAGAGGACGCCACGAGAACCAAGAGGTGATCAGGTGTGGCCCGCTTAGCCCCAGAACAAGCGCGGCAAAAAGTGGCGTGAGCAGGCCACCATGCATGAGCAGGTAGGGCGTCTTTGAAACGAACGTGTAAAAAAAAGCACATATCACAGCGAGGCTAACCGCGCTCAATGCAAGCCGCTGACGCGCGGACATCGGAAGGGCATAGTGGAGTTTGGCCAGCGTGACTCCAGAAAGGAAGGTCCCGAGGTAGGGCAAAGGGGTGAACTTAAGAAAACGAACCCACTCAGTAGAGGTGTAACGGTCAACATGTCCCGCGAGATGGTCAGGATTGATCAGCAGGTAGAGCGAATGGGGGACTAGACCGAGGGACCAGAGCATTAACAACAACAGGATGAGACGTCCGGGGGTCTTGGGCCATGGTGCACGTATAAGCCATGGAAAAGCAATATAAAGGACGGCCTCGCACGAGAGCGTCCAGGCTACGGTGTTCCAGAAGGTAGCTAAGGTAGGGCTGAAGCCCTGGAAGAGAAACGGCGTCATCACGACTCCCCGCCAGAACTCAGCATGGGAGCGCGCGTACCACTCATCGCGGAGCATGGGAAGCGAGATGAAGAGAACCAGCAGGTAGACCGGGTAGAGGCGCGAGACACGAGCCATCCAGAAATCGCGCTTGTTCAAATTACGCCCACGATCGCCGTAGTTGTAAGTAAGCACATAACCTGAGATGAGGAAAAATACGCTGACAAAGACATAGCCGTTGTCGATGAACGGATAAAGCAAGCCCATGTGCGGCGGTGTGAAGTGAAACAGCACAATGAAAAGTGCGAGCAGCGTGCGAATTCCCGTAAGCGCAGGCAACTGAGGTTTACGCGCATAAATAGGTGCTGGCGGCTTTGCCGTCTGAGTGGTCACGGGTACTTCCTGTAGTAGCGCGCTCGAATTCACTTCAGCCTTCTATTGACAGATAATTAGATGCCATTGCGGTGAGGAGGACACAGTAGAACTTAGCAGCCTTTTGATACGACGGCACTGTCAGCACCTCTTTCGAGCATGCTCCAATACGCGCCCAGAAATCTTCCCCAAAAAAGGACCTGGCTTTTCTGCTAAGAGAGCGACTATGCCATATAGAGTCTTGAGATTTCAGGCAGTAACGAGTGAACCCAGTTTTTCACCTTTTACTACGCGGACGATGTTCCCCTGCTCCTTCATGCTGAACACCATCATGGGCATATTGTTGTCCTTGCAAAGCGAAACCGCCGCTTGATCCATGACGCGGAGATTCAGGCGAAGGATGTCATTGTATGTGATGTCGGGAAGTTTAGTCGCTTCGGGAGTCGTTTTAGGATCGGCAGTATAGATGCCGTCAACAGAGGTAGCTTTGAGAAGGATATCTGCCTTGATCTCCATGGCACGTAGGCTGGCTGCGGTATCGGTAGAGAAGAATGGGTTGCCCGTACCTGCGGCGAAGATGACGATGCGGCCCTTCTCAAGGTGGCGGATAGCTCGGCGGCGAATGTATGGTTCAGCAATCTCGTGCATTTCAATGGCTGACATAACGCGGCAGATAATATCCAGCTTTTCGATGGCATCCTGCAACGCGATAGCGTTGATAACCGTTGAAAGCATACCCATGTGGTCAGCGGCTACGCGGTCCATGTCGATGGCCTGCTGAGCAACACCCCGAAAGAAGTTGCCTCCACCGACGACGATGCCAATCTCGCAACCGAGAGAATGAACAGCAGCAATCTCGGCAGCAACTTTGTGAATAAAAACGGCGTCGATGCCAAAGCCTTTGCCTGCAGCCAGAGCTTCGCCTGAGAGCTTGAGAAGGATTCGCTTGTACATGGCTCTGTTCAGTATCGCATGGGCGGAGCCATGTACTCGACAAAGACCTTCCGATGACCAGATGTAATCGCCGCTTTGCAGAGTGAATAGGATAGTCAAACTCTGAAGATGCGAAACTCTCAGCGCGAACTGGCCCTGTGTTGTGTAGGAATTTACCTCTGCTGGGCAGCAATTATCCTTTTTGTAATTCTAACGAGAAACCATGGCCATTTCGTGTATGGGTTAGATGACCCCTCCTTCCTGCAACTCGCCATAGGACGTTTCGGGTGGTTCTATCGATATGAAGTGTATTCCGTTATCTTTTTGACAATGATCTGTATGTGGGTGCTGGGAGAACGTCCCCGCTTCTTGTTCCGGTACTTCGCTCTGGGACTCGTATTCTGTGCTGCGCCATACATTCGCGCAACCGAACTCACGCCACATGCCTCCCATGAAATTTACATCGAGCAGTACCAAATGCATCGCTTTGTCACGGAGTATTATCACAGCGATTACGCTGTGAACGATTTAGGGCTCACTAGTTTTCAGAGGAGGAAGGGCAGCTATGTTCTCGACCTCTATGGGCTAGGATCCCTGGAAGCTGCGCGTCAGCCTGAAAAGACGCCGGAGTGGATGGAAGCGATGGTAAAAAAGCACGGAATCGGTCTGGCGATACTTTTTCCAGAGTGGTTTCAGATTCCACGCTCATGGACACCGGTCGCGAAGCTGTGTGTACCGGAGCCTATATTTGTTCTACCGGAAAAATGTGTGGTTTTTTACAGCACCTCGCAGGATGCAACTGCATTGATCCGTAGGGACCTGGAACGATTTGCTCCGACACTACCCAAGGACGATGCTTTCTGGTTCGATCCGGACCGCAAAGAGGCCGAGCGCCTCGCCCATTGAAAGAAAGTCAACCCGATTCGTTTCGTCAGAAACACAAGAGCCCGGCGATTGTGCCGGGCTCTTGTGAAGTATAGATATGTAACTACGCCTGCAACTCCTCTGAGACGGCAACCTTGGTTGTGGCCACCGTCCAGTTGGGATCACCAACCTTGAAGCGCGCAAAGCGACGAACAGAAATATTCTCGCCGAGCTTTCCGACTTTGGCCGCGATCAGTTGCGCAACTGTCTGGGTCTGCTCCTTGATAAAGGGCTGGTCGAGTAGGCAGACTTCCTCGTAGAACTTCGACATCTTACCCTCGAGCATTTTTTCGATAATGTTGGCAGGCTTACCAGTAGCCGCTGCCTGAGCTCGGTAGATGTCCTTCTCGCGCGCCAAGTCCTCCTCGGTCACGTCCTCGCGACGGACGTAACGGGGGTCAGTCGCAGCAATGTGCATGGCGATGTCCTTGAGCAGGTCCTGAAAGTCGGTAGTGCGAGCAACGAAGTCGGACTCGCAATTGAGCTCCAGTAGGACACCGATCTTGCCACCTGCATGGATGTAAGTACCTACGGCACCCTCATTTGTGGTACGCGAAGCCTTCTTGGCAGCCGAGGCCATACCGCGCTTACGCAGGACGACAAAAGCCTCTTCCATATCGCCTTTGCTCTCCTGAAGAGCCTTGAGGCAGTCGCCCATGGGAGCACCGGACTTTTCGCGAAGTTCCTTGACCAGTTTGGCATCAATCTTCACAGCTGTTTCAGTAGACATAAGTCGTTTCCTTTGATTCTGAGGGGCGTGAGTTTCAACACCCACGCCCAGAAATAATGAGAAAGTATTACTACATGACAAAGGTCACGTCTCGAAGCTGAATTTTCAATCTTCTCACTCCGATTTTCAGACCGAATGCCCTAACCTTCTTGCTTATGCGCCAGTCTCGGCGATAGCCGCATCCGAGTCGTCCGCAACAGCGGCAGCAGGTGCTTTACGAATGTTCCCGCCGAGAACGGCCTCGAAGTCCACGTTGTCGTCATCATCAGAAAGTGCGCTGTAGCGCTGTTCGACGCTTTCGTGTTCACCAGCTTCGCCAACGTGTTCAGAGGAAGTCGCGAGTTGATCAACATCGGCGACTTCGGCCGCGAACGCGTTCTCGGAAACCATCTGTGTGCCCTCGTAGGCCGAGTCTGCGATCTTCGTAGTGAACAGACGAATGGCGCGTAGCGCATCGTCATTGCCCGGGATCACATAATCAACCACAGTGGGGTCGCAATTCGTGTCGACAACAGCAACCACCGGGATACCTAGCTTGCGGGCCTCGGAGACGGCGATAGCTTCGTTATTCGAGTCAACGACGAAGATCGCGTCCGGCAACCGCTTCATGTTCTTGATGCCAGCCAGGTTGGTCGAAAGGTGCTTGCGTTCGCGCTCGAGCTTGATAACTTCCTTTTTTGTGAGCAACTCGTAGCGTCCATCGGTCGACATATCGTCGAGTTCCTGCAGGCGCTTGACCGACTTCTGCACCGTCACCCAGTTGGTTAGCAGGCCACCCAGCCAGCGAGAGTTGATGTAAGGCATGCCTGCTCGGTTGGCCTCTTCGGCAATAGCATCCTGTGCCTGGCGCTTGGTGCCAACAAAGAGGACGATCTTGCCCGAAGCGGTCAGATCGGTGACGAACTTGGACGCCTCCTTGAACATCTTGAGAGTCTTCTGCAGATCGATGATGTAAATGCCATTGCGCTCGCCGAAAATATACTCTTTCATGCGAGGGTTCCACCGCTTGGTCTGATGCCCGAAGTGAACGCCGGCTTCGAGCAGCTCCTTCATCGTAATCGTTGCCATAATGCTCCTTTGTCGAGGCGAACGGACACATCCGGTGCCTGAATTGATCCCTCGCCTATCAACCAGCGAGAGAGATTGAACTCCTTGCCCCCGGCCGCAGGGCTCCGGAGGGTGTTGCGAAAATCAATTCGATGCTCCCCGCTGCCATCCGTCAGCAGACGGCAGCGAGAAGCCCGCTTCTTAGCGTTTCGAGAACTGGAAGCGAGCGCGAGCGCCACGCTGTCCATATTTCTTGCGTTCCTTGCCGCGCGAGTCGCGTGTTACAAAGCCCTCGGACTTGAGGGCCTTGCGCAGCTCGGGGTTGAACTCCATCAGGGCACGGGCGATACCTAGACGCACTGCGTCGGCCTGACCCATGACACCACCACCCTTAACCGTCGTGATGATGTCAAAGGTTTCGTCGATACCTTGCACACCGAGCGACTGCTTGGCCGCTGCGCGCTGTGCCGGCGTGACGAAGTACTGCTCGAACTCACGCTTGTTGACGGTAAATTTGCCACTGCCCGGGCGCAGGAAGACGCGCGCAATCGAGGACTTGCGGCGGCCGGTTCCGTAATACTGAACGAGATCTGCCATGATGCTCCTTAGAACTTGTACCTCTGGGCCAAAAGCCCTGAATCTTGAATCGACCCGACCCAAAGTCGGACCGTAAGCCGAAACCCTGCAAACTAGCTAGCAATCTGCATCGGCTGGGGCTTCTGGGCGAGATGCGGATGACGCTCGCCTTTGTAAACCTTGAGCTTGGTCGCCATCTGGCGGCCCAACTTCGACTTGGGAAGCATGCCTTTGACAGCCTGCTCGATGATGGCCTCCGGGCGGCGGGCCAGCAGGCTGACGAAGGACTCTTCGCGCAGACCGCCGGGGAAACCCGTGTAGCGGCGATAAAGCTTCTTGTCGGACTTGAGACCAGTCAGCACAATCTTCTCCGCATTAATAATGACGACGTGGTCGCCCATGTCGAGATACGGAGTATACAGAGGGCTGAGCTTGCCGGCGAGAACCGACGCGGCGTGAGTGGCGAGGCGCCCCAGAGTCTGACCGCTGGCATCAATGACGAACCACTTGCGCTGAACGTCTTTGCCGCTGGGAATAGTTGTAGGCATGTCGAGTTGCTCCTTGTTTCTGCCGTCTTCAGTGTTCGGCGTGTTCCATGAAGAAAGAATGTTTGCTGCCGCACATCAAATGAAAACTAGCCTGCACGCGGCGCGAGAGATTCCTCGCCCAGGCTCGGGCTCCGCACAAAACCTTTTGGATGGGTGCTTCAGGGCATTCCCGGATGGGAGTGCGCCTGGTGGATCCACCACGGATGTCCCGAATGCCAACGCCGCCCAGTCACAAACAGACACAGGGGCGCAGATGCGAGACTGCGCGAGTTTTAAGAATAGCCGAGACTACTGGGTGAGTCAACGCTTGAATTCGCTCGGGTCCAGCCCTTATACCTCAAACAGATTGACCTCAGCCAACCTCTTATGGGTCGAGTGGCGGCAGAAGAGCATTATCACCGAGGACCGTGCCGAGCGCTTACTTGGACGGAAGCGGACCAGACAAAGGCCCAAAGTTCCCGTCACAATGTAGATAATTGAAGCAGGCTCGGCAACAAGGCAGGGCAGCATATTCATGGCAGCTCCATCAGCAACTACCGGAGAGTACCGCCAGCGAAGCCTATTGCAAGTTCCCCAAAAGTTGTAAAGGCACCCTCCAATGCCCGCATGGAGAGCACCCGCCAGATCATTCGTAGCAAGTCAACTCTCAGCTCTAGGAATCCTTAGAAGCAAGGGTCTCAATCAATTGACCATCCAGTTTAGGTGCGAGAATCCTCACCCGCTTGTCTGATCAACCCTCTGCCAGTAAGAAATGCAAGCATCAACACACCGGTCACAGTTAAAGCCAGGCTCCCCGGTTCGGGGACAACGCTCTGCTGGTCTGTGATCACCTGAAATGGCATAGATGGGCAGCCGCTCTGAGTAGCAAAAGAGCGTACGATACCAGCCCGAGACAGCAGACCTAAAATAACGATTATCTAAAAATGGTCCGTCCACTATGACGAGAAAAATGACACTCCTACGGGAACTCCGACACAGTAAAGTCCGCCCTGCCAGGTTGTCAAGAAAAATCGCTGGCCTTAAACCAGCTATAGAGATCGAGTAAATGTTTATATAGCTACCTTTCGACCCCTTAGCTTAGTAGAGCTATCACCACGGTGGTCGGCCGATGTTCGAGAGAGCCCAGCAGATCCATTGTTGGAAAAGTAACCCACATTTAACTACTTAAGAAATTTTGGCCTGACCATTTATCTGTACGCCGTATTCGGAATGGCTCAAGCAAGGACATAACAATCACGTGTCGCCGTTGTATGTGCTCTTACGCTTGTCACTTCAATGTCCTCTTTGCTCGGCCCGGCCCGGTAGAGTTCTCGCAATCGCATCCCAACCGCTTGGGAATTGGAATTGATTGAGGGTGCCCCAAACTTATGCGAGCAGGCGCTTCAAATTCGCGAAGCTAATCTTCAAACTGTCGAGCGCTGGAATCTCCGTGGTGTCCTGCTCGACGAAGAAGTACTTGATGCCGACAGCTGAAGCGGCATTCCATATCGCGCGCCAATTAATCGTGCCTGTTCCTACCTCAGTGAAGTGCTGGGCATCTTTGCCGAGGATGGTCGATGGCAGGAAGTCAGGTTTGCGGTCTTTGAAATGTAGTGATTGAAGGCGGTGTCCGTGCTGCCGGATAAGCTGGACAGGGTCGGAGCCAGCTTCGGTGACCCAGTAGCAGTCCATCTGCCACTGAACGAGATGGGGATCGGTTTCGGCGAGAAGGATATCTAAGCCGGTGCGGCCATCGAAGCGCTGAAACTCTGTGTTGTGATTATGGAAGGCGAAGCTAAGGCCAAGTTTGCGGGCTTGTTCTCCCCACTGATTGTACTGGTGCGCGGCCTGCTTGAAGCCGTCGACTGAGTTGGCGATGTTGACGGGGGTCGATCCGACGACAACGTAGTGAACGCCAAGTTCTTTCGCGTAATCAAGACGTTGACTCATCTCGTTGTAACCGAAATGTGCGCTGGGCAAAGCAAGACCTGCGTCGGTGATCATCTTGCGCAGGTCTTTTGCGTTCGTGCTCTTGTACTCGGCGGCAAAGGTTTCGACGCAGCGATAGCCAATCTGACGGATGGTCTGGAGCGTCTTGACCGGGTCAGCTATGACGTCTTTACGCGCGGTGTAGAGCTGAACGCCAAACGCGCTCAAGGGTGCAGCTTCGGCAAAGGACGACGCTCCAAGACCCAAGCCCGCAGCCGCTGCAACTGTACCGCGAAGAAATTGCCGCCGCGTGTGCAGTAAACCCAACGAATCAATCATCATTTCCTACACTCCTTCTTCAGAATTCGGGTCAGTCCGTAATCAAACTCGGACTGACCCATTGTTGAGTCTTAGGTGTTATTAGAACAAGATCTTCGCGCCGAACTGGAAAACGCGTGGATCGCCCGAACCATTGATCGTTCCTAGGCTATTAGGCGTTCCTATAACGCTATTTTTGCTGGACACGGTGGTTACCGGATTGTTGAGATTGGTGTGGTTCAGGATGTTGAATCCTTCTGCACGGAACTGGCCGTGAACACGACGTTCGGTGAAAAAGTCCTTAAAGATGGAGGCGTCAATGTCTTCATATCCTGGACCGCGATAAACATTGCGGTGCGTATTACCGAAGGTGCCGATGGCCGCCGGATTGAAGGCTGCCGGATTGAAGTATTCCGCAATACGCGAGAAACCGGCAGTACGATTCGTACTAACGCCGGGAACGATGTCGGCGTAGTCGTTGCCGATGCCAGAGAGTGATCGGTCTGTGCCGCTGGTTACAGTGTAGGGCATTCCTGTCCGAAGGTTCGCGATCATATTCAACTGCCATCCGTTGGCGAGCTCACCCCAGTGCCGGCTACTGGTGAACTTCGGCAGATAGTAGTTGGCGGAGATGTTGACGCGCACGGCCTGGTCAAAGTCGGCGGGGCCGCGAGAGCTGTTGAGGTTGTAGGGGTTTGGCGGACCAGCCTGGCCTTCCGTTCCCGATGAGGTGTTGTCCGTGACTCTGGCCCAGACCAGATTGCCGAGCAGAGTCAGGTCCCTGGAGACACGGCGGGTGACGTTGAGTTGGAGCGAGTTGTAAAGCTCGTACGAGTAGGCGTCTGCCAGTTCCATCGCTCCGAGGCCGGGATAGAGACGGCGTGAGTTTTCGTTGCCGATGGTCGCTCCCGGGCCATAAACCGCTGGGTTGAACTGCCGCGAAGCCATGATGTGAACCGCGTGGTTTCCAACGTAGGCAAGCGACATAGCCATGTTGCCGGGAAGCTGCTGCTCGACGGTGAGGTTGTAGTTCTGGTTGTAAGCGACCTTCGATGCGGGATTAAGGAGGCCTCCTGACACGGGTAGGATGAAGCTGTAGGTTTTGAACTGGCTTGGCGGGACGTGCGCGCGCGGAAAGGGATCGCCGCCGGGGAAGCCGGCATAGATGTTGTCCCAGGCCGGGGGCGCTGGAATGTTGAGGTAGAGGTCAATAGGCTGTGCTGCGTCGGTCCGCTGATAGAGCAAGCCCTCGGGGAAGCCGTAGAAGATGCCGTAGGCACCGCGGACGACGGTCCGCCCCTGACCGGCGACATTGTAGGCGAAGCCGAGACGTGGACCGAATGCTTTGTAGTTGTTGTGGAAGACCGAAGGGACGGTTCCTGCATCGCCATTGAAGACCATGCCAACGGGCGCGCCGGGGGCAACGGTTGATTGCTGGCCAGCCTTGAAGCCGACGAGTGATTCGTTAAGGTCAATCGGAGGAAGCCAGGGGTCCCAGCGAACACCAGCGTTGACCGTCAACGCACGTGTGACCTTCCAGTCGTCCTGAATATAGATAGCAGGACGGTTTTCGCGCAGGTAGAATTTGCGGCCGTTGTCCTGGAAGAAGGTGGAGCCGAGTCCTAGATAGAAGTCCGCGGCGGCGGAGCCTCCTTGGCCCGCGGCATTCTGGGTGCGGGAACCGTTGAAGGTGTGGTCGCCGGGCGTATAGGAGAAGTCGTCGGCGTCAATACGGGTGCGCTCGTATCCGCCGCCAAAGCTAATCGTGTGCGCTCCAAGGACCTTCACCAGTTGCGCTTTGTATTCAAAAGTAGTCGAGTCCTGAGTGAGCGCTCCACCGGAGAACAAGTCGACGAAACCGGAGATATTGGCACGCACACCCGCGAAGATGGGGACGGTTGTGCCCAGGGGCAGGTTCTGACCGAGATCCTGCAGGGTATGCAGCGTCGGCGTCTCAGGTATTTGTGTGCGCGCGTAGCGTGAACCTGTCGCGTAGATCGTGCCGGTGAGCGTATTGCTGAAAATTTGCGTGTCGCTTAACGTAAGCGACTGATTGCGGAAGAGATTTTCGGCAAAGAAGCCCAATGGCGCGTTGAACGCACGCTGGAAGTTGTCCTGCACGTAGAAATAACGACCGCTCAGGTGGTTGTTCGCGTGGACGGCGTGATCGACCTTGACGAGATATTGCGTGCGGTCGACGTTGGAGTTTGAGGAAGACTTGAAGTTGCCGGTCTGCTGGTTAGTGTTTGGGTTAGCAAGGACTGGATCGATGTATTCCTTGGCGACGGCTGCGGAGAGTGGGCTTTCAGGAGTGGTGATGATGTTACCGGAATAAGGCAGGCCGGTTGAAGGGTTGTAGATAGTTTTCGATTGGCCGGAGAAATCTCCCTTCAGCTCGGCGGCTGTCGGGACGTTGATGCTGATCGGATTTGGCGACGATCGCTGCTGCATGTCTTCTGCAGCGAAGAAGAAGAATGTCTTATCTTTGCCGTTGTAGATGTGCGGAATCACAATTGGCGCACCAACTGTGCCACCGAACTGATTGAGTTTGTATGGCGGGATGGTGCTCTGAAAGTAGTTCTTTGCATTCAGAACAGTATTCCGGAAGAACTCGAACGCCGAGCCGTGAAGCTGATTGGTACCAGAGCGTGTGGAGAGCTGCACCACCGCGCCCGCGCCCGCAAACTCCGCACTGAAGTTCGCCGCCTGAATGGTGAACTCCTGGAGCGCATCTGGGTTCGGCAGAATGGGGACCGAATCAAAGAAGCGATCGACGTAGATAGAGCCATCAAGCTGATAGTTGTTCTGGGTTGCGCGAAGGCCGTTTACAGACAGGCCAGTGTTATCTTGCTGTCCGCTCTCTGTCCCCGTGTTTGTCAGCACCGCACCAGGCGTCAATGCCGTAAGCTGCAATGGATTTCTTCCATTCAAAGGAAGGTCTTGCATTTGCTTTTGGTCGACGGTCGTAGCGACCTCGGAGGTTGCTGTCTGGATCTGTTGCGTGTCCGTGTCGACCTCAACCGAAACAGTTTGGATTCCAACAGTCAGCTTGATGTCGAGCGCGATGTTCTGGCCGGTCAGCAGTTCAAGCGCTTCGCGTTGCTGCGTCTGAAAGCCATGCTTCGCAATCTGCAGTGTGTAGGAGCCGATGGGCAAGTCAGGAAAGACAAAGATGCCATCACCATTTGTCTGCTGAGTTCGAGTAAGCCCGGTAGAAGGGTTGGTGGCGGTGACGGTGGCATCCACAATGTTTGCGCCAGTTGTATCGCTGACCGTGCCACGGATGCTGCCTGTCGATTGCGCCAACAACATATTCCCGGGGAAGAGAGAGAAGACAATCCCAAGAGATAAAAACAAAAGTCTGTATCGTCTGAACTTCATTTTGGCCTTCCTTTCCAGTGCTTAAGCAGGACTAACGTCGATACATGGGCTTTGAAGCGCCGCATCCATGGCGCTCCGGAATACTATGTCAAATCCGCAACAGAAACCGTCGAATGTGTCCAATACGATTGCAACGCCATAGCAACTGGTCGGCTAGCATCGATACCAGCTGTGATTGGCGCACTTACAGAGCTACCCGTGATAATTGCGTCGAGGAAATTTTTGGGATGTGCGGCGTCAAGGTTCTGAGTGGACTTCACCTCTACCGGAACGCCACGTGTCGGGGTGTAGGTATAGCCCTCGCGCGTCAGGTTTAGGTTTCCTTCGGTGCCTTCGAAGTAGACAGATGGATGATCATCACGGATGGAGAGTACTGACGACTCAAAGTTTAGATTCCAATTCTTGTACTGGATCATTGCACTTACTGTGTCTGGATTGTCCCTCTCCTGGTGAAGAACATAGATGCCACCAAACGCAGAGGCTTTCTGCGGCTGGCTATCGTTAAGCATCCACTGCGCAACATCCACCCAGTGCGTGAGAATGTCGGCGAGCAGGCCATTGCCGTATGCATGAAACGACCGCCACGAGCTATAACGCACCAACTCGTAGGGAACCTTCGGCGCGGGTCCAAGGAAGAGGCCCCAGTTAAGATTTGCCGGCTTCGGCTCAGGCTTGATGTCACGCCGCTGCCATGGAAAGTTGCTCCACACTGCACGAACGAAGACGACATTGCCAAGCTTGCCGCTGTCGAAGAACTCCTGCTTTGCGCGCGCATAGTGCTCACCACTGCGTTGCTGCATGCCGCACTGCAACACACGTCTGGAGCGTCCGGCAGTCTCGCTGAGTTTCGTATGATCACTCCAGCGATGCACTGTCGGCTTTTCCAGGTACACGTCCTTGCCTGCGTTCAAGGCATCGCAACCGATCTCTACGTGCAGATGATCTGGCGTGGAGATCAACACAGCGTCCACATCTTTGCGCGCAAGCAGATCATGATGGTCGACGGCTAGTGCAGGCTGTGCAAGATTCGCCGCGAACCGCTGCTGAAACTTTTTCGCCTGTTCGCCATAGACATCACAAAGCGCAACAATCCGAACGCGAGGATCTTGCACGAAGCCGTTGCTGACGATAGTGCCACGGCGTCCTAATCCAATAACGCCAAGACCAACACGGCCGTTTGCGCCGAGCACCGACGCATACGAGCGGGCAGTCATCCCTTGGGTTGACATGGCCGCAATGGCCGCACCGGAGTAGAGAAAATCACGGCGGTTCATTCGGAAAACGCTCCCTTCATCGCTTTGTATGCCGGGGCAATCACCTCGGCGCCATTTTTAGAAAGATCCTCGCGTTCCTCTTCGTTTTCGACCCAACCCTTCCAGCCGATTTGCTCGATGGTGTGCGCAACCTCAGCCAGTGGGAACGTGCCCGTGCCTAGTGTGACCAATCGTCCATTCTTGTAATCGCGCAGATGAAAACCAACAATCCGCTGAGAATGTGCGCGGATGAAAACCGGCAGGTTTGCACCGCCACGATACGCGTGACCGGCATCGAGCACAAATGAGACCAGCGAAGGATCTGTCTTCGTGTACAGCGCCTCTATTTCACCGAGCTTAGATTCAAATTCGGGCCAGTGGTTGTGATAGGCAGCCGTAATCCCTACGCTCCTGGCAAAGCGTCCAGCCTGGTTAAGTCCCTCGATCTTCCACTTGAGCTGCTCCTCGCTCGAAACAGGAGCCCCACTCAAGATGAGGTGCTTTGCACCCAACGCGGCGCCACCCCTGGCAATGCCTTCATATAAAGAAGCCGGAGCGATGCATGTTCGCGTGTCATAGCTCTGCGTAGGTAGAAAGATATGAACACCGAAGAACGTCAGTCCAGTCTGCGCAATCAGTCCTCTTGCATGACTAGGTGATTCGAACTGCGCGCTCACATTGCGGAAGCTGCTTTCGAACCCTTGATAGCCGATCTGCTTCACCTGCGCGAGTGCGCTCATGAAGCTGTTGAAGTTTTTAGGATCGATAGGGAAAGCGTTCAACTGAACACCGAAACTAATACCCGCATACTCCCTGGTTTCTGCGAACGCATATGGGAAATGTCCGAGCACTCCCGCACCTGCCGCCGCAATCGTCTTCAACACTTTCCTTCGTGTAAACTGCTCCATCAATTTCCCCCAGAAATGTTGCAGATACCTATTCTTTTGGATGGCCGGGATTATAGGAACCTTTTAGAATCATTGTCAATCTATTTCAATAGATTGAATAACGCATTTAAAATCAATGAGTTAGGTGACAAAGCTCGCTCTATAAAGAAGAATGCTCAGATTGGAGTAGATATCAATACCAGCAAAAGCCCACTCAGGTTGATAACCGAGTGGGCTTTTTAATGGGTATGCTCCAGCCCTAGCTGGGTACGCTCATGATAGCCCGCTCTGAACACGAAATGTTCTGAGGGCAGCAACAAGCGTTATGTAGAAGGTGAATCACAATGCCAAGTTAAAAGGATCTGATGGTTTTGTCAAGCAATGGCCTGTAAAAATTCAGCGGATCTGGCGCGTTCTATTTAGCTGTTTAAGCAATTACAGAGCGCCGCGTCATACGCGAAATAGTAATCATTTGCAATCTATCGCATTCGCACTCAGTATCCGGAGAACCACGCTTCATGTGCATATACCTATATCAGGTGTAAGGACCGAGCCGGATTTTGCCCTTCCAGCTCGGCTCGTTATTATGCTCCGATCTGATTTCGAAGCCTGTCGGCTGCCTTGCACATATTCTCCAGTGCTGACACAGTTTCGGGCCAACCACGTGTCTTCAAGCCGCAGTCAGGATTTACCCAGACCTGCGCCGGTTTGAGTACATCGAGAGCCAGAGACAGCAGCTCCTGCATCTCTTCCGCCGATGGCACTCGCGGAGAGTGGATGTCGTAAACGCCCGGACCTATCTCGTTGGGATACTGGTGTGATTGGAAGGCTTCGAGCAGTTCCATGCGAGAGCGGGCTGATTCCATCGAGATCACGTCAGCATCCAGTGCGGCAATGGAGGGAAGGATATCTTCGAACTCGCAGTAGCACATGTGTGTGTGAATCTGCGTTTCATCTTCAACGCTGCTGGTGGTCAGCTTGAATGCCTTGACGGCCCAATCAAGATAATGTGGCCAGTCGGCACAACGAAGCGGCAATCCCTCGCGTAAAGCCGGCTCATCTACCTGGATGATACGGATGCCAGCCACTTCTAGATCCTGAACCTCATCCCGCAGAGCAAGCGCTATCTGCCACGCTGTCAGCTGACGGGAAATGTCGTTGCGAACAAACGACCACTGTAGCACGGTGATCGGTCCCGTAAGCATTCCTTTGAGCGGTCGCGATGTAAGCGAGCGAGCATAGCTTGTCCACTTCAGTGTCATCGGTGCCGGGCGGGAGACGTCGCCGTAAATGATGGGCGGCTTCACGCAGCGCGAACCATAGCTCTGTACCCAGCCGCTCTCAGTGAAGGCGAAGCCATCCAGAAATTCAGCAAAATACTCGACCATATCATTGCGCTCGAACTCTCCATGCACGAGCACATCCAGGCCTATGCGCTCCTGTTCGCGGATGCATTGTGCAATGGCATCTTTCAGAAAAGCTTCATACTGTTCGGAAGTCTCGTGTCCGTGCTTGTGTGCGGCACGGTGCTTACGTACTTCGGCAGTCTGAGGAAAGGAGCCAATTGTTGTAGTAGGCAACAGCGGCAGTTGTAGCTCATTGCGTTGGACGATAGCCCGCTGCGGATACGGTGATCTACGCAAGAAGTCCTGAGGCCGAAGCGCTGTTAACGCCTCACGGACATTTGGATTGGTAGTTGTCTCTGCGGAAGCGCGATCAGCAAGTGCAGCGGCGTTGGCTTGATATGCGACCTCATCACGACTCGCCAGCGCGGAGATCTCTGCCAGCTTTTCTTCGGCAAAGCGCAGCCAACTTTTGATGCGTGGTGACAACTCCGCTTCGCTGCGAAGATCGTGTGGGACATGCAGCAAGGAGCACGACGGAGCAACGATCACTCGGTCGGCGCCGAGTTGGCGGACGGCTTTACGTAACAGCGGCGTGGCCAAAAAGAAATCAGTCAGCCAGATATTGCGCCCTTCGACGCAACCCACACTTAACACCTGCTCAGGTTGCAATGCCTGCAGAGTTTCTTCGAGTTGTTCAGGAGCACGAACTACATCGATGTGAAGACCGGCAGTGTCAAGTTCAATTGCTGTTCGCAAATTATCGCCGATTGTGTCGAAATAGGTAGTCAGCATGAGTTTGACTGGAACCCTTTTCAACTCTGAATAAACCTGCCGATAAGCACTCTGAACGTTTGCATCGAGATCAGTCACAAGCATGGGTTCGTCGACCTGAACCCATTCGATATTTTCTGCTTCGAGTACTTGTAATATCTGCACGTAGGCAGTGGTTAGCTTCGGCAATAGCGCCATTGGATCAAATCCATTGACTCCCTTGCCAAGCAGGAGCAGCGTCAATGGCCCAATCAGTACGGGCCTTGTCTCAATTCCGAGATCGCGTGCCTCGTGCACTTCGTTGAGCAGCTTCCTTGTGTCGATGTTGAACGAAATGCCCTCACTCCACTCCGGAACGAGGTAGTGGTAATTCGTGTCAAACCACTTCGTCATCTCCATCGCCGACTGTTCGGGACTGTTCCGTGCCATCTGAAAGTACTGCTCCAGCGTGACGGGCCCACTACCAAAGCGTTCAGGTATTGCGCCTACGAGGACGAGTGCATCAAGGACCTGATCGTAAAGAGAAAAATCATTCGATGGAATAGAGTTGAGCCCAGCCACTTGCTGCAGCTTCCAGTGCTCTCTTCGCAATTGCGCAGCCGTGCTCATCAATTCCTGCTCGACACGCTTTCCCGACCAGTAAGCTTCCAGAGCAAACTTCAGTTCACGTTGACGTCCCATCCTAGGAAAACCCAGATTCGCGGTTTTCAATTTTCCAATAGATTTCGATAAGTTTCCTTCAAACATTTGGTTCTCTCCTCAAAACGAAAGAACCACCTGTGCGCAGGCAAATCCACTACGCATAGCGCAGGAACTAGCAGTGGCTACCGATCCAATCCACGAGAGCGGTGTCCTCAAGCGCACCCATAGTCAGCGATCAACGCTTCCACGGCGGTGGCTGCAGGCCGGTCTTCGGACTTTGGACGTCCTACTCTGTTGCCGCTTCCCATCTCAAGTGAGACAGTGCGCTGGCCTTCGCCATGCAACGTTTCGTTCCCATCACCGCTGCGGGACAGCGCTGGATTTACACCAGCTTCCCGTTTAACAAACCGCCAATGGGCGGTTTGACCTGCATGCGAGTAGTTTACTTGAGCGGAGTAGAGGGGCAGCTACAAATCGACACACTTTAAGGACATCGCATCGGACCGCCATTCCTCGCGTTACTAGTCTACTGGCGGAAGAGGAGGGATTCGAACCCCCGATACCCTTTCGGGTATGCCGGTTTTCAAGACCGGAGCCATCAACCACTCGGCCACTCTTCCACCTACTTCGAGTCTAGTATGTTGAGTCTGCCAATGCAAAGCATTGGCTGCGTGGCACTAATGGCATCTCCGAATAGAGCACGTGAGCATGCTCTGCAATGCCTGCCGAAGCAACCCCGTTTAGTGCACTCCAAAACGGTAGGTAATACCAGTGCTGATACGAATATCATTCTGACGATCGTTCACAGCGTTCGGAATGCGAGTATGCACCCAGTCAGCCTGAATAATCGTGAGACCCAGTCTTGGCTTCAACGTTGTGGTGACTCCGCCACCGCCGAGAAAACCAAATGCGTTACGGTTGATGGTGAACTGAAAATTCACATCTTCCTTTGCACCACCGAGCATCACTTCGGCATACGGAACGAACCGATTATACCGGCGCACCGAATACCGAGGGCCGAAGAGATAGTTAAAAATAGTAATATTCTGGCCCGAGTTATTCACGTTATTCGCGTGAGCCACCATAATGTCAGCCACTGCACTCCACGCTGGGGTCATGTTATAGATAAAAGTTCCGCTACCGCCGTTCAGGCTGAAGCATCCGCACTGTCCCGGAGGCGCGTTGGCATGAAAAAAGTTATAGTTCGCCCCGACTTCAATTCTACCGATGTCCTGTACTGCGGACCCGTTTGGTATAGCTTGTCCGTGCAGTACACAGGGCAGAGCCAGCAATAACGCGACCAGGAGTATTCGTTTCAGATGCATCATCTTTCTCCCTACTGTACGACCAGCGTTGCGGTCGCGCTATGTTGAATCGATCCCTCAGTACCTGTGACGGTAACGGTGTATGTGTGTGGATCGAAGGCGAAGTAGCCGCCTGCACAGCCACTGAGAGCTGCGACTGGCAGTAGTGTTGCAATCATAAGAAGCAACACCAGCAATGGACGTGGCAGCTTCTTTCTCAACTTACGAATCGTACCCAAACCGGCGAGCCCCAAAATTCCAAGGGCAACCGGAACGTCATGATGTGAGTTTGGTCCACCCATAGGAGCACGGTTCTCTGCCGTCAAAGAACTGCTTGTATTTACTGTCAGCACCAACGCCGCTTCCCCGCTGCCAGCCGCTGCGGAGCTAGGTGTCAGAGTGTAGGTCGACCCCTCAGGCAGGCCGGTCACCGTCAGGCTGACATTGTCGACGAAGGTTGATGAACCAACGGGTGACAGGTTGAAGTTATACGTACCGCTTGCTCCAGGAAGCATCTGTTGGCTCGCCGATCCGCTATTTGTGATAGTAAAGTCCTCGACCACATTGTCCACAGAAGCGGACGTGCTAGATGAGAAACTGTTGTCCCCTGAATATACCGCTGTGATCTTGTGGTCGCCAGTGAGAAGGCTGCTTGTGCTATAGGCTGCGTTACCTGAGGTCAGTGTAACTACAACGCCACCATTAGTGCTGAGCGGAGCCGTGCCAAGAACTGTGTTCCCATCCATAAAGGTGACCGTTCCAGTTGGTGTTGGCACAGGAGCCGTGACGACTGCGGTAAATGTAACGCTCGTGCCAAGCAATTCTGCCGGGCTACTCTCAGTAAGAGTAATCATCGAAGAGATTTTGCCTACCACTTGTGTGAGCACTGGCGATGTCGCCGGGCTATAGTTCGAATCACCAGGATAAGATGCTGTAATTGAATGGGAACCAGAGCTGAGAGTCGACGTGGTAAAAGTGGCGACGCCAGCTGCGTTGGGGACACCTGTACCGATCGCAGTTGTGCCATCATAGAAAGTGACTGGTGCGGTCGCTCCCGGATAAACCGTCGCAGTAAATGTCACCGGCGCACCCGGTGTTGACGGGTTTGACGACGATGTGAGAGTGACTGTTGGCGTAGCCTTGTTCACCGTAACTGTCGTAGCCGGTGAAGTGGCCGGATTATTGTTGGCATCACCAGGTGTTGAGGCTGTAATTGGGTTTGAACCGATTGGCAGGTTCGACACTGTAATAGTTGCTACACCGTTGACGATGGGCGCAGTACCAATTGTTGTTGTACCGTTCGAGAACGTCACCGGACCGCCAACACCTGAAGGAACTGTCTCTGTAATCGTCACTGTCGTGCCCACAACTGGATTGCTTGGTGTAGCCACAGGCGGAGGCAATACCGGTGTGTCCTTGTTCACTGTCTGCGTAGTAGATCCGGTTGCTGGGTTATTGTTGCTATCACCACCGTAGGATGCGGTAATTGGGTTAGTTCCCACGGGCAGCGTAGAAGTGGTGATAGTCACCGTACCGCCAGCGCTTACGGTTCCTGAACCAAGGGTTGTGCCGCCGCTTGTAACCGTCACCGTCCCGGTGGTTCCTGGAGGCAATGTTGTTGTGATAGTGACGGGCTGACCGTAAGTGCTAGGACCAGAGGTCGTTACAGTTATGGTTGGCGTTGCTTTATCTACCGTCTGCGTTATGCTCGCCGTCGCTGTGCTATGAGTTGAATCTCCGCTGTAGGTGGCCGTAATCGCATCGCTGCCAATTGGCAAGGTAGATGTAGTAACTGATGCATTTCCGCTGTTAACATTTGAGGTCCCAATGACAGTCGAACCATTCGTGAATGTCACTGTTCCAGTAGCCGTCGAAGGAACTGTTGCGGTGAATGTTACCGGTTGGTTCACAGTAGAAGGATTGCTCGACGATATCAACGTGATAGTTGACGGGGTGCTATTAACAGTTTGAGTCAGATTGGTGGTTGCCGTATTGTTGTTCGTATCCCCGCTGTAGGTTGCGGTAACAACATCACTGCCAACCGGTAATGTTGACGTAGTAACAGCTGCGCTTCCATTGCTTATATTCGAAGTCCCAATAACATTTGAACCGCTCGTAAATGTTATGGTGCCTGTAACGTTCAAAGGAAGTGTAGCGATAAATGTAACCGGCTGATTGACAGAGGACGGATTATTGGATGAGGTTAGCGTGATGGCTGGCGTTACCTTGTTCACCGTCTGGGTCAAACTGGCGGTCGCTGTGTTGTCGCTCGAGTCTCCGCTGTAAACTGCAGTAATCGGATCACTTCCGACGGGCAACGTAGATGTCACAACAGATGCAACTCCATTATTGACTGTGGTAGTTCCAAGTGCTGTTGCCCCCGTGCTAAATGTAACGGTGCCGGTAACACCAGAAGGGAGTGTTGCCGTAAAGGTAACCGACTGGTTAGCAGACGACGGGTTCGCCGACGAGGTCAGCGTAATGGTTGGCGTTGCTTTATTCACAGTTTGGGTAAGACTGGCGGATGCCGTGTTATCGTTGGCATCGCCATTGTAAGTTGCAGTTATAGAGTTGCTGCCAACAGGAAGAGTCGCTGTTGATACAGCTGCCACCCCATTGCTCACGTTCGAAGTACCTATAACGGTTGCCCCACTCTTGAATGTGACCGTACCGGTAACTGTTGAGGGAAGCGTAGCTGTGAAGGTTACAGACTGGTTAGCAGTCGACGGATTAGTCGACGAAGTTAATGTAAGCGCTGGTGTTGCCTTATTCACTGTCTGGGTCAGACTGGCTGTAGCCGAATTGAAGTTCGAGTCGCCACCATAGCTCGCAGAGATTGCATCGCTTCCGACCGGAAGAGTCGACGTAGTCACCGAAGCCCGATTGCTGGAGATAGTTGCCGTTCCAATGACTGTAGAACCCGAGGTAAATGTCACCGTTCCCGTCGCTCCCGCCGAGACTGTCGCAGCGAAAGTTACCGATTGACCGAACGTCGAAGGATTGGCGGAAGATGTCAGCGTCAGACTTGTAGTAGTGACCTTGGAGACTACTTGAGTCGTCGTGCCCGTCGCAGCGTTATTGTTCGCATCACCGCCATAGCTGGCCGTAATCGTATCCGTCCCAGCCGGCAGCACTGAGGTCGAGATCGTCACGGTGCCGCCCGATATAGTCCCCGAGCCCAAGTTCTGCGAACCGCTAGTGAAGGTAACTGTACCTGTCGCTCCCGACGTGACTGTAGCCGTAATCGAGACCGGCGTCCCATACGTGCTCGGACCGGATGTCGCAACAGTTACGGTAGGTGTGTTCTTATTGACAGTCTGGGTCAGAGTAGCTGTAGACCCATTGTTGTTCGTATCTCCACTGTAAGTCGCAGTAATTGCATCGCTGCCAGTCGGGAGCGTAGAAGATGTCACTGTCGCCGTTCCGTTCGTTACAGTCGAAGTACCCAGCACAGTAGATCCGTTCTTAAAAGTCACAGTACCTGTCACCGATGTTGGCAGAGCATCTGTGAATGTCACCGATACACCTGGTGTTGATGGGTTAAGCGAGGAAGTCAATGTAGAGGAAGGGGATGCCTTTGAAACAACCTGCGTCGTCGTGCCAGTCGCTGTGGCGTAATTGCCGTCTCCATTGTAGGTTGCGGTAACGGGATCAGATCCGGTTGGCAACGTTGAAGTCGTAATGGTTACGATCCCGTTGTTGATGGTTCCTGAACCCAATGTAGTTGAACCGCTTGAGATAGTAATCGTTCCAGTCGGGCCAGACGGAACCGATGCTGTAATCGTGACTGGATTTCCATAGACACTCGGGCCCGATGTCGTGACAGTAACGGCCGGCACAGCTTTGTTCACGACTTGGATCAACACCGGTGACGTAGATGACCCATAGACAGCGGTGATATCGTGCGATCCGACCGAAAGAGACGAGGTGGTGAACATGACCGATGTCCCCGCCACCACAACCGTACCAATCACATCGCTTCCATCCACGAAGTTTACGGATCCGGACTTGCTGTTTCCGAGTGTCGCCGTGAATGTAACTGACTGTTGGTACATCGAAGGATTCAATGACGATGTAAGCACAATGTTGGCAACTGTTACTGACACTGAGTTCGAGTTGCTGGTGTCATAGTTAGAATCACCGGGGAATGTCGCCTGGACCGAGTCTGTTCCAACAGGCAAAGCACCTGTTGCCAATGTTGCGACTCCATTGTTGAGCGCGCCGGTGCCGATTAAGGAACCGCCACTATAGAACATAACCGTCTCGCCATTGGTCGTAGTCGTCGGCGGCCCCACTGTATAAGGGCTCAACGTGGCCGTGAATGTAACTGTCTGTCCAGCAAGAGTCGCAGTAGTAGGTGACGCGCTCAGTGTTAAAGTAGTCGGCGTAGGAGCTGCAGTCAGAGAGACCGTAGGTGATAAGCTGGCAAGATAGATCGAGTCTCCCGGATAGCTGGCATCCACCTGATGAACTCCGCTGCCCAGTGGGAAAACCGCAATATTCGTCAAAGCTAAAGCAGTAGAGGATTGGACGACCTGGCTTAGAGAAACCGCGGCCTGCGCGCTATTTGCGTCAGTTCCGACCAGATCTGCGTTGCCGTCATTGTTGTAGTCTCCAGCGTTGACGGCATAGGTCAGCGAGAATCCGCCGATGGTTGGCTCGATATAGGGTTGGAACGTTCCGTCGCCGTTTCCGTAGAAGACCAGAGCTCCGGTACTTCCTCCGGCGATGATGTCGGGCTTACCGTCGCCATTGACGTCGGCGAGGTGCGGGTCGGAGGGATAGTCAGCCGAATAAACCACCGGAGTCTGAAAGGTGCCGTTCCCTTTTCCAAGAAGAACCCACATGCTTGGTTGAACATAGCCGTTCGGTGGCTGTGCCAGCGTGATGGTCGTGGACACAATGTCAGTGATGTTATCTGCGTCCGTATCGCCCGCGGTCAGAAATTCTCCAATTCCGGTCGCTACCTTCGTTGGCGTACTAAAGGTGCCGTCGCCTTTGCCCAGAGCAACATATAAATCGGATAACGTGCCTGTTGCCTCAGCCTGTGCGAAGGCGATATCGGTCGTTCCATCACCATTGAAGTCGCCTGCGACGATTCCCTTCGTCTGAGTTGCGGTTGTGATGGACGTGCCTAAAGTAAACGTCCCGTCTCCCTTGCCGATCAGGATAGTAATGTTTTGCTGCGTTTGATCCGAAACAGCGATATCGAGAATGCCATCATTGTTGAAATCGCCGAGAGCGAGGCTGAAGACGTCACCTGTCGCATAGGCCATGGGAGCCTGGAATGTGCCATCGCCGTTGCCGAGAAGAATGACCACTCCTCCTTCGCTAGCATTGGAGCATCCCAGGACGATATCCGTATTGCCGTCGCGATTAAAATCAGCCAACAGTATCTTCGTTGCTACATCCCCTGTAATCGAACTCGGGCATCCAGAATAATTGGCTTGAGGCTGAAATGTGCCGTCGCCATTTCCAAGCATTACAGAAACGGTATTTGCAGCGTCTCCAGTCACCACATCAAGATTATTGTCACCATTCAAATAAGCCGATTCCACCGCGACCGAGCGGTAAAGCTGTGCCGGCGGCGGCGGCGGCGGACCGCCCACGGGGAATGCAGCCTCCTGAACAAAGGAGTCGCTCAAAGTCGAAACCTGAAGAGACTGGGTCCCCAAGATATTATTGCCATCACTTGTATCGACGATGGATATTGATCCCGTTGGTCCGGCTGTCACCGCACCTACAGCGCTGACGCCCATGTTCAGAGTGTAGTTACCCGGCGAGCCTGTGTCTGACAGTGTAGTCTGCGAGGCATACGTGCCCGTCACCGAGTAGCTAACGGTGTTCGACGTACTGCTTGCATAAAACTTATTCGCAATGAACACTGCCTTGTACGAGTGGTTCCCGATCGGCCCACTCCCGATTTTCACCTCTGCCGTGGCGTTGGATTTGGTCAGCTGCGCAATGCCCAGTGCAGAGTTGTTCTCGCAATAAGTTGCCGAAGCATCGCAGAACAGCACAAGACCTGCACTGACAGGAGTACCCCCTGAAGTCACGGTCGCCGTCAGCGTGATCGGTGTTTTATATGGAACCGTGGTCGATGAAATTGCCAATGTAGTTGCGGTAGTCAACTGAGCCGCATTGGCTGCAGGAACCAATGCCATAGCCAAAAGTGATACAGAACCTAGCAAGTACTTCTGAACGAACGAGACCAAACGGCGAACAGAACGGGGAGGTGTAGGCGTCATAGGTTCCTTCGTGCGCGGCACTACCGCGATAGAACTTTCGTAACCACCGTAACCTCCGTCACAAGGCTGACCTATTGCACTAAAGTTGCACCATCGTTCGCGAGCAATTGGCCATCGTCGCGCTGAAGCTGCAAATCGTGCGCACGGCATGTGGATTGCTCACCTTAGCTCTCAAACGTTTATCGCTACAAAGGTTGTAGCCGCTATTTTTGTTACAGGGCTCAGGCCAATCACGCCGCCAATGATATTGAGCCGGTGGCGTCTGTATTGCATTTGGTGTCTACTGGTTTGGCAATATATATGTTCCAAAATTTTGTTGTGGGATGGGTTGAGTGGGAAAGATATCAAGGCGCAGATTTCTATATGGCTCTGCAGTATTGTCCTCGTCAGTCGCGGCAGGCCCATGGATAGTAGCAAGCAATCAGACGAAGGAGGAAGAGTTGTTACTTGTCGGAACGCAAACAGCTGAGACGAGCAAGGGCATCTATGCATATTCACTGGATTCGACAACGGGTGAGCTAAAGCAGATCGGACTTGCGGCAGCAGCGGACAATCCAACATTCCTCGTGCTTGGCCCCGACCACAAAACTGTCTTTGTCGCCAACGAAGTCAATCAATACGAAGGTAAAAGCAGCGGGGCTGTGTCGAGTTACCACCTGGATCGAGAAGCCGCGAAGCTGGTCAAAATCAGTGAATCGGCGACCGGTGGGCCAGGAACGTGTCACGTTGCTGTCGACCACACAGGGCGCGCTGCGTTCGGAGCAAATTACGCAGGAGGAAGTGCAACCTCGTTCCGCGTCGGCGCCGACGGACATCTCAGCCCCGCAGTCTGGTTCGAGCAATACTCGGGTCATGGGCCAGACAGTCGACGTCAGCAAATGCCTCATGCGCATCGTGTAACGGTATCGCCAGACAATCGCTTCTTACTGGTCAACGATCTCGGCCTGGACGAGATCCATATCTATAAACTCAACGCGACCACAGCAGAGGTGAAGCCGAACGATCCAGCGGTGTGGCGTTCCGATGCTGGAGCAGGTCCGCGCGCATTGAAGTTTCATCCGAATGGACGCTGGGCATACTGCGTGACGGAGATGCACTCGACGGTCGATGTGCTTGATTGGAATGCTGAGCAGGGGGCACTGAAGACGGTGCAGGTCGTCTCAATGGCCGATGTGCCGCGTGAGCACTGGAAGACAGGCGGAGCTGATATTGTGTTCGACCGCTCGGCGCGGTTTGCCTATGCCGCCGACAGGTTTTACGGCGTGCTCGTGACTTTTGCGGTTTCGCCTGAAGATGGAAAGCTAACCATTCTGGAGCGGACACCCTGCGGAGGAAAGATTCCCCGCCACATCGCATTGGACCCAAGCGAGCGATGGATACTGGCTGCAAATCAGGACTCGGACAACATTTCGGTCTTTAGCAGGGATACCAAGACCGGAAAACTGAGCAGCGAAGGAAAAAGCTTCCCAATCTCGAAGCCGCAGTGTCTGGTGTTTGCGTAGGGACTTGGTTCAGAAACGATAACCACCTAACTGACTGTTGCCTGCTCTTCGAGAGTGAGGGTGAGTTCTTCCCATTCGGAGAGCATCGACAAGCGCTTCTCGCGGAGTTGATCCAGTTCAGCGGCGTCTCTCTGCGACTGCTCGGCTGAAGTAAAGTTGCTCAGACGCTCTTCGGCCGAATGAATTGCAGACTCCAACCAGGTTATCTCGTCTTCGGCAGCGTGTAAGCGGTCTTCAAGCTGCTTCAGTTTGATCGGATTCAGGCGCTTGATAGGTGCCGTCGGATGCTGTGAAGCGGGCTTCTCCACTGTTCCGTGTGGAGCATCAGCGAAGGCGATTGCAGCCGGCGTTTGACTAGCGTGAGAAGTCGTCAGAGAGGGCGAAGCGGCAGCCAGATCTACGGCAATCCGCTCGGCAACCTTCTCAGGGCCGCCCTGCTTGCGCCACAGATATTCCTCGTAGTTGCCGGGATAGATGTGTAGACGGCGGTCTTCGACTTCGAAGACGCGCGTTGCCAGGCCGTCGATAAAGTAGCGGTCATGCGAGACGAACAGCACCGTACCGGTAAAGTTCTTGATCGCATCGAGCAACACATCCTTTGCGCGCAGGTCAAGATGGTTCGTCGGCTCATCGAGGAGCAGCATGTTCGAGGGCGAGACCAGCATCTTGGCCATCGCGTAGCGGTTGCGTTCCCCGCCAGAGAGCACGCCCAGCTTCTTGAAGACATCGTCGCCTGAGAACATGAAGCAGCCGAGCAGGCTGCGCAACTCGACCACCGGGACCTTTGGCGCAGCAGCAGCAATATCATCCATCATGACGGCGTTCGGATCGAGTACTTTGTACTGATCCTGCGCAAAAAAGTCGACCAGCGCATTGTGGCCAAGCCGTACGGTGCCGCTCGTCGGCTCTTCCTGCTCACTCAACAGGCGAATCAACGTTGACTTCCCTGCACCGTTTGCCCCTACGAGGGCGATACGGTCGCCGCGCTCGATGGTGAAGTTAAGGTTGTCGAGAATGAGCTTCTCACCACCATCTGGCGTTGGATACACCTTACGCAGATTTTGAGCCTCAATCACAGTGCGCCCACTGGCTGGCGCGGGTGGAATTGTGAAGTGAATGGTCGCCTCTTCTTCAGGAATCTCGATGCGCTCGATCTTCTCCAGTTCCTTAATGCGCGACTGCACCTGCTTGGCCTTCGTCGCCTGGTAGCGAAAGCGGTTGATGAAAGCTTCCAATGCCTCAATGCGGTCACGCTGATTTTTGTATGCGGCAGTCAACGTTGCGCGGCGCTCTTCCTTTTGCTGCACATACTTCTCATAGTTGCCGTGGTACGTATGCATGTGCTTGTTCCAAACCTCGACAATCTTATTGACCGTCACATCGAGAAAGTAGCGGTCATGCGAGATCAGGATGAAGGCGTTGGGGTAATCGTGGAGGTAACTCTCGAGCCAATTGCGCGACTCCAGATCGAGATGGTTGGTTGGCTCGTCCAGTAGCAGCAGGCTGGGCTTTTGCAAGAGCAGCTTGGCCAAAGCAATGCGCATCTGCCAACCGCCGGAGAATTCCTCAGTCTTACGCTCCCAGTCTTCCCTGGAGAAGCCGAGGCCGCCGAGCACTGCGCCTACCTGCGCGTCCAGAGTATAGATGTCGTGAACATGAAGCTGGTCGGCAATATCGGAGTAACGCTCAGCCGCTGCCTCGTACTCCTTCGACTTTGGATCCACCTCAGAGAGCGTATGCGTCAGTTCCTCAGCCTCTCGTTCAAGAGCGTGCAGGTGATCGAAGACGGAGAGGCATTCGGCGAAGACGGTCTTGCCGCGCAAGGCAAGCCCGTCTTGCGGTAGGTAGCCAAGAGTCATGCCCTTCACACGAGTGAGCTGTCCGTAGTCGAGTGTCTCAGCCCCTGCAAGCACTTTGAGCAGAGTGGATTTACCCGTGCCATTGCCGCCGACCAAACCGGTGCGCTCGTTCGGCGTAATGAGCCAGTTGACATCTTCGAAGAGGAGTTTGGGGCCGAAACGCTTTCCGGCAGCTGAGAGTTGAAGCATTTCCTCTATTTTCGCATTTTGCGAAGCCTATTCGCTCACAAGCGAGTCATAAGAACGGCCCGCCGAAGCACTTGAGTTGCGAGACAATGAGCCGAGCGTCTGCTACTGTCAATCTTGGGAGTTTGATGTCCGGACAGCCACAACTATTTCCGAACCCTGAACCAGCCGTTCGACCAGAACCAGAAGACCGGGGTCAACCCGTTGGCCAGCAAAACCGCAAGACGGCCCCCATCTGGCTGCAACGTCTCTCGCTCTTTGTGCTGGTCTTGTTCTGTGTCTATCTTGGCATTCTGGTAACTGTATTGCCCTGGTGGACCCAGATGTGGGACCGGAACATGTTTATTTTGGCCCGGCCTTGGCTTGCTTCGATTCTGCACAACGGCGCCGTACGCGGCATCATCTCTGGCCTGGGGTTGCTCGACATCTGGATCGGCATCTCCGAAGCGATACATTACCGCGACTATCGCGGGTAACTATTTCAATAAGAGATACGGAACCTGAAGGATGAACACAAACCCAGACGATTTGAAAGAATTGGAAAGTGCCCCGCTGGCATACGAGAACAGCGACTTCATCAACTCGCCCGACGGGCGCATCTTGCGCATCCTGGCCGAATATCAGGAACCGATGGCGCGCTTTCGCCGCGAACGCATTCAGGATACGGTGGTTTTCTTCGGCTCAGCGCGCTTCCGTGCGCTCGACGTAGCTAACTCCGCCCTAGAGTTGCTCGAAAACACCGGATCGGCACAACCGGCTCCCAAGCACGAACAGCCCGCGAGCCGCGATGAAATCGAAAAAGGAGAAGCCAGCGCTCAGAAATTAAAGCTCGCCGAGGCCGCTGTCGAAATGGCCCGCTACTACGAGGACGCCCGCAAGCTGGCTGGAATGCTGGCTTCGTGGTCAGCTTCACTACCAGGCCGCAGGCACCGCTTCGTCATCACCTCCGGCGGAGGCCCAGGCATCATGGAAGCCGCCAACCGCGGCGCGCACGAGGCCGGATGCAAGACCATCGGGCTGAATATCAAACTGCCCTTCGAGCAACATCCGAATCCCTACATCACGCCGGCGCTCAACTTCGACTTCCATTACTTCTTCATGCGCAAATACTGGTTCGCATATCTGGCAAAGGCGCTGGTGGTCTTTCCCGGGGGATTCGGCACGCTCGATGAGATGTTCGAGGTGCTGACGCTGGCCCAAACTAAAAAACTAGCAAAAAAGATCACCGTTGTGGTCTACGGATCTTCGTATTGGAAGAATGTCATCAATCTGGATTTGCTGGCAGAGAAGGGCGCAATTGCGCGTTCGGACCTCGACCTGTTTCAGTTCGCCGATACACCCGAAGATGCCTTCGCCATGCTGAAAAAGGGCCTGACTGAAAATCATCTGGAGTCAGAGTACGAGCGCGAGCAGCGCCGTCTGGAAGCCGAACGAATTCCCGACGAACCCGCTCCAAGCGCACAAGAGATGCTAGGACCCGATATCGCCAAGACGCTGTAGCTAATAGCCCAGCCCACCGATATAAACCGCGAACGGAGCCAGTGTCATCGAATCAAGCGACATTGGCCCCATGCCATTGTCCGAGCGAAGGATGGGACGCAGGAAGCTGCCGCGCAGATGCAGCTTCTTCATGTCATCCACGAGCGACAGATGCACCGTCTGCGCCGAGAGATTGCACACGATCACTACTGGCGGATTTTTATAGGTTGGGACTTGTGGTTTACGTATCCACGCAAGAACGTTCTCGCTGTCGTGGTCGAGCGTGATCGTCGTTGGCGCGGAGTTGATCGTTGCGTTACTGTGATGCAGCGCGATGAGCCTGCGATACCAACTGAGCAACGAGTCGGGGTTGGCCTCTTGCGCGAACACGCTGCGTGAGTTGTCGGGAATCTTCGAGAGCGCGCCGGTCGCAGGCGTACCCCACTTGATCTCGCCTGAAGGCAGGCCGAGTTCCTGTCCGGAATAAATCAGCGCAGACGTATGATTTGCAAATAGTAGTGTGGCCACTGCCTTTGCGATATCGGCATCGTGCTGGCCGTCGCCCAGGCGGGTAATGCTGCGTGGCGTGCTCGGGCCGTCGGTGGCCAATAACAGATCTTGCGTTGGCTGCACCGCTTCAAGTTCAGTTCGCAATGCTGCGGCCGAGAGCTGGTTCACCTTGCTGAGTCGCGCATCGAGAAGAAGCTGCGGACCGCCCTGCTTTATCGGATTCGCAGTGTCGAGGTCACCGATGACGATTCGCTGGCCTTTGTAGCTGCTGGCGATCTTTCGCAACTGAGCGGCTTCATCGAGGCTGCTGATGTGGAAGCCGGCCACTCCCTGGTTGAGCCAGTAGCGCGCAATGCTGGTCGGGTCGGTCGCAGGGGCAAGCACGCCAAGGTCGATCAGAATCCTCATGTTGTGATTACTTGCCTGATGGATCAGCTCTTCCAAATCATCGAGCGTGCCAATTGCCGGATCGATATCTTGAGGGTGTGCTGCGTCCGGCTGGAAGCGTGTCAGCAAAACGGCGTCGGTGCCAAGCGAGTGGATGTAGTCCAGGTGCTGCGTGATTCCGGCAAGGCCACCGAAGCTGTGCGGGTCGATCTCGTAGACCGATGCGCCCTTCCACCAGATCTGCGAAGCTGTGCCAAATCCCGCCCATCCAGGACGCGCAAGCTCCTGCGAATATGCGGGTGAAGAAAGAAGGCCGGCAACGAGGAGGGCAAGGAAAAACTTCGACCGCGTGATTAGCATCTCATTGACGATGCTACCTCGACAGTTTCGACTGCACAAATTCAGCACCTGCCATCCGTGCGATTTCAGTCGATATCGAACGTGACTCCCTGAGCGAGCGGCAGTTCTGTGCCGTAGTTGATCGTGTTTGTAGCGCGGCGCATGTACTGCTTCCAGGCGTCGGAGCCGGACTCTCGGCCTCCGCCGGTCTCCTTTTCGCCACCGAAGGCCCCGCCGATCTCTGCGCCGGACGTGCCGATATTGACGTTGGCAATGCCGCAGTCCGATCCGGTGGCTGAGAGGAACCGCTCCGCTTCACGCAGATTCATCGTAAAGATCGAAGACGACAACCCTTGTGGCACTTCGTTATGCAGTACGATCGCGTCCTCAAAATTTCTGTAGCGAAGCACATAGAGGATCGGAGCGAATGTCTCATGCTTCACGGTCGCGGTCTGCTTCGGAATCTCGATGAGCGCAGGACGAACATAGAATGCCTGCCCATTTCGGTCGACCCGCTCGCCTCCTGTAACATTTGCGCCGGCTGCCTTGGCGTCGGCAATGGCCTTCTCCATTGCGTTGTAGGCGCGTTTATCAATCAGTGGGCCAACTAGAGTTCCAGACTCCCGTGGATCGCCAACGACAACGGAGCCATAAACTTTCTTCAGTTGGCTGACAAGCTTGTCGTAAATATCTTCATGCACGATGAGGCGGCGCAGGGTCGTGCATCGCTGGCCAGCTGTTCCCATCGCTGAGAATGCTACAGCGCGCAAGGTGAGGTCAAGATCGGCAGTAGGGCCAACAATTGCCGCGTTGTTGCCGCCGAGCTCGAGAATCGCACGCGCAAAGCGCGCGGCGAGACGAGGACCTACGGCGCGCCCCATTGAAGTCGATCCGGTTGCAGAGACCAGCGGCACCAGCGGCGAGTCTACAAGCTGCTGCCCTACTGTTGCGTCGCCAATCAGCAGCGTCGAAAGATTCGCAGGCACCCCTTCAAACTTCTTCGCAGCACGCTCGAAGATGGTCTGCGTAGCCAACGCTGTGAGTGGCGTCTTCTCAGATGGTTTCCACACTATTGAGTTGCCGCAAATCAACGCGAGCGCAGCGTTCCAGCTCCACACCGCTACGGGAAAGTTGAAAGCCGAAATGATGCCCACCACGCCCAATGGATGCCATGTCTCCATCATGCGATGGCTCGCGCGCTCGCTCGGCACAGTAAGACCAGCAAGCTGTCGGGAAAGTCCCGATGCAAAAGTGCAGATGTCGATCATCTCCTGCACCTCGCCGTAGCCTTCGGAGAGAATCTTGCCGGTCTCGATCGTGACGAGGCGGCCGAGGGCTTCTTTCTCCGCGCGCAGTTCTTCGCCAAGTTGACGCACGAGTTCGCCGCGTTTCGGCGCTGGTACATTGCGCCACGCAAGAAACGCCTGCTGCGCCTGCTCAATGGCCTTCTTCGCAGCCTCCGCACCAATCGTCGAGACCTGACCGATGACTTCACCCGTGATGGGTGTAGCTACAGAAAGCGTACCTTTGGTGTAGAAATCAACGGAAACGCCCAGGCGGTCGAGGATCTGTGCTACTTCTTGCTGGATGCTCATGGTCTTCTATGGTACTTGGTTCAGGACGCTTCTCTACAGGGGCATCTTGCCCACGATGCAGATGATTTTTTCTCATCAACCTATGAGTCTAAAACTTTCGCGCCTGCGCCAACACTTCGGCAAAGTGCATAGGGCGAGCCGTAGTGTTCTGCGTAATCTGTTCTTGGCAACTGAACCCATCGGAGACGATAATCGCATCTTTATTGTTGCGAACCGCAGGAAGCAGCACGCGCTCACCGAGCGTCTGCGAAACCTCATACTTGTTGCTCTCAAATCCAAATGGACCGGCCATACCGCAGCAGCCGGAATCGAGCAGCTCAACCTCTGCTCCAGTTGCGCGCAGTAGCTTCATCTCATCGGCCATGCCCATCGTAGAGCGATGATGGCAGTGGCCATGCACAATGATCTTCTGCTCAATCTTCGGCGGCTGATAACCAGGTGCATATTTGACGAGAAACTCACTCAGCAGAAACGCCTGCTTGCTGAGCTGTTGCGCGCGCGCATCATACGGCAGTAGGTTTGTCAGCTCATCGCGGAAGACTGACGCGCAACTCGGCTCCAGCACGACTATCGGCGTGCCAGCTGCTAACTGTGGCCCAAGCGCGTCGAGAACCTTGTACAGATAGTCTTTCGCAATATTCAACATGCCGAAGTCATAGAGCGGACGCCCACAACAGAGATGTTCCTTCGGTAGCATGATGCGAAAGCCAGCATCACTAAGGATGTGGTACGCAGCACGCATCGTCGCAGGATGGAAATAGTTATTGAAGGTATCGGCCCACAGAAAGACCTCAGGAGCTCCAGTAGGCTGCGAGCTTCGTCGCTCACGTGTGAAGGGTTTGGCAAACCGTGGAAAGTTACGACTCTTGTGAATGTGCAGAGCGGACTTAACAAGACGACGAATCCCCGGCGCATTGTTGATCGCATTGACGAGCCCCGGAGCTACTGAGGCTAGCCGCGCCCAGCGGTCGATGCGACCGAAGGCATAGTGTGCCAGCGGTCGCTTCTCTCCTTCGTAGTAGTGCGACAGAAACTCCGACTTATACGTGGCCATGTCCACACTCACCGGACACTCGCTCTTGCAAGCTTTGCAGGCAAGGCACAGGTCCAGCGACTCTCGTACTTGGTCGTTCTTCCACTGGTCCGGCAGCAGCTCACCCTGCATCAGCTCCCACAGCAGGTGCGCGCGGCCGCGCGTCGAGTGCATCTCCTCGTTGGTGGCCATATAGCTTGGGCACATCGTCCCGGCATCTTTCTTGCGGCACGCGCCCACGCCCACGCAGCGCAGGTTCTCAGCCGCGAATGAGCCTTTGTTCTCTTCAAACGCAAAGTGCGTCTCAGGCTGCCAGGGCTTGTAGTCCGCGCCAAGACGCAGGTCTTCGTGTGGCTCGTGCGGATCGATGAGGTTGTTCGGATTCAGGCCGTTCGCCGGATCCCACAGCACCTTGAACTGGCGGAAAGCATCCATCAGTTCCGGACCAAACATCTTCGGCAGCAGCGCGGCGCGGGCCTGTCCGTCACCGTGCTCGCCGGAGAGCGATCCTCCATGTGCGACCGCAATGTCTGCCGCGCGGTCGATGAACTCACGAAAAGCGAGGATGCCATCGGCGGATTCAAGATCGAAGTTGAACCGCATGTGGACACAGCCCTGGCCGAAGTGGCCGTACATCGGGCTCTCGTAGTTGTACTCGCGCATCAGCGCCGTGATGGCGCGCAGGTATGATCCCTCCTGCGTGGGATCGACGGCCGCGTCCTCCCAACCCTCCCAACGCATCGGCTTGCCGGGAATAAAGGCCGTCGCGCCCAGGCCCGATTCGCGCACGTGCCACACACGCTTGGCTTCAGCGGTCGAATATATACGTGCATCCGGCTTGACCGAAAGTCCGTCCAGCGAAGCTACCAGCGTGCGTGCCTGTTCATCAGCATCGGCCTGCGATGCTCCGCCAAACTCGATCAGCAGAAAGCCGCGCCCTTCCGGGAGCAGCGGAATGTGCTCGAGGTTTTTGCTCTTCGCAATCATGGAGTCAATCAGGTTGCCGTCCATGCCTTCAAGGCCGATAGGCTTGTGCGCCAGGATGGCCGGAACATTGTCCGCCGCAAGAAAGATGTCCGGAAAGCCGAGACCAACGAGCGTGCGGTAGTGTGGGCTCTTCACCAGACGCAGCTTCGCACCGAGCACGATCATGCACGTACCCTCGCTGCCCACCAAAGCACGCGCCACATTGAAGCCGTTCTCCGGCAATAATTCATCGAGGTTGAATCCGGAGACACGGCGGGGAATTTTGGGAAACTTCTGGCGCACTAATTCGGCATAAGTATCGCGTAGGCGCTTGAGTCCCCCGTATATCGCGCCCTTGCGCCCTCCTGCCGCGATGATCTTCTCCATCTCCCCATCACTCGTCGGGCCAACTATCATGCGCGTGCCATCGTAGAGCAGGATGTCGAGCGCCTCGATGTTGTCGACGGTCTTGCCGCCCATCAGCGCATGAATGCCGCAGGAGTTGTTGCCAATCATCCCACCCAACGTGCAACGGCTATGCGTGGCCGGATCAGGAGCGAACGTCAGCTCGAACTCTTCGGCAGCCTCGCGCACGCGGTCGAGCACAATCCCTGGCTGCACCCAAACCGTATGAGCAGCCGGATCGACCGGCTCCATTTTGTTCATGTACTTTGAAAAATCAAGAATGACGGCCGTGCCGCAGCCCTGCCCAGACAAGCTTGTACCGCCTCCACGAGTGAGAATCGGGGCTCCAAGTGAGCGGCAGATAGCGACTGTATCGATCACGTCCTGCTCATCAAGCGGAATAACAAGACCAATCGGAGCATGGCGGTAGTTCGAGGCGTCGGTCGTGTAGAGCGCACGCGATGCCGCATCGAAACGCACCTCACCGCGTATCTTCTGACGCAGACGCTGTTCCAGTTCTTCTGCGCGTGGAAAAGTATCGTGAACACGGGCGTGTGAACTGGGTAGAACGACAAACGGTGAAGTAGACATAGAAACTCAATTCCCCATTCCCAAGGACGACAATAATCGGTGACGAAATGAAGAGACTGTCAGCGGATTAATAACATCCATCATCTTCATCAATGAGATAGCTGTAAAGACGTTCTACCAATTCCACACAGTATAGTTGTGTCGCCGAAACAAACCGCTTTGCGGAGGAACCGAGAATGCTCCAAAGATATGCGAGTATTTTGACTGCTGGATCCTTAGGCTTGCTCTCAGTGGCATGTTCAGGCCAGGTTCGTGTTCTGGTAGATCAGGTCGGCTACGACATTCATGCTCCCAAGCATGCAATTGTCATGGGCACCAAACAAGACCACCCCGAAGGTTTTACGTTGGTGGACTACACCACCGGCAAGACCGTGCTAAGCAGCGAGTTGAAGTCGTCTGGTGAAGTTTATGACTGGGGCGGGCGAACCTTCTGGATCGCCGATTTTTCCTCTTGGACGAAGCCCGGCAAGTACGAGCTCCATACACACGAAGACGGCAGTGAGGCCCACTCCTGCATGTTCGAGATCCAAGACAACGTGTTGGAGCGCAACACGCTCTCGAACGTCATCTACTACTTCAAAGGCCAACGTTCCAGCGGACTCTTCGATCAGGCGGACCGCCATCTCGCAGTTCCCGGAGAACCAGGCAAATTCGTCGACGTACATGGCGGATGGTACGATGCCACCGGCGACTATGGGATCCATATGTCGCAACTCAACCTGACACCTTTCAACACGCAACAGGTCCCGCTGGTCGCATGGACAGCACTTGCCAGCTACAACACGCTGGAGGCACGTAATGACGAAAACTTCGCGCAATATGAGCGCAGGCTGCTCGATGAAGGCCTTTTCGGAGCAGACTTTCTGGTGCGTATGAAGCAGCCCGGTCAGTCGTTCTTTCAGAGCATCTCCGCTCCAGGCAGATTGAAGCTGGCCAAGGACCGCGTGATTGGCAATCCGAACTTTCACTTCAAGATCAAGAAATCGGCAACGGACACCAACCTGAACGGGCCGGCCGTCAGTGCGACAGGACCCTATACCTACCAGGTCAGTTTCCGTTCCGGTGGAGGCATGGCGATTGCAGCGCTCGCGTTGGCCAGCACCATGCCCGCCGATGGCGATTTCACACGCGCCGATTACCTTCGCACTGCCGAGGAGGCTTTCCAGTTCCTCAACGTACACAACCGCGAGCTACTTCCCGACGGCAAAGAGAGCATCATCGACGACTACTGCGCGTTGATGGCCGCGACAGAGCTTTACCGTGCCAGCCACAAGCCGGAGTATCTTGCGGCAGCAGACAAGCGCGCGACGAGCCTGATGGGACGGCTCGCCTCTGAGGGGAAGTATCACGACTACTGGCGCGCGGGTGATGGTTCGCGTCCTTACTTCAATCCTTCCGATGCAGGGTTTCCTGTCATCAGTTTGCTCGAGTACAGGACGATCGCCGCACCGGAAGTACAGTCGCAGGTACTCAATGCGGTGAAGCAGTCGCTCGGCTTCGAGCTTGCAGTAACAGATGAGGTGAACAACCCCTTCGGTTACGCGCGGCAGTTAGTGCGGATGGGTGATGGGCAGCTGCGGACGGCGTTCTTCTTCCCGCACGATACCGAGGCCGCTCCATGGTGGCAGGGTGAGGATGCCCGCATCGCATCGCTGGCCGCCGCGGCTAGATTGGCCGCTCCGCTCTTCGCTTCCGACACGCCGTTCCACGCTCAGCTTGAGAATTACGCCTGGCACCAATTGCACTGGATACTGGGGCGGAACCCGTTCGATGTGAGCTTGATGGCGGGGGTTGGGCACGGGTTCGCTCCGTACATGTTCTTCAACTGGTACGAGTACACCAGCGCGCCCGGGGCGGTGGTGAATGGGATCACGGCATCGCTGACCAGCGAGGATGGGATTGCCTTCGACGAAGGATACGCCACCACCGGAATGGATGACGACTGGCGGTGGACGGAGCAGTGGCTGCCGCACGCGGCGTGGTACATGTACGCGGTGAGCCTCCCACACTAGGGTTTGGCGGGGGTCTCGGTGTGGGCCTGGACTAGCCAGGTGCCGGAGCGGCGGACCCAGGTGGTGGTGTCGTTAGTGTCGAAGTGGTGGAGGTCGGGCTTGGCTTCGGTGCCGCAGTCGAAGGTGGCGACGGCGTGGTAGGCGGTCATCGCCGCGTCGGGGCCGAGGATGCGGACCTGGAGGTCGTGGAGCTCGTAGTCGGTGAGCTTGCACTGCTGGAGGGTGATGAGGAGGGTGTCGAGGGCAGCGATGTGGGAGTCGACCTCGACGAAGTCCGGGGTGAAGAGTTTGCGGACGGAGGCGAAGTTCTCCTCGGCCATCGCCTTCCAGAGGTGCTGCTCCAGGTGGACGACCTCGACCGGTTCGGGGGCCTGGGCCTGGGCGGCGGCGGTGAGGACGAGGAGCAGGGCGAGGATTCGCATGGGGGGATTGTAGCGGGTGCGGACCCCCTCCCCGTACTTTTTGTGCAAAGTCTTCAATCTGTTTGGTTTAAGTCTGGACTTCGCTTCGGGACCGGCGAGTTGGGCTGCTTTCTCCACTAATTTAAGTCTAGCAGTTTGGGAAAACTAAACCGCCACGGCTATGTGGTTTGGTTTGATGGAGTTAGGTGGTTTGGGGGCTTGACAAGCGATTTTTCCCGCAATTTGAGAGGTGGATTTTATATGTATGTACTTTTTTGTATATACTTTTTGTAGAGGCGGTGCGTTTGCAGTTTTCATGGGACGAGAACAAGCCTAAGCAATTACAGAAAGCACGGAGTTTACTTTGAAACCGCCACGCTGGTCTTTGATGATCCACACTTTGTACTGCTCCGGACCGCAATGAGGATGGCGAGGAACGATGGCACACGATCGGTCTGGCTGGGGATGTGATGCTGCTGCTGGTTGTCCATACTTTGGGAAGTGAGCATGACGAGGAGATTGTCCGCATTATCTCGGCTCGTGAGACAACGGCGCGTGAAAGGAGGCTCTATGAAGATGGAGAAGCATGAGAAGCCGAAGATGGTGTATTACCACCGCAACCCCGGAGATCCGCTGACGGAGAAGCAGAAGGCCAATATTGAGGCATTGAAGCGGATGCCTGACCACGAGATCGACACGTCGGACATTCCCGAACTGCCTGAGAGTGCGTGGAAGGATGCGGTGCGGGGGAAGTTTTATCGTCCGGTGAAGAAGGCGGTGAGCCTGCGGCTGGATGCGGATGTGATCGCGTGGCTGAAGAAGGATGGCAAGGGGTATCAGAGCCGGGCGAATCGTCTGTTGCGGGAGAGAATGCTGGAGGATAAGGCTAGCTGATTGACCGTGCCCTTCCTGCGAATCTCGTCCATGAAACCGCGTCATGAATGAGGTACCCAGGTTTTTTTCAGCCACCTTCTTCTGTTACCTTGTGCCCATGATAGATCCTCAAGAACTGTCCCTCTCTGATCTCTTAGCTGCCGACCACCAGTTTGTAGTCCCAGAGTACCAACGACCATATGCGTGGACTTCGCGCCAGGTTGACGAGCTTTTGGGTGACCTCGAAGGGTATGTTGGACGTGACCCTGGTCTTTATTTGGGAACAATCATTCTCGATGCCTCGAAAAAATCGCATAAGCGAATCGGAATCGTCGATGGTCAGCAGCGGCTGACAAGCTTATTCCTCCTTTTGATGGCATGCAGAGATCGCGCGAAAGAGCTGCAGCAACCCAATATGGCGATGGCTACTCAGCAGGTCATAACCTTTACGCATAAGATCACGATGCAGTCCATAGGGATGCGGCTTCTGGCTTCGCCCTCTGTCCAAGAGGCCTATGACGCCATGGCATCGTCAGATTGGAACGGGATCTTTCCGAAAAAAGTTGGAAAGCGCGCTATTAATAGGATTTTTCCCATCTATAAGTTGATGCTCAGCGTCATGAAAGCGAAGGATATATCCGCACTAATGGCGTTCCAACAGGCGATTTACAACACGCGAGTAATTCGTATCAACATCGACTCAGATGAGGAGGCTTTCAGTATTTTTGAGCGAACAAACGATAGGGGGCTTGATCTGGAAGTAAGTGACCTCTTAAAGAACTACCTGCATCAGCAAGAGGTACCGGAAATCAAGACGATATGGAAGGAAATTCGGAACAATGCTCCCCAGTCTATGCCAAAGATGCTTCGCGGTTTCTATGTATCAAGAGAGGGCTCTGTCCAAAAGGCGGAGCTTTACAAGAAACTGCGTTCCTACGCCGTAAAACAGGTTACACCTGCCCAACTCGCAACAGAGCTAAGGGAGTATTCTGTCTTTTTTGCATTGACAAGAGACACAGGACTGGGCGCTGATAAGGTCAGAGAGTTCCTGAAAGACTTCGAACTACCTGCTGTTTCAGGAAACCAAGATCGATACACACAGGTATTTCTGTCGCTCCAAGCACTTCGCGCATTCAACGTAACACAAGCTCAGCCACTCGTGTTTGCAGCGATGCTGGCTCTTCGTCGCTTGAAGCTTATTCAAGATGCTAGCGCTGCTAATCAATTCAGCCGTCTTCTGAAATCGCTGGAGAACTTCCATTTTATCAATACGTCTGTATGTTCCCACACAGGAAATGAAGTCGAAAAAGTCTATGCCGACATGTGTGAAAAATTCGGGACGACCGAGGACTTTGCGAAACAAACAGAAGAGGTTTCAATTCAATTAAGAGCGCGGTTGACCCCAGAAGCAACATTCGTGAGCTTATTCAGAGAGATTGAATATGCGAGGAAAACCATCCCTCAGTTAGCGTACGTATTCGACAGAATCAATAACTTCGGCCGCCCGCTTGGCGATCGACAGCAGATTTTCTTCCCTCATCCTAATGTCTTCAAGAAAAGTCTCAATATCGAACATATCTGGCCTCAGAACGGCACCCAGGATTCCAAGCTTCGCCCACTGAAAATCAATAACATTGGGAACTTATTGGTCATCAGTCGGCAGGCGAATTCGAAGCTCAGCAACAAGCCGGTCGCTGATAAAGTTTCGCTGTTCCGAGGAGAGTTGAAAAATGTGGCTGGCGCCTATCCCACGATAGGTGAAGTATGTAAATTATATGATCAGCATAATTCTTGGGACGACAAGATAATCATTGAACGCGCAACTAAGCTTGGTGAGCTTGGGTACAAACAGATTTGGAAAATCTGATCTAAATTACTCGATTCATCGCACTTCATTCTTGACGAGAAAAGCCCCACCTTTAGCGACGATAAAACCGCGCAAAGATGGAGCACCCGGTTTCTGGCCTAGCTTACTGCAACAGTGTTCCCTCTTCCGGCGAGGTTTTTGCTTCATCCGGTGGGATGACTACGGCGGCTGCTACTTTGTCGTCGGACTCGAGGTTGAGGAGTTTGACGCCCTGGGTGCTGCGGCCGGCGGCGCGGATGGAGTTGGTGTCGATGCGGATGATCTTGCCGAACTGGCTGATCGCCATCAGCTCGCTGGTGTCGTCGACGAGCTGGATGGAGGAGACCTTGCCGGTCTTGGGCGTGGTCTTCATGTTGATGACGCCGGAGCCGCCGCGGGTCTGGAGACGATACTCCTCGACGTCGGTGCGTTTGCCGAAGCCGTTCTCGGAGACCGAGAGGATGAGGCAGGGGGTGATGTCCTTGCCTTCGGTCTTGAGCTCCTGCTGGCGCTTCTTGCGCGACTCTTCGGACGGGGTGACGGCGAGGCCGACGACGTAGTCTGCCTTGCGGAGGGTGATGCCTTTGACGCCGAAGGCGGGGCGTCCCATGCTGCGGACGTCGTTCTCGTCGAAGCGGATGGCTTGCCCCTCGTGCGTGGCGAGGAAGACGACCTGGTGGCCGTCGGTGACGCGGACGTTGATGAGCTCGTCGTCTTTGTCGATGCCGATGGCGATGATGCCGCGCGACATGACGTTGGAGAAGTCGGGCAGCGGGGTCTTTTTAACGGTGCCGTTGCGGGTGGCGAAGAAGATGAACTTGCCGGCTTCGGTGAGATCGCGGATGCCGAGGATGGTGACGATCTTTTCGCCGGGCTGGAGCGCGATGAGCGAGGCCATGGCCTTGCCCTTGCCGGCGGCGCCGACGTCGGGGATCTCGTAGATCTTGAGCCAGTAGACGCGGCCGGTGTTGGTGAAGCAGAGCAGGTAGGCGTGCGTGGAGTCGACGATGAGCTGGGCGACGAAGTCTTCGTCGCGGGTCTTCATGCCGAGACGGCCGGTGCCTCCGCGGCGCTGCTGGCGGTAGGTGGAGATGGGCGTGCGCTTGAGGTAGCCGGTGTTGGAGATGGTGACGGCGACCTGCTCGTCGGCGATGAGGTCTTCGAGCTGAAGCTCGGCGGTCTCGTCGACGATCTGGGTGCGGCGGGCGTCGCCGTACTTGTCGCGGACCTCTTCGAGCTCTTTGATGATGACGCGGCGCAGCTTCTTTTCGCTGGCGAGGATGGACTCGAACTCGGTGATGTTGTCGCGGACCTCGGCGAGCTCTTTGAGCAGCTCGTCGATGGAGAGCTGGGTGAGGCGGTAGAGTTGCAGCTCGAGGATGGCGTCGACCTGGCGGTAGCTGAGGATGAGCGTGCCGGTCGTGGAGAACGTCATGTCGACGTTGTACTTCGCGGGGTCGAGCGTGACGCCTTTGAGCTCCGTGCCGCGCAGGTTGATCTTCTTGCCGGAGAAGTACTGGAAGAGGTTTTCGCGGGCTTCGGCGCGGCTGCCGGACTGACGGATGGTCTTGATGACGTTGTCGAGATGGTCGAGCGCGATCTGGTAGCCGAGCAGGATGTGCTCGCGGTCGCGTGCCTTGCCGAGCAGGAACGCCGTGCGGCGGCGGACGACTTCGATGCGGTGTTCGAGGAAGGCGCGGATGGCTGCGTCGAGCGGCAGCTCTTTCGGCTGGCCGTTGTGGACGGCCAGGAAGATCATGCTGAAGCTCTCCTGCATCTGGGTGTGCTTGTGGAGCTGGTTGAGGACGATCTGGTGCTCGGCGCCGCGCTTGAGGCCGATGACGATGCGCATACCGTCGCGATCGCTCTCGTCGCGGAACTCGTCGCGGGCGATGTCGGTGATGACGCCCTCGTTGACGAGGTCGGCGATGCGCTCGATGAGTCTGGCTTTGTTGACCTGGTAGGGGATCTCGGTGACGATGATGGCCTGGCGGCCGCCGGAGATGTTTTCAATCGAGCACTTGGCGCGCATGATGAAGCGGCCGCGGCCGGTCTTGTACGTCTGCGCGATGTTGCTCTTGCCGAAGATGTAACCGCCGGTGGGGAAGTCAGGGCCTTTGACGTGCTCGAGGACCAGTTCGAGGTCCGAGCGCGTCTCGCCTTTTTCTTTTGAGATGAGCGCGATGGCTGCGTTGACGACTTCCGTGAGATTGTGCGGCGGGATGTTCGTCGCCATGCCGACGGCAATGCCGCCGGAGCCGTTGACGATCAGGTTCGGAATGCGTGCCGGGAGGACCGTGGGCTCGAGCGTGGACTCGTCGTAGTTCGGGGTGAAGTCGACGGTGTCGGAGTCGATGTCGGCGAGCATTTCGCCGGCGATGCGGGTGAGGCGCGCCTCGGTGTAACGCATGGCGGCGGGTGGGTCGCCGTCGACGGAACCGAAGTTGCCCTGGCCATCTACGAGCGGGTAGCGCAGCGAGAAGGGCTGCGCGAGGCGGACCATGGTGTCGTAGATGGCGGCATCGCCGTGGGGGTGAAAGTTACCCATGACGTGACCGACGACCTTGGAGGACTTGGTGTGCTTCTTGTTGAACTGGAGGCCCATCTCCTGCATGCCATAGAGGACGCGGCGATGCACGGGCTTGAGGCCGTCGCGGACGTCGGGCAGGGCGCGCCCGATGATGACGGACATGGAGTAGTCCAGATACGACCGGCGCATCTCCTCTTCCACGTTGATGGAGAGCATGAAGGCCGCGCCCCGGCCCGGGACCGAGCCGTTGGGGTTATCTGGATTTTCAGGATTCAAGGGGAGTTGCGGATTCTGTTCGTCTGCCATGTCTGTGTATGTCTATTATAGAGGGTTTTAGCAGGCGTTTGGCAGACTGACGGCATCGTACTTTCTGGCGGAATTTGACCAGATACGGGGGAAGATATGATTCAACATCTACCTTTGAATGTGTCACTTATGATATCCGAGCCGATTGGAGCATAAAGACTTTCTAATTCAGCTTCAGGGTGATGAGATCAGGAGCATATTCCTCTTCGAAGAGGAGGTTTTGGGAAGGCTCGGTGTGCATGCGCGCAAGGGCGTGCATGATTGCTACGGCGGCCGCCAGTGCCAGGAGCATCAGGAGCGAGTTGAGGAGATGCCGCAGGGTGTTGCTCTCAAACTTCGCCGCGCCATAAAGCACCTGGACGGCAACCATGATGCAGACCCAGAAGACGAAGTGGATGTTGGCCTTGCCTGGCAGATAGGAGCAGGTGAACGGAATTTTAGGGAAGGTGTAGAGACAGACTTCGACCAGAAAGGCTCCCAGCAAGAGCATGACGGCGAGATGTCCAAGTGCTGGTTGCCAAGGGTACCGCCTCATAAACAACGCCGCAGCAAGGATCCAGACGGGTGCGACTCCAAGAGCTAGCCATGCGATGCGAACAGCCCTTTGATAGTTACGGGCAGGCTGGAGTTGCGTCACACGGATGATCCAGTTCGCCCGAAGCGAGATAGGAAACGATGCCACTACGCGAATTGCAAGGATGGCAAGCATCATCATGAGAACGCTTGCGAGCAGGATGGTGGGATTGATCTCTGATCTGGAGGAGATGTGGCCACCGATAGGCATCTTCATGTAGGCGACGACGATGACCAGGCCAATTCCAAGATAGAAGCTGAGGATCATGCGATGCTGGCGGCTGCGAAGAAGCGTTCGTAAGGTGAACAGCGAGATAGCTGTCTGGAGCCGGTTGCCAATGCGCGGAGCCCATCGGAGCCTGCGCGAGATAGGAAGGATGTCGGGCTGTTCGGCGATCTTCGGCAGAGCGCGCAGGTAGGAGAGCACAAATGCAACGAGTGCTCCCAGCACGGAGATACCAAGCGCGATCCAGGCGCGGTGTACGAGCGGGACGAACACTGTTCGCATGGAGCCGTTGAGCTGCTGGAAGAGTCCGAAGAACCAATAGGATGGCAGCCACGCAAGCAGATGCTGGTTCTGCGGCGCCGCGAGAGCCGCTGGATATTCGAGCGACGGTTCGAGGAAATAGACAAGAAGCAAAAGACATAGCGCCGTTGCCTGGAAGATAGCGGACAACCGTAGCGCAAACTGGCGTGGAAGAAGGTTTGCCGCAAGACCCTGTACCGCGAGAAAGAAGAAGACGATGAAGGCGCTGGCCAGAAAAATGGTGAGCCAATAGGCAAGCACCGAGCGAAACAGGCCGGGGAGGCCGGAATGCGCCGGGCTGAAGAGAGCAGGCCATATAAGACCGATGAATACATTCAATGCGGTGACAGCAAGCAAGGGCGCAACCAGCAACGCGGTTATCTTTGCAAGAAAGACCGTAGCTGCTGGTATCGGCAGAGGTGAGAGCACGAGGGCATCGCGCCGGTCGGGAAATGCGGCGTCCCAGTTGAGCACAAGAATGATTCCAGCAGCGGTCATGCTGTTTTCGATGAAAAAGTGCTCGAACATCCACGCGCTGGTTATAGGGAGGTGGCCCCCTGCGATAAAAAGCAACAGAACAACAAACAAAAAGCTGACGCTGGCGAAGAGAGCGAGAAACTGTCCAATGAGTCTGGTTGGATCGGCGTCGGAGGAGAGCAGCTCCAGGTCTACGATGCGAAGCAGAAAGACGCGATAGAGAACACGGAATTGGCTGGGATTCATAGTGGCTCAGGCGTGGATGAGGTCTGCGATTTCGCGGGAGATGGCGGCAGAGTCCTGCTCGACGGCAAGCTGGGAGAAGATGCCTTCGAGCGTGGGCACGGACATCAGTTCACGAAGATGGCCGATAGAATCGTCGGCCACGATCTTGCCTCGATGCAGGATGATGATGTGCGAACAGACGCGTTCGACGGTCTCAAGCTCGTGCGAGCTGAACAGGACGACCTTGCCGCGCGAGGCAAGCTCCTGAATGAGGCTGCGCAGAATAAGCGAGGAACCAACGTCGAGGCCAGAGAATGGCTCATCGAGCAGGACGAGACCGGGGTTGTGCATGAGCGCCGCAATGAGAAGAATCTTCTGGCGCATGCCTTTGGAGTAGGACGAGAGCGAAAGGTCGCGGTCCGCATGAAGCCCGAAGAGGTGAAGCAGGCCATGTATACGGCTGGACGCTGCCTTGCGCTCCATGTTGCGGAGTTGCGCCACCATGACGAGGTATTCCATGCCGCTCAGATGCATGTAGAGATGCGGCTCCTCCGGCACGTATCCCAGGATGCGACGAAAGGACATGAGATCGCCGTGAATTGACTTCCCCTGATAGAAGACCCCACCCGAACTCGCTTCGATGAGACCGGTGATGATCTTCATGGTGGTGGATTTGCCGGAGCCGTTGGCCCCGAGATAGCCGGTGACTTCGCCTGGACGTGCGGCGAAACTGACACCTTCGACGGCAGGGATGCTGGAATAACTCTTGTTGATGTCTCGCAGTTCGAGCAAGTCAGCACCTCTTCGAACACTATGTAGTAATCTACATTGCAGTGTCAAGCTGCAAAGTGGTCTGAATTGAGTAGAGTTCGCTTTGTGCCATCTCATCTGGCTCTCTCTGATTAAAATAAATAAGACTAAATCAGTCTCATATTTTTATTGATATGGGACTGATGTTGTCGTATATTCAAAAGGTCGGCGAAATATCAACGTTTTGGCTTGACCTGAACTGGAGATTTGGGTTCTAGACCCTCCTAACTCCCTTTACAAGTTGTGATTGGCCCCTCGATTTGAGGGTTTGGCAGTTGATGGATTGGTGCGCCCTTTTTCAAGGCTGGGCGATGGCAGCGACAAAGATGCTGGCTCAGAACGACACCTGATCGCAGCACAACATTGAGTGAGGAATGATGAAGCGAGTTGAGCGCAAGGTATTGAGCAGAAGGGTGCGGACGTTTAGTGGGGCGCGTGGATGGGTTGCAGCGGGAACGCTGGCCGCCTATGCCGTAATGGGCGGGACGCGGGCGGCGAGGGCGGCTGAGAAGGTTGATCCGAGCGGAGCAGGTGTGCCGGGCGCGACGCTTCCTTTGAAGCGGTTCAATATTGCTGCCGGTCCTCTGAATACTGCGCTGGCCGCTTACGAAAAGACGACTGGCCTGAACGTGAAGTTGACGCTGCCTGCGAACACGATTGCGGGCTTCACATCGCTGGGCGTGGCGGGGCTTTATCGCGAGGATGAAGCGCTGCGCCTGCTGCTGGATGGCACTGGATTGAGCTTCCACGCAGAAGGCTCGGCGATGGTGGTGGGGATTGCTGCGAGCGATACCGTCTCGGTGACGGCGGCTGCTCGGAGTGATGTGGCGATGGCGAAGTTCACCCAACCGCTGCTGGACACGCCGCAGTCGGTGAGCGTGGTGCCGCAGTTTGTGGCGAAGGACGAAGGCGTTTCGACGCTGCGCGATACGCTGCGCAACGTGCCGGGCATCAGCCTGGCGGCGGGCGAGAGCGGGGCGCAGGGCGATAACCTGACGATCCGCGGATTTACGGCGCGCAACGATATCTTTCTCGATGGCATTCGCGACTTCGGCAGCTACTACCGCGACTCCTTTAATTACGACCAGGTGGAGGTGCTGGAGGGCCCGGCAGGCGTGGAGTTTGGCCGCGGCTCGACGGGCGGCGTGATCAATCAGGAGAGCAAAGTGCCGGCGATGGACCGCTTCGCTCACATCGACGCGCAGTTTGGCACAGACCTGACGCGGCGCGTGACGGCCGACCTGAACTCGCCGATTGGCGATACGCTTGGCGGCTCGGCGGCGCGACTGAATGTGATGGCGCAGGAGGGAGGCGTAGCGGGGCGCGATGCTGCGGAGATTCGCCGGTTCGGCGTGGCTCCTGCGGTGTCGATTGGAATGAACACGAAGACGCGCGCGACGCTCGGCTACTTTCACCTGAGCGAGGACGACACGCCGGACTATGGGCTGCCGTGGCTGGCGAATGGACTCGCTCCCGGTGTGAACAGGCACAGCTACTTCGGCTTTCGCGATGAGAACTACCTGAAGACGAACGACGATATCGTGACGCTGAAGGTGGACCATGATTTTTCGCCGGACGTATCGGTGAGGACGATTGCGCGGGCGGCGAACTATCCGCGTGATGTGCAGATTACGGAGCCGCAGATCTGCTCGAATGCGTCGATGAGTGTGCCGGTGGGAGGGTATGTGGCGTCGCTGCCGACGCTGGCTTATAACTCAGCGGTGACTTGCCCGTATACGCCTGCGACTCCTGCGAGCGAGATCGCGCAGGTGAACCGCAACCAGATTCAGATCAAGAGCGTGGAAAGCGATCTGTGGGACCAGACTGAGGTGACGGCGCACTTCAGGACGCTCGCTATTCCGCACGCGCTGGTCGCTGGTGTTGAGGGCGGGCAGGAGATCTCGAACCCGATCAAGTACAGCTACACGATCAACAAGGTGAACACGGTGCCTTCGACGACGCTGCTCGATCCGAATGAGGCGCAGCCGTTCGGCGGGACGGGCTACATCTCGACGGTGGTGCATACAAAGTCGAAGAGCGTGGGGCTGTACTTTGTGGACACGGTGAAGCTGGGGCGATTGTTTGAAGCCTCGGGCGGCGTGCGCTGGGACAGGTTCGTCACGGGGTTCAACTCGTATCAGCCGGTTGCTCCTCCGACGGGAGGGACGGTGTCGGCGCCGATTGGGCCGATCTCGCAGGTGGTGGCGCAGCCCTCGTATCGCGCGGCCTTTGTGTATAAGCCGTCGTCGCGCGGGAGTGTGTACTTCGACTATGGGACGAGCTTCGATCCGTCGGCGGAAACGCTGTCGCTGAGCGTAGCTACGTCGATTCTTCCTCCTGAGGAGAATGAGTCGTACGAGGTGGGGACGAAGTGGAATTTCCTGAATGAACATCTGCTCGTGGATGCGGCATGGTTCAGGACCGAGAAGGACAATGCGCGCGAGACCGATCCGACGAACTCGAACAATATTGTGCTGGCCGGGAACCAGTTGGTGAAAGGTGTGCAGTTCAGCGTCGTGGGCAGATTGCCGGAGGGGACGGACCTGATTGCAGGCTATGCGTATCTGGATAGCGCGGTGATCTTCTCGAAGCTGTTCCCTACTTCGATTGGGTATCCGCTGGCGAATGTGCCGAAGCAGACGTTCAATTTGTTTGTGACCCATAGGCTTCCGATGCGGCTTTATATAGGTGCGGGTGGGAATTATGTGGCCAGCAGGACAGCGAGTTCGACGGTGCCGTATGTGCCTGTGCTCTATGGGCCTCTAACCCCCCAGGGGTATCAGGTATTAGCAACAGCAATGAAGCAGGTTCCGGGGTACTGGGTGTTCAATGCCATGCTGCGCAGGCCTGTGACGGACAAGCTGGAGTTGCAGGCGAATGTCTATAACCTGCTGAACCGGTTCTATATTGATGAGCCGCATCCGAGCCATCTGGTGCCGGGTGCGGGCGTGAGTGCGCTGGTTGGCGTGAATTACCGGTTCTAGCAGCGGTTGAGGCGTAGTGAAAGAGAAGCAGGTCCTCCGCCTGCGGCGAAGGATGACAACTTTTCGGGGTGAGTGATGCTGATTACGATTGCGGATGTGTTGAATGCGAATGAAGTGGCCGCGGCGCGGGCGGCTCTGGATGCGGCGGAGTGGGTGGATGGCAAGGTAACGGCTGGCTATCAGGCGCAGGGCGTGAAGGAGAACCTGCAACTGCCGGAGGGCCATCCGACGGCGGTGAAGCTGGGCGAGATGGTGCTGGCGGCGCTGGCGCGGTCGAAGGTGTTCATGTCGGCGGCGCTGCCCTTGCGGGTGTTTCCACCGATGTTCAACCGCTACACGGGCGGCGGACACTTCGGCACGCATGTCGATACGGCGATTCGCGCGATGGCTTCGACCGGGCAGCGGATTCGCACGGATGTTTCGGCGACGCTGTTTCTCTCGAAGCCGGAGGAGTATGACGGCGGCGAGCTGATCGTGGAGGACACGTACGGCGTTCACCAGGTGAAGCTGCCCGCGGGACACATGGTGCTGTATCCGGCGACGAGTCTGCATCGGGTGAATCCGGTGACGCGCGGTGCGCGGGTGGCTTCGTTCTTCTGGGTGCAGAGCATGATCCGTTCGGACGGCGACCGCACGCTGCTGTATGACCTGGACACGGCGATTCAGCGGCTGGCGGTGGATTCGCCGGGGAATCCTGTGGGTGTGCAGTTGACGGGGGTGTATCACAATCTGCTGCGGCGCTGGGCTGAGATGTAACCGCGCACACGCATGCTTCAATGAAATGCTCCGGCAGGAAGCAGCGTGGGCCGCTTTCTGCCGGAGCTTTTTGTTACTGGTTCTGCGCCGCGTCGTTGGCGGGCGTGTAGGTGGAGTTGTAGAGATACTCGTAGTCGTTCCAGCCGGTGACGGCGGGGTCGGCTGACTTGTTGGTGATCTCCATGCGGAGCGCGTCGTACATGACGCCGGCCTGGTGGTTGACGCTGAAGGTGATGACGTTGTCCTCGCCGGGAGGGTTGAGGTCGGCGGCATCCCACTGGAAGACGACCCACTGGTAGGTGCCGGAGAGGCCGCTGCGCAGGCTGGCGTCGCTGTTCTTCAAGTTGTAGCCGTGCCAGATGAGCTGGTGGCCGTTGAGCGTGACGATGTAGCTGGATTCGGTATCGGCCAGACCGACGGAGAGGACGGCGTACTGTCCCTGTGCCTGCTGGTCTTTCGTTGTGGTGAAGTGGATTTGCCAGGGCGGTGCGGCTGCGCCGGGGCTGGAGACGTAGGACGGCAGGATGTATTTGTAGCCGTCGGTGGTGTCGTCGGCTGAGTTGTAGATGCCAGCGTAGAGGCCGGGATCGAAGCTCTGCCACTGGTTGTAGTTCCACTGGCTGAGGTCGTTGGTGGCGTGCGTGAGGCCGACGGGCGTGGCGTAGTAGATGACCGCGCCGTTGTTGGCGGCGAAGTCGGCCCAGTAGTTCCAGTTGCCCCAGTACTGGCGGTCGTCGCGGCCATCGGGTGTGTGGCCGTGGAGGAACTCGTGCGAGGAGCGATCGGGCGTGCCGATGGTCCAGATGGGCGGCGCGGTGCTGAAGTTCTCCGGCGTGAACTTCACTTCGTTCAGGCGCGTGGTGTCGCCCGGCGCTACGGCGATGTTGTCGTGGCGCAGCTCGCCCCATTCGCCGAGTTTGTAGACGGAGAGGCGATAGGTTCCGGGAGCTACATGCTTGATCTGCGAGTCGCCGTTGCCGACTTCAGTCCAGTATTCGTGACCGACGGTGGTGTATTGGAAGTTGGTCTGATTGTCGGAGAGCACGGCGAATGCTGGCTGTGGCCAGTTGTGGTGCTCGTGGCCGTGATTGTCTGGATCGGAGTTTCCGTGACCCTGATCATCGGCGTCGAAGTCGCCGTGGTGTGAGAGGTCGGCGTCGATCTCGACGCGACCGCGCTGGTCGCTGGGGACGTAGCCACTATCGAGCAGCGTCTGCTCGTGATCGTAGAAGTGATGGAAACCTTCAGCCGATGCGAGCGACTGTCGATAGAGCGCGAACGGCGTGTTTGTCGCGCCGCCGAAGGTATTGAAGTGGAAGTAGTAGGGGCCGAAGAGGCGGCTTGAGTTCGCCCCCTGCGCGGGCGTGTAGCCGAGGTCGTTGTCGAGATGGTTCGACAGGCACTCCATCATGAGGAGGTTGTCGGTGAAGATGAGGTCCTGCTTGGTGGGGCCGCCGACGAGCGAGTCGAGCGTGGGAATGACAGTCCACGCCGCGTAGGTTGTGCCGTAGACGCCATGCGCCCGGTGGAAGTACTCGAAGCTGGAGTAGTCGTACTTGGTATAGAACTGGCGCGTGTAGCCGGCGGGCACGGGTAGGCCGTGCAGATCGAGCGCGGCGTTCTGCACCTGGCGGCCGGGGTCGGTGTTGCCGAGGACGTCGGGCGACGGCAGCGGCACGATGCTCGCGCCAGGGTTGTAGAGCCCAGTGTTGTACGAGTAGGTGTTGGTGAAGAGGCCAAGATTGAGGCGGAAGACGTACTGCACCTGGCCGAGACTTCCCTTCACGTCGGTTGCCGAGTGGTTGGCGACGAAGTAAACGTGGAAGCCGGAGTCCCCGGGCGTGATGATGTAATGCTGCGAATAGGTGAAGGCGTTCTTCGCGTTCGACGCGGTGGTCATCCACCAGTCGAGATAGCTGTTGTTCGGGCCGAAGGCGTAGCCGGCAGTGTTGGTGCCGGAGCCGGTGCCGGCGTTGTCCATATAGAGACCGTTGGGCTGGCCGTTGTGCGTGCTGGTGACATCAACGAGCTCGTCGGTGTGTCCGGTGAGGTGGACGCTGAAGACGTGGGCGTCGGTGGAGTTCCAGTCGAGCGAAACGACGCCATTGGAGATCTTCCAGTCAACGGGGTTGGTGGTATCGATGGTGATCTGCGCGTGTGTGGGCATGGCCGCGCAAAGGAAGAGGAGAGCAGTTCCGAAAAGCCAGAAAGACTGCATGGGTCTCATGGGGAGCCTCCGGGGAGTTTTTTTGAGGTAATGGATTTGGTTAGACCAATGGAACAGGAGACACGGTACATTCGGCGGCGAATGTGTGTCAATACATAATTAATTTCTTATTTGGTAAAACGATTGCCCGACCGGCCGCGAAAGCATTGCACTCCCGCAGATGACCGAGTCGGGCTTTATACCGAATGCCGGTTTTCCTGCATTGCGGCTTCAGGTTGATCTTTCAGAAGATGGAAGGCGAACCTGTACAGATTCCGGCCATGGACATGAGCTCTCTTGCAAACGAGAAGCGTTACTGGAACGCTGCCGGATTCAATGCCCTCAGCGGCATCAGCGGTCCTACAGGAATGTACTCGGAATTCATCAGGTGCGCCTTCGCAAGCGGCAGTGTTTCCATGATGCCTCTGGCTTCGTCTTCGGACTTCGCTTCGACGAGGAAGATGACACCCCGGCCATCGCCGCGCGAATACCATTCCCGAATCTTTCCGTCGAGGTATAGCTTCACCGTTGCCTGAATCTCGTCCGGAATGACGGCCATGATTTGTTGAGGGGTTACGCCCTGCCTGGGAGTTTCAATGACCAGTACCGCGGTTGTTGGAGGTATGGCCGCAGCGGGTATGCCTGAAGCTGCTCCAGACTGTGGTTGCGCTACGGACGCTACCGGTAGCATCGCTGCGAGTAAAGGGATCATGAATTTCATCGGTTCCTCTCGATTCGGTTCGGGTGCGTTTAATTTAAGAGTACGACCGTACTCTTTTAGGGCAAAAAAATTACTCTTCTGCAAAGCACTTGATGAAAAAGCTCCTCGCCTCCATCAATCTCTGCTCGCGCTTTTGGGGGTCGGGAGTCATGCGGGCCATCATCAGGACTCCCGCCATGCTGGAAAACAGCAGCCTGCACTTCACCAGCTTTTCCTCGCGTGTCCGGCCTGGAATAAAGGGCAGCAGCCGTTCACGATACGCGTCCAGCAACGACTCAATCCGTTTTCGCACAGCCAGCGGCTTGCGCGCGAGCTCCGGTCCGAGGGCCGAGAGCACGCAGCCGGATCCGGGCGAATTCACGTGACGCATGCTGAGATAGCGTTCGATGATGATCCGCAGAGCCTGGCCCTGGGGCGCGGACTTTACTGCTTCCGCCGTCCCATTTCCCATCTCCTCGAATGCCCGTGCCACCGCCTCGACGAACAGGTCGTCCTTGCTCTCAAAATGCCGGTAGAAACCCCCTTTCGTGAGGCCTACCTCCTTCATCACTGTCCCGATCCCGCTGCTGTCGGCGCCACGCTCGCGAAACGTGCGAGCGGCCACGGAAAGAATATTCTTATGGTTCTCCGCTTTGTGTTCTGTCGAGTACCGCATGGCCGTAAGAGTACGACCGTACTCAATATATGTCAAGGCTGATTTCCCTGATTCAGAAACGAGCAGCTCGTGCAGGTTTAAGCTGACGACTTATTGCGCTTTGCCGAGGGAACGGGTTTTATAGGCTTTCTGCAGGATGTAGAAGGCTTCTTTTTTCTGGCCCTGGTCGCTGATCATGCCCTTGCGGTTGAAGTTGTCTTCCTTGCCGGGCAACGTGCGCATCGGCGAGCGGAAGTCCATCAGGCACCACGGCGTTGTGCCGCGTAGCTGTGGGATTTTGTTCAGCATTGGAATCTGATGGCGGTAGAGCTCGGCCTGGTACTCCTCGCTCCACGGCGCAGGATGCGCGGACCTGTCGTGGTTGCCGAAGCGCGCGCCTCCGCCCCACTCAGACATGATGAGCGGCTTCTGGTAGTGGATGTCCCATGTAGTCTTATCGATCGAGTCGATGGGGCCGTCGTACCAGCCGATGTATTCATTGGTGCCGACGACATCGAGAGCCTTGCCAAGCGGATCGTCGACAACTTTGACAGGGCCGTTCGCTCCCTTCGTCGTGCGGACAAGCAGCGCGGCGGTGACGAGGCGTGTGGGGTCGAGTTCGCGCGCGTAGTTCGCCATCGTCGTCAGGTACTTGGTGCGGACCTCGGTGTCCGGCGTTTCGTTCGCAACCGACCAGAGGATGATGCTGGCCTTGTCGCGGTCGCGGCGGATCATCTCGCGCATCTGCTGCTTGGATTTTTCGAGCACGACGGGGTTATCGAACTGGAGCGCCCAGTAGTCGGGAATCTCGGACCAGATGAGGATGCCGAGACGGTCGGCGGTGCGCGTCATGCGCTCGTCATGCGGATAGTGCGCAAGACGTGCGAAGTTGCAGCCAAGCTCCTTGCACCAGCCGAGCAGCGTGTCCACATCCTGCTGCGAGTAGGCGCGGCCGGTGCGGTAGGGGGCTTCGGCGTGGATGGAGACGCCGCGCAGAAAGATGGGCTTGCCGTTCAGGAGTATCTCGGTGCCGTGCGTCTCGATGGTGCGGAAGCCGTGCATATCTTCGAGATGGTCTGCGGACGCGCCTGTGCCAGCGGTGAGCTCGACTTTGTAGAGCTTCGGTGTGTCGGGCGACCAGAGCGTCAGTGATTGGACCGGGATGGTAATGGCCACGCGCGAGTTCGCATCGGTTGTTGCCTGCGCGGTCGCGTGAAGCTCCGGGATGTTGACGGTGACGGGCGTGCCTGCGGGCGCGCCTTCGACGTGGACGTAGCCTTCAAGGGTGCGGTTGGTGCTGGCTTCGTCGGGCGTGCGGACGAGGTGCAGGTCGTAGTCGTCAATAAACTGCTCCGGCACTTCGACGATGGAGACGTCGCGGTGCAGGCCACCGTAGTTCCACCAGTCGGTCTGAAGCGTGGGTACGCCATCGGGGATGCGGCTATTGTCTACCGCGGCAACCACGAAGTTGTGGCCATCGTGCACGACGCTGGTGATGTCGCAATCGAAGGGAGTGAAGCCGCCCTCGTGCTCGCAGACCTTGTGCGTGTTGACCCAGATGTAGCTGCGATAGTTGGCCGCGCCAAAGTGGATGAAGGTGCGGGTGTGCGGCTTGACGGTGTAGTCGAAGTCCTTCTCGTACCACATGGGTCCTTCGTAGTAGAAGAGGTCGGCGCGCTGGGTGTTCCAATCGCCGGGAACCTTGAGCGTAGGCGAGGCGCTGAAGTCATACTCGTCGCCGGGCTTGGGCTTGGCGTCCATGAAGTAGCCGCGCGATTTGACCTGGTGGTGAAAGTCGTAGATGCCAGTGCCGTATGGGTCGACGATGATGTGCCACTGGCCGTCGAGCGAGATGGCAGGGCGATGGTCGATGTCGACGAGCAGCGTGGTGTTTTGCGTAGTGACTTCGCTGGGCGGGTAGGCATTGGTCTGTGCGAGGAGCGCGGCAGGCAGAGTAAGAAGCGCGGCAGCGAGCAGGCTGCGATAGTTCATGGACGGATTCTCCGTGGGTTCGTGACGGCGGATGACAATCGTTTTAGACGTGCGAATCATGATACTTCGCGGTATGAACAATTGTCTCTGAGAGGGAAGATTTCCCTAAAGCGTCTCTTCGAGCGGAAGGAAGAGCGAGAAGACGGTGCCGTGGTGGACGGGATGTTCCGTGGTGCGGAAGGTGAGGTGTCCCTGGTGGCGCTTCACGATGTCTTCGGAGATCCAGAGGCCAAGGCCGGTGCCGTTCAGGTCCTTCGTCGTGTAGAAGGGCTCGAAGATGCGGGCCCGGACGGCGGGGGACATGCCGGTGCCGGTGTCGGCGATGGTGATACGGATGCCGTCGCGGCCCGCAGTGTGCCCGGCGCGAGAGTGCTTCGCATTGTGAGCGCGGATGACGAGACGGCCGCCCTGGCGCATGGCGTCGATGGCGTTGGCGATGAGGTTGTTGAGCACCTGGCGAATGTCGTTTTCAAAGCAGAGGATGGGCGTATCGCTCGCATACTTCGCATCGACTGTGATGGCAGAGTTGGCGAGGCGGCCTGCGTAGAGCTTAAGCACCGCGTCGACCAGCTCCGCCGCCGTGACGCGAGTGGCGCGAACTGCCTGGCGATGGAAGCGCAGCGTCTGCGTGGCAATCTGGCAGACGCGCGAGAGCTCGCTTTGCGCGGCATGGACGTATTCCTGCAAATGCTGCGGCAGGCCGGGATCGAGGCTGGTGAGGTAGAGCAGGTTCGTGATGGCTTCGAGCGGATTGTTAATCTCGTGCGAGATGGAGCTGGCCAGGCGGCCCACGGCGGCGAGCTTCTCGCTCTGCACCAGCGCGGCCTCGGCCTTCTTCTGGTTCGTGATTTCGAGCACAGCAGCGGCAAGCGCGGCCACGGTACCGTCAGAGTTCGCGACCGGCGAGTAGCTGACGTTCCAGAACCGCCGCTCGCCAGGCCGTGTGGCAAGCTCGCCTTCGAGCAGGTGGTTTTTCACAGGGTGGCCGCCGACGGCCTGGCGAAAGAGATCGATCAGGCCATCGATGGGCGCGATCTCAGTGATAGGCCGGCCAAGAATCTGCTCGCGTGGCAGGCCGATAGTCTCCGCCTGCCGGTCGTTGACGCGAAGGTAGCGGAACTCGACGGGATCGAAGAGCGAGAGGCCGATGGGCGCAGTCTGATAGATGGTCTCGAGCTCGGCACGCTGGCGCTCGGTCTCGGCCTGGCGCTGCCGCAGCGCCTCCTCGCTCTTCTTGCGCTCGTGAATGTCGAGCGTGATGCCGCGAAGGCTGATGGGAAAGCCGTTCTTCATGACAGCCTGGCCGCGGCTTTCGAGCCAGAGAATGCTGCCGTCGGCGGCGCGCACCTGAAACTCCTGCACGATAACCTCGCCCGTCTCGATCGCAGCTTTCGTGCATGCGGCGATGACGGGCAGATACTCCGGCACAACGATCTTTTTGAATGCTCCGAAGTGTGGAAGGCTTTCGAGCGGATGGCCAAAGACAGGATATGAGCCGTCGCCGAAGGTGACTTTTCCGGTTGCGCAGTCGATGTCCCAGGTAGCGACGCGCGCGGCCTGCTGGACGACCGAGAGCAGCTCTTGCTGGCGCGTCAGCGTAGCGGTGGCTTGTCGTCTGGCGGTCATGTCGCGGAAGAAGACAACCACGCCGTCGTCAAAAGGGCGAAGCTGGATCGCAAGCCAGAGATTGAGCGGCTCTGGATAATACTCCTCAAACTCTGAAGCGATGCCTTCCGTGAGCGCGCGGTCGAAGTGGTAACGATATGCGCCAAGATGATTCGCCGCGGGAAACTCCTGCCAGACATTTTTGCCCAGCAGGTCGCCCTTGGCGGCGAGCAGCTCTCTGGCACGCCGATTGAGGAAGGTGAAGTTTCCTTCGCGGTTGATACTGACCACGGCGTCGGTCGTGGCTTCGAGCACCTGGTTCAGGCGGCGCGCAGCCGAGTCGCGCAACATCTCGGCGCCCTTGCGGTCGGTCACATCGTGGCAGAAGAGAGCGACACCGCCCTCGATAGGCAGGATATGCGTGTCGAGCCATACATCGAGCGGCACGCAGTGATATTCGATGTAGGCCGGACGCCCGGTCTCCATCACCGAGCGGTAGACCCGCTCGACCTCGGTGCCGAGTTTTTCCGGGAAGATCTCCCAGTGGTTCCTGGTCCGGATCAGCTCCGGCGTGAGGCGGAAGAGGCGCATCGCTTCCGGATTGACGAAGGTGAAGTACCAGTCGCGGTCGAGGCACGCGATGGCGCCAGGAAGCTGCATGAGCAGGTGCAGCAGATGATCGCGCTCCGCGTCGACATCGCGCCGCGATTTGGAGCGCCGCTCCAATTGCATACCCGTGTCGTCGATGGGCAAGTTCGACATGAATGCGTCTAGCTGGCTTTCATTTATACAGAACAATGAGTGCATGAGAACAGACGGCAGTTTTTCTCACGCAGTTTCGCGAACGAGCTAAAAATCCTGGGAGTGCTTGAGTACCGGCTTGATGTCGATGATGGGCGTGCCGTCGATGGCCTCCAGCGGCGAGACCCTGAGCCTGCTCCCGGCAACTTCGAGCACCTGAACGCGGTGCAGGCCGATGGGGTTGGGACGGTCGGGCGAACGCGTCAGAAAGACGCCCGTGAGCGGTACGTTCGGGTCCCAGCCGGGATGCACCTGGAGCACATCGCGTTTGGCCTGGTGCAGCCACGTCAGCAGGATGATCTCGTCTCCCGCTGCGGCCCTTAAAAGCCCCGGAACCAGCACCTCATTCACGACAACCCATGCTTCGGGAGCGCCCGCACTTCCCTGTCTTGGCGCATCGGCTCGCTCCTTTAAAGGCGATTCGACGTGCCCGACGGGAGCGACAGCAAACGTGGCTGGCTTTGGGTTTGCGGGCTGGCCTTGCGTCAGATCAGGCGCGGTCCCCAGCAGGTGCGCGTAGCGGGCTTCACGCGATCCGGGCTGGCGCGGTAGCTGCACGGTAAGCGGACCGGTCTTCGCAGGGTCCTCTTCACCATTGTTGCGTGCGGCGAGGCGGTCGAGCGTGGCTTGAACTGCGGCAAGATCGTCGAAGGTGTAGAGACGGTCGGCGCGACTGCGAATCTCACCCGGCGTCTGCGGACCGCGCAGCATCAGCAGACAGAGCGCGGCAGTCTCGTCGCGGCGCAGGTTGAGCACCGTGCGGATGCGATGCTCGTACTTGGGCACGCGGCCGTCGTGCACCGGCGCGACGAGCGCGAGGTCTTCGAGCGTGTGCAGGGCCTGGCGAACTTCGTCTTCGGTGAGCGAGAGAACGGGGTCGCGGCTGGACTTCTGATTGCACGCATTGATGAGCGAGTTGAGCGAGAGCGGATAGTTCTCTGGCGTGGCGATCTCTTTTTCTATCAACGAGCCGAGCACGCGAAGCTGGATGGGGTCGAGCGTCATGGTTATTTACAAGGATATGCCACGAAAGTTACAGAACACCGGACAGTCATTCGTTGATTGAAAGCGTAAAATCGTGAATACGAATGGCGGTTGGTAAACCTCATTTGCGAATTTGATTCGAGGCCGGGTTGTCGGCTGGAGTTTGGATGAAGCGTCTGGGCTATAGGGCTCTGTCTGCGGTGATTTTATTTGGAATGTGCGCATCCGCCTGGGCGCGGACGCAAACCTCTGCCGCGCACAGGGCAGCCGTTCAAAAAGCACGCCGGCACAGGATCGCAGAAGCAGCCGCGGCTGCGCGGGCCGAGGCGCAGTCCGTCTCCGATGATTTCCGGCTCAAGCTCCAGAACCTGCATACCGGCGAGAGCCTGGACATTGTGTACCGGGTAGGCGACACGTATATCCCGGAGGCGCTGGAGAAGCTGGACTACTTTCTGCGCGACCACTACACGCAGGACGTCATCAGCTACGACCCTAAAGAGTTCGATGTGCTGCACTCGGTGATGCAGCGGCTGCACCGGCCGAACGGCGTGATCGACATCGTCTGCGGCTACCGCACGCCGGAGACGAACGAGATGCTGCGCGACGAATCTCCGCACAGCGGCGTCGCCGAGCACAGCCAGCACATGGAAGGACACGCCATCGACATTCGCGTGCCGGGGGTTTCGACGGCTCAGCTTCGCAATGCCGCGCTGAGTCTGCATGAGGGCGGCGTGGGCTACTACCCTGTCAGCCACTTCGTACATGTGGACGTAGGCCCGGTGCGGCAGTGGACCTTCGGGCGCACTCCACGACGGAGCCGCAGGCACCTTGTGGCCCGCAGACGCCATGTCGAGCGCACGGTGAATGGCGAATAGCCACAGCTAACCTCACAAATACGGCTGAAGCCGGGCTTTCTTCGTCAAAAGTGACTATTCTGGTCATTTTGACTAGAATGGTCAGAATGGAGGTGAACCATGTCGAATTGGGCAGTGGCGGAGGCGAAAGCCAGATTCAGTGAGATGGTGGAACAGGCCCAAAGGAAGGGCCCCCAGCAAATTACAAAAAACGGTCGTCCAGTTGCCGTGGTGATCTCGATAGACGAATGGAAAGCCGAGTACGGCACGGAAAGGCCGAAGAGTAGTCTGGCGGAGTTCTTCCGTAATTCTCCGTTGCGCGGCTCCGGCATCAAAATCGACCGCGTCAGGTTGAATCCGAGGCCCATCAAGTTTTGAGATGCCTACTCGATACAGATGTGATCTCGCAGCTCACGAAGGACCGGCCGCACGAGAAGGTGCTTGCCTGGATCGAGCATCAGGATGAAGACAACCTGTTCCTGAGCGTCGCGACACTTCTCGAAATCAGATACGGCATCGAACGCACCCAGGTGGGAAAGAAGCGGGAGAAGTTGGAACGCTGGCTGGTCCACGATCTTCAGGAACGCTTTGACGGCCGCATCGTTCCTATCGAGAGGCACACAGCAGACCTCGCCGGGCAAATCATCGCGCGGTCGCAGAATGAAGGCTGGAAGATGGACTCGATGGATGCCTTAATCGGAGCTACAGCCATGACTCACGATATGACACTGGCGACGCTGAATCGAAAGCACTTTGAGCAGCTGGGTGTGAAGTTGGTAGAGTTTTGAGGCTTAGGAGGTACCGTGCTTGTTGTCGGCATCGTTCTATTAATTCTTGCGAGCTTCCTGCACTGCTGGTACGGAGTCAATAGCCGTATGCCGGTAGGGCACGCTGCCGGAGCATTTTTTCGTTGGGGTAGCGGCATCGTTGTTGCGGCTATGGCGATTCTGATCGTTGGGCTGGGGTTCATTTGGGGTGGTAGTTCCTTCTTGTGGTTGATCGTTGGACTTATCGTTTATTTCGCCGTCCTACCATTTATTTTTACTCCTCTACTGGAACGTATTTATCGGCCAGCACCACCAGGAGTATTGAGTCATGCAGGCAGGAGCGCCAGCGATGCGGAATGGGCTAAAGTGACAGGACTGAACGAACCTGTACGAGACCATCCTGTCGCAAAGGATTTTTGGCTTCAGTTGTATTTATTGCTCCAAAATGCTTCCGAAAGTGGCGATGATTGTGTCGATGTCCAAGCTGGCGAGCTTCACCGCAGAACAGGCTGGTACCCGGGTCCCACACACAGGATGCCAGTCTGTTGCCGAGTAATGAGGGAAGAGATGCGGGATGGTGACACCGTCCTAGATGAGCCAGAGAAAGGTGCGGGAGCCAGTCTCACTATCCGTTATCGACTTCCACGACCAGAGGATTAAGTAACCAACCAATCTGTATTCGGGAAAGAATAAGGCCGCCATTGCTGGCGGCCTTTGTTGTTGAACTGATGTTGCAATTAGTCCCCGGCGACGAGGTCCTTGTCTTCGACCTTGGCTGCGGGAGCGGCCTTGATCTCGCCGAGGGAGATGAAGCCGGGAATCTCTTCCTCCTTCAGGATCTCCTTGCGGTAGAGCTTGGCCATCTTCGCGTTTTCAGCGTCCTGCTTGATCTTCGCGTCGCGGGCGCGGATCTTCTCCTCGCGGGCGTTCTTGGCGATGCCGCTCTTCTCGAAGGTGTCGTTGGCGGCGGCGTTGACGTGGGACTCGTTGAGCACCAGGTCGTACTTCGCCTCCTTCTCCAGGCCGACCTTCTTGCCGCCGGCGAAGATCTCGTGACGGCCATGCTCCTCGTACCACTTGGTGAGCGTCGACGTCATGTGCATCTTCTCGATGATGTTGCGCCAGCCGATGCCCGTGTTGTACGCGCAGAAGCTGATCTCGCCCTCCTGCGTCGCATACGGAATGATGCACTGCTCGGTGCGGCGGAAGTCGTAGTTGAACAGGTCCTGGAACCACATGCCGGCGATGAAGAGGAAGTTCCAGCGGTCGGCGCGGCGCTTCTCGATGTCGGCCATCGTGCGGTCGCCCGTGACCTTGCCGTAGTTGCGGCCGGTCGCGCCGAAGCACTTATCGAACTTCTGCAGCAGGTCCATGATCTTGAAGTGCGTGGGGGCCTTGGTCGGGTCGTAGTTGCGCAGCAGCGCAAGCGAAACGCCCACGATCGAGAGGAACTTGCCGCGAGCGGCGTCGTTGACCTTCGCCACGTCCTTGGCAAGCTGCACGGCGTCGAGGAACGAGGTGACCGGAACGGCTTCCTTCGTCTCCTTGTCGATCATCAGCGCCATGCCGATGCCGCAGTTCGGGTGGCAGCCGCAGGAGAGCTGGCCCCAGTCGTGATCGGGTCCGTGCACCAGATCGGCCCAGTCGGAGAACGTGCTCATGAACGAGATCGGGAACCAGTCGCGCGTCGATTCACCGAGGCCGGTCTGGTTGCGGATGTCGTGCGCGAGGTGCGACAGCGTGTAACGCTGCGCGGTGCGGCGCTCGTCGGAGATCTCCTCATCGCGACCCGTGAAGGACACCGGCTGGAACGAGAGGAAGTTGATCTTCTTCGGGTTGTCGAGCGCGAACTCGATGATGCGGCCCACCTGCTCGTTGTTGATGCCGTTGACGATCGTCGTCACCGGGACGATGTCGACGCCGGCCTCGTGCAGGTTGTGGATGGCCTGGAGCTTCACGTCGAACGCGTTGCCGACCTTGCGGTGCGAGTTGGCCGCGTTGCCGATGCCGTCGAACTGGAGGTACGCATAGCGCAGACCAGCCTCAGCGGCGGCCTTGGCGAACTCCTTCGACTTGGCGAACTCGATGCCGTTGGTCGCGGCCTGCACGGAGTTGTAACCCACCTTGCGGGAGTAGGCGACGGCGTCGAGGAAGTACGGCGACAGCGTCGGCTCGCCGCCGGAGAACTGCACGCTCATCTGACGGCGCGGCTTGATGGAGATCGCGTTGTCGAGCATGGTCTTGATCTCGTCCCACGTCAGCTCGTGAACGAAGCCGACCTGGTTGGCGTCCATGAAGCAGGGGTCGCACATCATGTTGCAGCGGTTGGTCAGGTCGATGGTCAGGACCGATCCGCGGCCGTGCGTGACGGTCGAAGTGCCGTGGTTGTGCAGCTTCTCGTCGTTGTGGGCGCGGATGTCGCGGCCGGGGAAGACGTCTTCGAGGTGCTTCATCATCGGCGGGTCGATGGACATGACGTCCTCGAAGTGGCCGTGGATGGGGCAGTCCTTCACCATCAGAATCTTGCCATCGCGCTCGATGATCTGTGCCTTGATCTCGCCAACCTTCTCGTTCAGCAGGATCTCGTGCGGCAGCTTGCCGTCGAGGATCTGCTGGCGAATCTCAGGGACGCACTTGGGGCAGAGCGAATCGGTCGTGCGCGGCCAGCCCAGCGGGGGCTTCTCCTTCTGGTAGCTCTTGAGCAGTGGCTTGTCGCTCCACTTGGGGGTAAAGCTCGGGTTCGGACTGATGGAATTCAATTTACTGAAAACGGCCCAACCTGCTTTAGCTCCATAAGTAAGGGCCTTTTCGGCCAACTTCGCTGCCTTTGCCATCTTTTTCTCCTCGAAAGAATCATGTTCTTCGATTGCTTACTTCAAATCCTGTTTGCCCCATTGCATGCGTGCATCGCAAATGGGCGGCGCTGGCCTAAGCCAAGTGCCTCGAACGCGCGTCTTCGCAAACTCTATTGCTATGACGCAGCTAGGGATAACTTCGGTGCGCCCTTAACAGTACGCACTCTGACACCTAAGTCGAAGCAAACAAAGGCGAACAGCGATATTTTGCATTGAATGGTTATTTAGAAGCAGCGAATGGGACGGTAAAAAATCATGAAAAAAGATGAATTTTTGCTCAGGAGCCTGCGTCCGGAGCAGCAACGTTATTAAGGATGCGCTGCACGAAGATGATACGGATGTGGATGCGAGTGGCTACGTCAGGCAGAAACTCAGTGAGCAAATTATTGGCTGGGTCGGTGGCGATGCCGGTAAGGGTGCGGGCCAGGGTGGACTCTGCGTTGGGGTGAATCCCAGGGACGTACAGGTTGCTGATCTCGGAATTGATGCCGTAGGTGAGCAGCGAGGCATAGTTCGGAATCGGGTCGCCGGCATCGTTGCGCGAAATCACGGTGCGTGAGATGGAGTAAAGGATGCGCCGGGGAATGCTAGCGTGAGGCATCCGGTAGTAGCGCGGGTCCTGACGCACGAGCGCCGGGATAGCAAAGACGCCGAAGAACTGACCGGTCGCGTCCTGCGCCAGGCTGACGCCGACGATCTTGCCATAGCCCTTCCAACCCGGGCCGTAAGCTGTGTGCGAATCAATCCCGATGGTGATGGCCGAGATGCCCGCGATGGTGCCGAGGTTGGAGGGGTCGCTCAGGTCGTGCAGCGCGAGATACCCCTTCTGCTGCCACGTCATGGGAATGGCGACGTTGGTGTTGAGGAATCGCTGATACGGGTAGACCAGCTCGCTGCAGGGCTTGGGTATCTGGTTCACGCGGCGCGGGTCGAAGTAGACAACCTTCATCGACGAAAAAATTCCGCACGAGTGCGCGCCGTCACCGGTCTTCTTGAACGACTCCTCGGCTACAACAACGACATCCTCTTGGCCGGAATTGACTGCGCTGGGCGCGTCGGGAAGCTGGCTGGAGATGGAGGACGAGGACGCTTGTGCGGGAGCTGGCGGCGTCGTCTGGGCCCAGGCGAGCGTGGACAGTGGCAACGCCAGAGATAGCATCCAACGCATCAACGCAATTCGCTCCATTCCCATTTCAACACTAGCAGCAAAAAAACTACTCTGCCTTCTTCAGATGAACAGCATGCAATACGTCATCGAGGAACTCGTCGGCGACAAACCCCAGGGCCGCCCCGCCGAGCGAGGTAGCAAAGGTTCGGGAGACGCCGCCAAAGCTGGTGTTGCGCGCCGGGTAATAGGTCACGGTGAGCGCAGCTCCGCCTGCGTGACCAACCAGCAAAGCGTAGTTCGGAGTTGCACGCCCCTCGTCGGTTCGTGTAACGAAGACGCGAGTTGCAGCATAGACACCGCGCTGAATGATCCCGTGGCCGGGGCCCATCCGGTAGTAACGCGGGTCCTCGTGAAAGACGGGCGCAAAGACGGATTTGCTGAATACCGTTTCGCTGATGTCGCGCACAGCGGAAGCACCGAGACGTTGGCCGAATGCGCCTTTGTCGGTACCGTAATTGGGGCTCCGGTTGATCAACTGCGACCAGCCCGCCGAAGCAATCCATGCAACCTGCGAGGGAGGGTAAACGGAGTCGCGAAGGCCGCCAAGAGCCTTGTCGAATATGGTGAGCCGCGGTGCCGTTTCATCTGGACTAATCGTCATCCCATACCAGGGTGCGCGACGAGTGGCGGGAGTTGGAGCGTTCGGAAGCGCCGAGTCCGCTGAAGGCGACGCGCTGCTCGAGACGGATTGAGCGTATCCGAGCGATGCAATCGGAATGGTCAGCCCAAGCAGCAAAGTGCGGGCAAACCTGGTCGCAAAAAGTACCAATGAGTCGCCTCAGAGAAAGAAATTCGATCACATCAAAACAAAATCTTGACCGCTGAATCAATGCGCCTGCAACAAAGACGCCATTGAATTGCTTGAGGTTGTATTCCATCGCACGCGTTACCACATCGGCACCAGCACGCGGAATAACGCGCCGGATGCGTTGACCGGCATTTTTCCACATCTACATAATGAGAGAGCCGAGGTGACGCATGGCGAACGAGACAAATCGAGGATGGGGCCAGATCTTCAGCGAAGCAGGCACACGCGCCGAAGAAGACCTGCGCCGACTGATTCAGCACATCAACGATGAGATCGTGCCAGAGGTGCGGCGCAATGGACCTGACGCGCTGCGCCGCGCTGCCGCTGAGCTCGAAAAGCTCGCAGACCGCATGGACGCGAACTCGCGCACGCAACCGCCAACAGGTGCGGCGAAGCCTTGAGGCACGCCCGCCTGCTTCCCGGAGTGGCACTCGCGGTGTCCGCGCTGGCCGTGAGCGGTTGCCATCGCGAGACGGCGCGTGCGTACAACCCGCCGCCTCCGCCCGCGATTCGTTCGACACCGAGCTATCCGTCCACGACGCAGCCTGCGCCATCAGAAGAAGGCTCCGCCACAGCGCCTGCCGAGATTCCGCGCAGCTACGGCAAACCGATCATGACCGAAGTCGGGCTTGCAAGCTGGTACGGGCCTCCGTACGCGGGGCGCAAGGGCGCCGACGGCAAGATCTACGACCAGAACGCCATGACCGCTGCGCACCTGACGCTTCCGCTGGGCACGATCGTGCGCGTCACGAACCTCGCCAACGGCGAATCTGCCGTCGTCAAGATCACCGACCGCGGGCCGTTCGTGCGCGGACGCATCATCGACCTGTCGCTTGCCGCAGCGAAGGCGACGGGCGTTTACCGCGCCGGTGTTGCGAAGGTTCGGCTGGAGGCATTTGCGCCGCCGGACCAGGCAGCCGCCGATCCCGCTGGACGCTGGTGCGTGCAGGTTGGAGCATTCGCGCGTGAGAAGGACGCCATCGCCCTGAAAGAGCAGCTGATGCGCCGCTACCGGACAGCGAAGGTGATCGAGTTCCCCGGACCCACCGGCTATTGGGTTCGCGTGAACCCGAGGTATCCCGACAAGAACACGGCAACCGAGGTCGCCGACGGCATCCATCCGCGCGATCCCGCCGCGCAACCATTCCTCATCCGCACAAATTAAATCCGCCGCTACTTCTCCGGCAGAGCAGGCGGAGGATAGTACGGAAGCTTCTGCTGCTCCTCTGTGGCGCGCTTGATGCCGATGTCGTCGAACAACAGGCTGGGCGCGATAGTTGTGCTTGGGACAGCGCCGAGCGACTGCGAGACGAAGGGATCGTTGCCCGCAGCGATGATGTCCGAACGCAGGCTGCGCGTATCGAGTTCGTCGAAGGCCGCTCCACGCACAAGCTGGCGTGTGCCGTCGGCATGCACGAGATAGAGCACACGCGGCTGAAACGGGCCGCCCAGCGTCTGCACATAATACACATCGTGGCCCTGGTCTTTCGCCATGGAGAGCAGCCGCTTGTTCAGCTCCTCAGGCGAAAGCGGCTGACTCGATTTGACAACGAGCACGCTGCTGGAAGGATGCGCATCTCCTCCAGGAGCGGCGCGGCCGTGGCCATTCGAAGCAGGAAAGTCGCGGATAGGCTCGCGGCCGATGAGGTAGTTTTCAAGCGTGCCGTTGACGGCAACGTTGACCGTCTGCGCCGGCACGCCTTCATCGTCGATGGTGTAGGCGCCCATCAGCGCATGACCGGCGTACTTCGCCTCCAGCGGGTTGTCGGTGACGCTGAGGAAGTCCGGCAGCACGCGCGACTTGTAGCTGGCCGCATAGGCGCCGTTGGTGCGTGCGGTCGTGCCCATCGCCGGACGCGTGCCGAGGATGTTCGGCATGAAGAGGTGGCTGAAGACATCAGAGGCAGCGTCCCCACTCATCAGCACAGGGCCGTGATAGTCGTCGGCAGAGACGAGTGGAGCTTTGCGCAGTGCCTCGAAGCTCTCGATATCGTCGATGACACGCTTGCGAAACGCCGGCCAGCTTTCAAGGTCCCTGGCGTCCACAGCGGTCGTGCCGTTATCGCGGCTCAACTGCATTCCATCGGGAGCCTGCCCGCCCACGCTGATCATTCCGCTGTAGCCGGTATAGCCCTGACGCAGCGCCGTGCCTTCGGTGTTGACCACGTAGCGGTTGAGAGCAATCGCGCGGATGTTCGCGGTCGAGTACTGCACGTCGTTGGCATAACCGCGCACTGTGGGATCAGTCGCATAGAGGCCGCTGGCCTGGATGATGCGCCTCTTCCACTCCGCACGGTCGAGGTCCAGCGAGACCAGCGGACCGATGTGCGCGACCGGCTTCTCTTCGGCAAAGTCATGCTCGGGCCGCGTCGATTGATACTGTTTGAGCGCAGCCTGCTTGGCTGCATAAGCGCGCAGCGCGCCCTTGTAGGCCGTGTCGGTGGCGATCCACAGCGCATAACGCAGCGCCTCGGGATTGTTGTCTTCAGGAGCGAGCGTGACGCTGCCGTCGCCGCGGCCTGTGCTGCTGTCGGAGGTGTAATCGCCGACCCGCACAATCACGCGCACAACGCGGGCATGGTTCGCCTCTTCGCTCGTCAGCGCGCCGTAGTTGGCGACGGCTTCATAGGCGGTAAGGTCGTCGAGCCTGTACTCGATGAAGTAAGGACGCTGCATCCCCGTCAGCACAAGATCGGCCTTCTCGCGGGCGAGCTCCGTCTTCATCGCCTTCAGCAGCACGTCTTCTGTGCTGTGAGCGGTGCTTCCGTGAGTGGTAGTGCCGTGAGCAGAAGCGCTGTGAACAGGCTTCTGCGCGACAGCATTATTTGTAACCCCAGCGGTAGCAAATAGAACCGAGGCCGCTACAGCCAGCCAGCACTTCCCTGCAACTCTCGATGAAAATCGTCCGCTCATAGGCCACCCTTTCCGGTTGATGCTGGGTTCTCCGCTCCGGGCGGGGGAAGAATCGGCGGACGCGCTGTTCCCTGCGCCTGCTTCTGCGTCTCAATCTCGCTGACCAGCATTGCCGGTGCCACTGCGCTTACAGGAATGCTGCCTGACTCCGCGCCGCAGATGCCATTGAAGACCTGCTGCTTGTCGCCTGTCGCCATGATGCGCAGCAGCGCCGCCTGCGGCGTCCCCACAATGCTCACACCGCGCACCAGCTCGTCCGGACGGCCATCGACATACACGCGATAAACGACCAGCGGGATGACCTGAAACGCCTGTGGCGAGCGGCGCGTGGTGACGGCGAAGCCCGACGAGATGTCCTCGAAGAAGAGCCCGTACGCCTTGCCCTGCTTCTTTGCTTCCGCCTTGAGCATCTCGCGCAGATCGGCGTCCGAGACGGTCTTCGACGAGCTGACAATCAGGTTGCCCTGACGGCCCGTCGGCATGTGGCCCACTTCCGCGCGGCCGTGTCCGTTGCTGCTTGCAAAGCTGGCGATAGGCAGCCGCGACATCAGGAAGCTGTCGAGCACTCCATCCTTGATCAGATCGACGCGCTCGGCTGGCTGGCCTTCGTCGTCGTAGTCGTAGTGGCCGCTCAGAACAGTGCCGTCGAAGGTAGCCATCGTCGGGTCGTCGGCGACGCTGATGAACGTCGGCAGTATCTGCTTGCCGACCATCTTCGTGAAGGTCTGGCCCTCTTCATCGCCGCGCTGGCGCTGCCCTTCGAGCCGGTGCCCCAGCACCTCGTGGAAGAAGACCGCCGCGGCGCGTCCGCTCAGGATCGCCGGGCCGTTGTAGGGTTCGGTCACGGGAGCAGCACGCAGCGCTGCAAGGCTCTTCGCGAGGTCGTTGACTTTGGCGACGAGGGTCGCCTGGTCAGGCAGATGCTCCGCGTCTTCTGCCTCAAACGTCTGGTCGCGGAAGAGGTCCATCCCGTCGGCTGCACGCGTGCGGGCAACGATCACCAGCCGCGCCGTGTGGCTGGGTGTGGCCGTCTTCGTGCCCTCGGACGAGACGTAGTAGTCCGTCTCCGAGCTGACTTGAAGCGCAACCGTATTGAAGAAGACATCCGGGTACTGCTTGAAGATGCCCGAAAGCTCGCGCAACCGCGTCTCCCACGCTGCGCGGTCCACACTGAGCGGCGCGGCAGGTGGCAGCATCCCGGTCACAGGCTTCTCGGTCGAGAAGTCCGGCGAGGTGTCATCTTCTTTCGCGCGAACCTGCTGATCGGTCTTCACCTGAAGATAAGCGTCCAGCGCCTTGCCATAGCCGCGATTCGTTGCGAACCACAAGGTGTGCGCGATTGCCTCAGGATCGTCCGTCAGGGGCAGCTGCACGGTCGTGAGCGCGCTGTTGCGGTGGTCGCCGTGCGTGTTGTCTTCGGCGGGCGCGCCGACGCGCACCTGCACATCAGCGTAGCGGCGATGGCTCTCGTTCGAGGCGGTAATCGCGCCAAACTGCGAGGCGATGGCAACATCGTCTGCATCGGCCACGGAATAGCTGAGGAAGTAAGGCTTCGGCTGTGCGCCGTCCGCCCCCGTGCTGCCCAGCGAGCTCATCGCGCGATGCAGCTCCGCTTCCATCGTGTCCACCAGGACCGTGTTTGTCGCCGCAGCTGGCTTCGCCGCCGCGAAGACAACACGCGCAGGCAGCAACATCGACACCAAGGCAAGGCCGGCCAATCCTGCACCGGCAACCGTCATGCTTTTTCTATTCATGAGATGAGAAACTCGTTTCGCTTACGGAAAATACGACTGTTCGTGAGTGTATCGAATGTCTTTCACGTTGCGCTGCTCAAAGCCAATCTTTGGAGCAAATCTTTCTTATGAAGACGCGCTCCGGCAGGACTTTGTTGCGGCGCGGAGTGTTTTGGCGATATCTTTGCACGGCAGCAGCCTTCTTTCGAGACTGCAGACGCCCGCTGAGAAACCGTGCATGAAGAGACTCCGGCCCATCCTGCTCCTGCTCGCCGTACTTGCGGCCAGCTTCGCCAAACCAGCCCACGCGCAGAATGCCCCCACAGTGCGGGCGTCACAGCAGACAAGCCAGAGCGCAGCCGCCTATTCCCTGCCCCCGGACAAGCTGAAGCAGGCCATCGACTACTCGCGCGTGCGCGTGGTGCTCGGCTTCGCCGAGAGCGGCTGGGGCATCCTGCAACTCGTCCTGATCCTCGCGCTCGGCATCGCCGCCTGGATGGAGCGCGTGGCCGTCGGAGCCAGCGGCAATCGCTGGGCGCAGGGTTTTCTGTTCACGTTCCTGCTCCTTCTGATCATCACCATCCTCACGCTACCGCTCGATATGATTGGCCACCACGAAGCCGTTGCCTACGGCCAGTCCGTGCAAGGCTGGGGAAGCTGGTTCGGCGATCAGGCCAAGAGCTTCGGCCTCACCTTCGTGCTGGGCGGGCTGTTTGTCATGCTGCTCTTCTGGGTGATGCGCAAATCGCCCCGCCGCTGGTGGTTCTGGTTCTGGATACCAGCAATCGCAGCCGTCATCTTCGGCGTATTTATCTCACCGGTGCTGATTGATCCGCTCTTCTACAAATTTCAGCCACTCGAAAAGACCGATCCAACGCTGGTAGCGCAGCTCGAACAGGTGGTCCAACGTGGCGGCATCAGCATTCCGCCAGATCATATGTTTTTGATGCAGGCCAGCGCCAAGGTGACTGGATTGAACGCCTACGTCACGGGAATCGGCCCCTCTAAACGCGTCGTTGTATGGGATACAACCATTCAAAAGGCAACCCCGAACGAGATTCTGTTCATCTTTGGTCACGAGATGGGACATTACGTTCTCGGCCACATCCGCGCAACGATCGAGTTCTCGGCCGCACTGCTTCTCATCGAGTTCTACCTGATGTATCTCGCCACCGGATGGCTGATTCGCCGCTACGGGCCGGCCTGGGGCGTGCCCTCGCAACACGACTGGTCCGCGCTCGTCGTCCTCGTGCTCGTGCTCTCCATCCTCTCATTCGTGAGCGAGCCAATTTTCAACAGCTACAGCCGCATCCAGGAGCACGCCGCCGACGTCTATGGACAGGAGGCCATTCACGGCATCGTCGCCGACCCGCAAACCACGGCCCAGCAAGCCTTCCAGTTGCTGGGTGAAACCTCACTCGTCAATCCCAGTCCAAACCGCTTCGTCGAGTTCTGGACCTTCAGTCACCCGTCCATCAGCGAACGGGCCGCCTTCGCGGCGACCTACAACCCTTGGCTCCCAGGCCATCACCCGAAGTACTTCCAACATTGAAGCAAGAAAGACCGGCCCACATGTCACATGACTGTCTGTTCTGTAAGATCATCGCAGGCACCATCCCAGCCAATCGTGTCTATGAAGACGAGTACTGTATTGGCTTTCCCGACATCAACCCGCAGGCTCCCACACATCTGCTGATCATTCCCAAACAGCACATCGCCTCACTGGCCAAGGCTGACCCCGAGCACAAGCCGCTGGTCGGCCACCTGATGTCTGTCGCCACACAGATTGCACGCAGCCACAAGCTCGACAACGGCTACCGCGTCGTCGTCAACACAGGCGACCACGGCGGCCAGACGGTCCACCACCTGCACCTGCACCTGCTCGGTGGACGCCCCATGGCATGGCCTCCAGGTTAATCCTCCAGACGCAGCAACGCGGCAACGGAAAACTCCGCGCCGCGCGATGATGCTGTTCCATCGAACAATTACTGGTTGAAGTTCGTCTCTTCCTCTTCCTCGAACCCATAGCGGCGAAGCAGATTGGGAAGGTTCTGCGAGAACGCCGCACGCGGCATCACCGTATCGCAACCAGCCTCCACCGCCTTTGCCTTCAGGTCGCCCTGCAGGTGCGAGAGGAAGCCGATAATCGAGGTGCTCCGCTTCAGCTTTGCCTTCAGCTTGGGAATCAGCGTCAGCGGCTTGGCATTGGCGTTGTTCAGATCGAAGACAATCAGGCCCGCGCGGTCATCTTCCTCGGCGCCGATCAGACCGGCAACGACATCCTTATCGTTCTTGACGAAGGCCACCTTGACGCCGAGCTTACGCGCCGTCTCCTGAATCTTCGCGGTGATGAACAGGTCTTCGATAAAGAAGTAAATCTTCGTAGGAGCGCCTTCAGGAATCGGAATCGCGCGGCCCTGCGAGTAGTCGATGGGCTGCGAGTCGCCCTGATAGCCGCCGCGTCCGCCCGAGCGGCCCTGGTAATTTCCATTCATGCCGTCGATGGTCGAAGGCGGCGCATCGGCGAAGTTGCCATTCACAGCGCGATAGCTGTGGTCCATGGGGCCGACAAAGCCGCGCGATCCACGCTGCTGTTGCTGCTTGCCGCCTTTGCGCTTGTAACCCGAGACGACGTTGCCGGGCTGGTGCGTGTCATGGCTGCGGAAGCCGTTGCCCTGGTTGTCGCCGCCACCGCGCGGTCGGTCACGGTCGCGGAACTTCTTCTTCCACCGCTTGCCGCCGGCGTTTTGACCGTGCTGGTCCTGGTTATGCTGCTGTCCCTGCGGCTGCGCCGCAGCTTGAATCTGTCCCACGGGCTGGTCGCCTGCCTGTGGCGCTCCGCCCTGCTGTCCCTGGCCATCCGAAGCCGTCTTGTTCTTGCGCTTGCGGCGGCGGCGCCGGCTGCTCTTGGACTGTCCCATGCCATGCTGCGCGGGCTGGCCGGAAAACTGGACGTTACCGTCCTGCTGGTCGTTGGATTGGGATATTGCCGGCCCCTGGTGCGATGGCACTTCGGGTACGTTCTGCTCTGAAGTCATGCTTCCACTTCCTGTTGCTGCGTTCATTAAGCGCAATGCGCGGGTTCTTCCACGCTAAAAGGCCATCCGCTCACCACAATCGGGGTGGGGCGCGAACCAATCCGGTATTTCAGCGTCGGAGGAAACGGTCTCAATTTTTACTCAAACAGACATCTTCTGCTTCTATTAGCGGCGGCCAACTGGACTCGACACCAGCTATCCAAAGCCGGTAACTGCCAGCTACGCAGCCCGAAACGCCTTACTGGCGTTTCCTTCACCCTCACCTGTATACGACAGAGCTCCGAACCATCCGGATTCGCCTGAATCTTGTGTCGGCTGCAAGTCTATATAGACCAATCTCGCCCGTTGCTGCCACACAAGGATCGGCACCCACGGCCGCTCCACTAGGCAAGACCTAGCCTACGCGCAAACCAGAAGCTTGGCAAGAGCTGTTTGGAGTGATCAAGCCTGGCCCCGAAACCTGCTCTACGGGAAGGAGCAAACCTCGGGTGCGGGCAACGAGAACCACCGGGCGAATCCTGACAAATCCTGAATAGTCGAAGACCGCTTCCAGTGAAGCGGTCTTCGCATTAATGGCCATCACTGGCCTCCCGAAAAAGCTTCCCGTCTGGGAAGCAACCTCGAAGCCGGGGTCATACCTTCTTTTGGGTATGACATCGCACGTGCCGAGGAAGCTTGCTGCACTCTCTGACTTGAGATGCAATACATTAGAGCAATTTAATCTCCAAACTCCGAGGGCCGCCTCTGCATCACTTACAGACCATCCATCCCCCTGATCCGTCCAAAAACAGAAAATCGGATAGGTCAAAGTTCCAAATTCTGGAGATCGCCTCGCAAGATTCTTGTTTGACCGCCCCACACCGCAGCCCTATAATCTGATGTGTTCCGGCAGACCCGCTTTTTTTCACCTGTCCGTTTCGTTCAGCGACAGGAGGGACGAAGTTGTAGATGTCGCCTTGTCATGGTGCATCGCAAAAGGTCCTGGGAACAGGCTTGTAAGGCCATACAACATGTGCGCCTGAGGCCGGATTATTCTCGATTGATCGCCGAAGGAGCACCACACCGCACATGAATCGCAAGCTAGCTTTTGTCTCCGCCATAGGTGCGGGACTGATGATGGCCACAGTCGCCGTGGCCCAGACCGCCGGACCACAAGCCTCCGCAGCCGCACCCGCCGCAGCTCCTTACGCTGGCCCCTCCAAGATCGCCATCATTGAATACGAACAGGTGGCCGCAGCAACCAACGAAGGACAGCAAGCACTCCAGGGCCTGCAGAAGAAGTACGAGCCGAAGAAGGACGCTCTCCAGTCGCTCGCACAGGAGATCGACACGCTCAAGAAGCAGCTGCAGAGCGCTCCCGCCACCATGACCGATGACGACCGCGCTGCCCGCGCACGCGATATCGACACCAAAGAGAAGCAGCTGCAGCGCGACTCAGACGATGCCTCCGCCGCCTACAACGCTGACGTGCAGGACGCGCTCGGCAAGATCGCCAAGAAGGTCGGTCCGGTCGTTCTCAAGTATGTTCAGGCGAACGGCTACACCATTTTGTTGAACAACACCGGTGCACAGGGCGGGCTCGACGTGATGTGGACCGTCAACGGCACGGATATCTCGCAGGCCGTGGTTGATGCCTATAACGCTCAATCCGGAGTTGCCGCGCTGCCGCCATCGGCTCCGACCGCGCACACCCCAGCCGCCGCGGCCCACCACACCACCACGAAGTAAGACTCAACCTGGAAGACATCTCGAAGGAGCAACACCTCGCATGAACCGCAATCTCGTACTCATCTCCGCCCTCAGCGCCGGCCTCATGACGGCCGCCGCTGGTGTGGCTCAGACCGCAGCGCCCGCCGTTCCCTCCGCGCCGCGGCCCGCAGCCGCAGAAGCAGCCCCGCAGGCTGTTCCTGCAAAGATCGCCTTGATCGCATTCGAGCAGGCCGTCTTCGCTACCAACGAAGGACAGCAGGCCGTTCAGGCCGTCCAGAAGAAGTACGAGCCGAAGAAGGCCGAGATCGACTCGCTCTCGAAGGAAGTTGACTCGCTCAAGAAAGAGCTTCAGAGCGCGCCCGCGACCATGACCGACGCTCAGCGTCAGGTTAAGGTCAAGGCGATCGACGCTAAGGAGAAGAGCCTGACCCGCGAAGCCGAAGAGGCTCAGTCTTCCTACAACACCGATCTCCAGGAGGCCTACGGCCAGGTCGCCCAGAAGGTCGCTGTCGTGGCAAAGAAGTACGCCTCCGACAACGGCTTCACCATGCTGATGGACGTCTCCAGCCAGGCCAGCAACATTATGTGGATTGGCCCCAACATCGACGTGACCAAGGCTGTGGTTGAGGCCTACAACGCCTCCGCGCCGCTGCCCGCCGCAGTCGCTCCTGCGCCCGCGCACACGGCCGCTCCGACCACCAAAAAATAGTACGCAGTGCAGTATCAGGGAGACCTCAATGAGGTCTCCCTTTTTGTCTGTCATTTTCACGGGAAAGCACAGCCATCTGTGGAAAATTCTGTGGATCATTTTCCCCGCTTCACTTGAAACTGTGCAGATTTCAGGTAACACAGCAAGTTGCAGTCCAAAAAACCATGCTGCAACCATCTGCAAATAAGCTAGTTACTGACAGGCACCAGGCTGGAACAGCATTTTCGTCACCCCGGCGGGCAAGTATCTCTTGCATAAGCGGTTTCCACAGGTTTTTGTTACATCCTGGTTACAACCCGGTGTCTCCAATTCGCAACAGGCATAGATTCGCCGCCGTGGCTGGTGTGATAGCTACTCTTCCCCGACCTTCAGGACGGCCAGGAAGGCCTCCTGCGGGATATCGACCTTGCCGATGCGCTTCATGCGCTTCTTGCCTTCTTTCTGTTTTTCGAGCAGCTTGCGTTTGCGGCTGATGTCGCCGCCGTAGCACTTGGCAATGACGTTCTTGCGCATGGCCGTGACGGTCTCGCGCGCAACGATCTTCGACCCAATCGCCGCCTGAATCGCCACCTCGAACATCTGCCGCGGAATCAGCTCACGCATCTTCGACACCAGCGCCTTGCCGCGCTCGTACGCAAAATCGCGGTGCACAATGATCGACAGCGCATCGACCGGCTCGCCCGAAACCAGAATATCCATCTTCACCATCGGCGACACCCACGTCCCAGCCAGGTGATAGTCCAGCGAAGCGTAGCCGCGTGAGACCGACTTCAGCCGATCGTAGAAGTCGAGCACAATCTCATTGAGCGGAAGCTCGTAGGTCAGCATCACGCGCGTCTCCGAGACGTACTCGAAGTTCTGCTGCCGCCCGCGCTTGTCTTCCACCAGCTTCAAGATGCCGCCGACATACTCTTCGTTCGTCAGAATCTTCGCCGTAATCACCGGCTCTTCGATCTGCTCGATCTCCGACGGGTCAGGCCAGCGCGAAGGATTGTCCACCTCGACCACCTTACCGTCGGTGAGCGTGATCTTGTAGCGCACGCCGGGCGCGGTCGTGATCAGGTCGAGGTTGTACTCACGCTCCAGCCGCTCCTGAATAATCTCCAGATGCAGCAGGCCAAGAAAGCCGCAGCGAAAACCGAAGCCCAACGCAACCGAAGACTCCGGCTCGAACGTAAACGAGCTGTCATTCAGCCGCAGCTTTTCAAGCGCATCGCGCAGCAGCGCATGCTCATGCGAATCGACCGTGTAGAGCCCGGCGAAGACCATGCTCTTGATGTCTTCAAAGCCCGGCAGCGGCTCAGCACAAGGCCGCTCGGCGTCGGTAATGGTGTCGCCCACCTTCGTGTCGGCAACATTCTTGATCGTCGCGACAAAGAATCCCACCTCGCCCGCCGAAAGCTCAGTCAGCTCGACCGGCTTGGGCGTCATCACACCCATGCTCTCAATGTCGAAGACCTTGCCGTTCGACATGACCTTGATCTTCATGCCCTTGCGCAGCGTGCCGCTGACGACACGCGCCAGCACAATCACGCCGCGATACGGATCGAACCAGCTATCGAAGATCAGCGCCTGCAGCGGAGCTTCGGGATCGCCCTTGGGCGGCGGCAGCAGATGCACTACAGCCTCAAGAATCTGCTCAACGTTCTGCCCCGTCTTCGCCGAAACCGGAATCGCATCGCTCGCCGGCAGCCCGACCGACTTCTCGATCATCTCCTTCGTGCGCTCGATGTCCGCCGAGGGCAGGTCAATCTTGTTGATGATGGGAATAATCTCCAGCCCATGCGAGATGGCGAGATACGCATTCGCCAGCGTCTGCGCCTCGACGCCCTGCGACGCATCGACCACCAGCAGCGCGCCTTCGCACGAAGCCAGCGAGCGCGAGACCTCATAGCTGAAGTCCACGTGGCCCGGCGTGTCGATCAGGTTCAGCTGATACGTCTGGCCGTCCTCGGCCTTGTACATCATGCGGACGGTGTGGGCCTTGATCGTGATGCCGCGCTCGCGCTCCAGGTCCATGGCATCGAGCACCTGGGCCTGCATCTCGCGCGAAGTCAGCGAGCCGGTCAACTCCAGCAGACGGTCCGAGAGCGTGCTTTTGCCGTGGTCAATATGCGCGATGATCGCGAAGTTGCGAATGTGGTTTGGATCCATTGTGTAGCTGGAAGGCCTCAATCTCCATGTTAACATCTGTGCGTTGCCGGCAGGCGTGCAACAGCGGCGTGAAATAGCACGTTCAGCCGAGATTCAGCGACAGCGAGGGCACAGGTCAAGGTGAGTCCAAACCGGCACGAAAGTTCGACAGCAAAGAACAAGACGCTCCATCCACTGACGCGGCGCAATTTTCTAGGGCAGGCGGCAATGCTCGCCGGAGCAGGCGCAGCGGCGTCCGTCGCGCCAGGAATGACCGGGCAGATCGCTGCACAAAACTCCATCGGTGGCGTGACATGGATCTCCACGACGGCAGCCTCGCGCTGGCAGCAGAAGCCGCTGCGCGGCCCGGGGTGGCAGTGGGACACGCTCGACGCCCGAGTCGCCACCGAGGCCACAGGCCCCGTCCTCGCGGGCTTTGGCGCATGCTTCAATGAGCTCGGCTGGACCGCGCTCAACGCGCTCGACAGCAGCAACCGCGACGCCATCTTCAAGGAGCTCTTCGAGCCTGGCTTCGGCGCGAGCTTCAACCTCTGCCGCATGCCCTTAGGCGCGAACGACTTCTCGCGCGGCTGGTACTCCTATGACGAGCACGACGGCGACTTTGCGCTCGATCACTTCAGCATCGCCAACGATCTCGAGACGCTGGTGCCGTTCATCAAGCAGGCGCAGCAGTACAGCCCGGACCTCGAGCTGTGGGCATCGCCCTGGAGTCCGCCCTCGTGGATGAAGCGCAACAAACACTACGCCGCGGCCATGCAGTTTATTCCCGGCCAGCCGCCAAACGGACTCACACCCGACCGCGTAGGCAAAGAAGGCACCGATCTCTTCATTCAGGATGAAAAATACTTCCAGGCCTACGCACTTTACTTCGGCCGCTTCATCGACGCCTACCGCGAGCAAGGCATCCGCGTAGGGATGGTGATGCCACAAAATGAGTTCAACTCAGCACAGCCCTTCCCCAGTTGCACGTGGACGCCCGAGGGTCTGGCACGCTTCGTGCGGCATCTTGGGCCTGAGATGGCAAAGCGCGACGTCGAAGTCTTCTTCGGCACGCTCGAGCGCGCCAACGAATCCCTGCTCAACGTCGTGCTGGCCGATCAGGACGCGGGCCGATACATCAAAGGCGTCGGCGTGCAGTGGGCGGGCAAAGGAGCCATCGCACAGATCCACCGCGACCACCCTGCGCTCACCCTCTACCAGTCGGAACAGGAGTGCGGCGACGGCAAAAATACCTGGGCCTACGCGGGCTACTGCTGGGACCTGATGAAGCACTACCTGCGCTCCGGAGCCAGCGGCTACATGTATTGGAACATCGCGCTTGTGCCCGGCGGCGAAAGCCACTGGGGCTGGCCGCAAAACTCGCTCATCACGGTCACGCCGCAGGCAAAGACCTATGCTTTCAACCACGAGTACTACGTCATGAAGCACGTCAGCCACTTCGTCCAGAAGGGCGCTCAGCGTCTTGAAGTCACCGGCACCGAAGACAACGCGCTCGCGTTCCTCAATCCAGACAAGAGCCTCGCCGTCATCCTGCGCAACGAGAGCGCGTACGAGCGTCCCGTAAACGTGGCCATCGGTGAACGAACCATCGCTGGCTCGATGGAGCCTGACTCGTTCAACACGCTGCTCGTCCGCGAAGCCTAGCGCAAGCGAACCGGATCGTCCGCAGGCGCGGTGCTCTCTCATGTTCTCCGTCGCGCAAGAAAGAGCTATTCCGGCGTGCCGAGCGTCATACAATGAGCAGTAACAATGTTTCTGGCCCCTTCCACAGTTGACCTGCGAGCAGACCTGCGCCGATGGGCGTTCCTGCTTCTTTGCGTTCCTCTGCTCTTCTCTGGCTGCAAGCAGAATGAAGCCGCAGCCCCGGGCAAGACGCCGGCGAATGCGATGGCCCCCGCCATCGGCCAGCCGTCCGGAGCAAAGCCCGCGCAGGCATCGACAGCCGCAGTGCCTTCAGCACCACAGACTGCGCAGGACGCGGCCCACGCCGCAAAGGTGCAGCACCTCATCCAGCAGGCCGAGCAGACCTACCGCCAGGGCGTCACCAGCTATCAGGCTGGACAGCTCGACGCCGCGCGCCTGAACTTCGACGCCGCCGTCGACCTCATGCTCACCAGCGGCATGGACCTCAAGAGCGACCCGCAGCTCTCCGACGAATTCGAGCGCCTGCTCGACCGCGTCAACTCGCTCGAGATGGCCTCGCTCAAGCAGGGCAACGGCTTCTCACAGCAGATCGAGGCCGCGCCGCTCGACACCGCCAACGAAGTCACCTTCCCGGCCAACGCCGCGCTGACCGCAAAACTCGAAAACGAACTCAAGACCACGCACTCCGACTTCCCGCTCGTCATCAACGACTACGTCGCCGGCTTCATCAGCTACTTCTCAAATAATCCCAAAGGCCACGCGCACCTGATTGCCTCGCTCGAACGCGCAGGCAAGTATAAGGACATGATCTCGAAGGACCTCCGCGACGCGGGCGTGCCGCAGGACCTCATGTACCTGGCCGTCGCCGAATCCGGCTTTCAGCCGCAGGCGCTCAATGCTCGCTCAGGCGCGGGCGGCATGTGGCAGTTCATGCCCACCGGAGCCTACGGCCTCGCGCGTAACGGCTGGTACGATGAACGCTTCGATCCCGAGAAAAGCTCGAAGGCATACGCCCGCTACATGAAGTCGCTCTACGATCAGTTCGGCGACTGGTATCTCGCCATGGCCGCCTATGACTGGGGCCCAGGCTACGTACAGCGCGCCGTCATGAAGACCGGCTACGCCGACTTCTGGGAGCTCTACAAACGCAACGTGCTTCCCGGCGAGACCAAGAACTACGTGCCCGGCATCATCGCCGCCATCATCATGGCAAAGAACCCAACGCAGTATGGACTCGACAAGCTCGTGCCCGACCCGCCCGTCGTCTCCGACACCGTCACGGTCGACAGCGCGATCGACCTGCGCCTCGTCGCCGACGTCACCGGCGCGCCGCTCGACGAGATCGTCGCCCTCAATCCCAGCCTGCTGCGCATGACGACACCAAACGACATGCCGTTCGACCTGCACATCCCCGTCGGCACCACAGACACCTTCCACTCGCGCATCAAAGACATTCCCGACGACAAGCGCAACACCTGGCGCTTCCACGTCGTGCGCGACGGCGAGACGCTCGACGGCATCGCAACCCAGTTCCACACCCGCGCCAGCGAGATCGCCGAAGAGAATGACATCGCCGCCGGCGACAGCGTCGATACAGGCGACGAGCTCGTCATCCCCGTCGCCAGCGTATCTGCCAGCGTGCGTCCGCAACACTACAAGACACGCCGCGGAGACACGCTCGTCACCGTCGCCGACCGCTTCGGCGTCACCGTCGAATCGCTGCGAAGGTGGAATCATCTCCGCTCCAACACGCTTCCGTCAGGAAAATATTTAACCGTCGCCGAACCCATCCGGCTGGCCCCGCACAGCCGCACACGCCGGCGCTCCTCGCACACGCGCGCTTCCTCACGCACGCGAAAGACCGCGATCCACGCGGATCCGGAGCACACCAGCACACATCACACAAAGTCGAAATCGCACACGACTACCAAATCGAGCTCGTCCAAAAAGAAACACAAAGCTGTTCGATAAGCTACCAGGCTAAAAAGAATGCTTGCCTTCGCTGGCGCGTAGATGCATCCTGTTGCTAGAATCTCGTGCCGGGCAGTAAAGGGCCATTTTCACAGCATCGTATTTTGAGCAGACGAAGTCGAGCGAAAGAGACATAAGCGGAGCGAGGGAAAACAGCGATGATGTTTGACGACACGATCAAGATTTATGCAGCGCCTGACGATGATCTCTTCGGCGATGGACACGAAGACAACGATCTCGCACGCGGCTTCGATGATGACGAAGAAGAAGAGGTCACGATGACCTCAGAGGAAGACGACTACGCCGATGAAATCCGCCCGGTAGAGATTGAAGTCGTTCGCGAGACGGCCGTCTACACGCCGCCGCCACCGGCCCCAGTCGCCGCCGCGCCAGCGAAGAAAGCTGCTCCGGCAAAGAAGAAGACTCCTGCCAAGAAAGCGGCGAAGAAAGCCGCCAAGAAGGCAGTGAAGAAAGCTCCAGCGAAAAAGGCCGCAAAGAAAGCGGCAAAGAAGGCTGCTCCGAAGAAAGCAGCGAAAAAGAAATCAGGTTCTACCGCGAAGAAGGCCGTAGCCCGTCGCGGTGGCAAGGCCGCCTTGAAAAAGGTGTCCGTCAAGAAGGGCACGGCGCGCAGTAAAAAATCAACAACGAGAGGTACTAAATTGGCAACGAAGAAAGCAGCAAAAAAGGCAACGAAGAAGGCAGTGAAGAAGGCTCCTGCTAAGAAGGCGGCGAAGAAGGCCCCCGCGAAGAAGGCCGCCAAGAAGGCTGCAAAGAAGAAGTAGTCTTAACCCTTAAGGCAAGCAAATAGGCCCGGACTCTCGAAAGAGACCCGGGCCTTTTTGCGTCTGCTTGCAACTCGACCGTTTACTTCTTCTCGTCGGCCGTCAACTCCGCAAGCACCTCAGTGCTATGAACATTGGGGTCAACCTTCGGCCACACCTTCACGATCTTCCCTTCAGGAGAAATCAAAAACGTCTCGCGATTGGCAAAGTGCATCGTGCCGAACGTCTTCAAGGGCACGCCGTACATATCGACCACCTTGTGGTCGGGATCGGCAAGCATCTTGAAGTTGAACGTGTCCTTCGCGCACCAGGCTTTGTGGCTGGCCACCGTATCCAGGCTCACGCCCAGCACCACAGCATTCAGCGCATGATATTTGGTGAGGTCGCGCTGGAAGTTGTGCGCCTCAATCGTGCAGCCCTGCGTCTGGTCCTTAGGGTAGAAGTAGAGCACCACCCACTTGCCCTTGAACTCGGACAGGCTGATGTCCTTGTTCTCCTGCGAGGGCAGCGTAAAGTTCGGTGCGGTTGTGCCGACGGCAAGTTCGGTCGGGGGTGCTGCATAGGCCTTCGCGCCGATTCCACATCCTGCAACAACGGCGCCGGCCACGAGGGCGGTCAGAATTCGTTTGTGCATCATCAATCCCCTTTATATGCTGAATCTATTTAGTGGTGACGTATAAATATGCGGATAAGACTCGCGCCAGAGGGCGTGCGAAGCAATTTTACGCCGCCGTGACAAAACAATGACAACCTGCTGGTTATTCAGCAGAAATAGCAATGCCTGCCGCATCCGCCGCCCGCACAATAGCCTCCGGGTCGAACAGCAGCGTCCTGCCCGCCTCCACAGCAAGACACGTAGCCCTAGCCCGCTGCATCGCCTCAATCGTCCGCACGCCAACGACCGGCACATCGAAGCGCATGTCCTGATTCGGCTTGGCGACCTTCACCACGGTCAGCGACCGCCGCAGCGTCGTCTCGCCAGCTTCAGTATCCAGCGTGCGAAAGAGCGCCCCAGCACGCTCGATCGTCGCGTCCGTACCCTCCATCGCCTCGACCGCCACGCAAGCCTGCGCGGCAATCACCACGGTCTGGCCAAGATCGTACCCCGCAATCGCCCGCGCCACCGTCCGCCCATAAGCAATGTCCTTCTGCTCCTCCTCGTCGGGCGCGCGCCGCGTCAGCACACCAGCCTTGGCAAGCAGCGGCTCCAGATACTCGGTCGAACTAATCAGCTCAATCCCCTCATCCGCCAGCACCTTCGCCACCGCTCCCAACAGCATGTCCGTATTCCGCGTGCGCAGGTTCAGCAGCAGCTTCGCCAGCCGCCAGTCCGGACGAATGCTCGAAAAGATCTGCTTATGCTTCACCTGCCCGGCCATTGTGGCCCGCGTGACGCCCTCCTGCCTGAACATCTCAATCAGCCGCGAAAGCTCACCCAGCGACATCCAGTGAACATGAATCTCCGCATCAGCCGCAGCCCGCGCATCAATCTCCGGATCAGTCTCTTCCTTGATGGCCGCAACCACCACAGTCAAGCCATGCGCCCGCGCCGCCTCTAGCAGAAGAAACGGAAACCGCCCATTGCCCGCAATCAAACCCAATTTCGGCATTCGCTCTACTTTAGCCGCAATTCAGGCCAGGACAAAACTCCGCAGCAGAAGCAGCCGTGGCAAGGCACAAGACTCCGCTTCTTCCGATCCGCTTCCGAGCTTGCAACAATGCAGGATATTGCGCAGTGTCACTCCACCATCCCAATGCTATGATGACCCGCACATCATGGGCAGCACGACACGCACCATTGAAATTCCGCGCATAGCAAAGCTCCGTGGCATGGTCGCCCGATATTTCTACCTCTTTATGTCGCTGCTCATTGCAGCCATCGTTGTCTACGGCTTCAGCCACACAGTCAATCATTTTCTCATCCACGCCGTGCCGGTGCGCCCGTGGATTCTCTACCTGCACGCCACCGCATTCTCCGGCTGGATCATTTTTTTCATCGTGCAGTCCGCATTGGTCCGCGTCCACAAAGTGAATGTCCACCGCACGCTGGGCTGGTTTGGCGCGGCGCTGGCGACGGCGATGGTCGTCATCGGCCTGGCGACTGCATTCACGATGGACCGGTTCAACATCCTCCACTTCCACGAGACCGGGCAGTCACCATTCCTCGCCATTCAGCTTCAGGACATGGGAAGCTTCGCCATCCTGTTTGCGCTCGCCGTCCTATGGCGCAAAAAGCCCGAGTGGCACCGGCGGCTCGTCCTGATGGCGAGTTGTACGTTGATGTCCGCCGCCTTTGCACGATTCCCGGCAGTCCCTTTGCACTGGACATATCACTGCGTCGAAGCGCTCATCTTCCTCGGCGTCCTGCGAGATCTGTTTGTCAACAGACGAATCCACGCAGCTTATCTCTATGTGCTTCCCACGCTGATCATCACCCATGCGATAGCGCTGCACCTGTACTTCGCCGCGCCGACACGATGGGTCAGAATCACAGACGCAATTCTCCGCTTACATTCCTGAACTGCGATGGCTGCCTGCAACTTCATCAGCCAGCCGAATCGTCCGCCCCGTCTGCGCGCTGCGACGCGCCGCATCGAGAATCCGCACCACCGTCACATTCGTATCCAGCGAAGTCAGGTCATGCTCTGGCTTCAGCTTCCCGTTCAGAACCGCGCTCAGATAGTCGAGCGAGTTGTCCTCCGGCGCAGTCAGCGCAGGAATCGGATCAACATGCTCGGCGCGCTCGTGCGGCAGGCGGATGCGCAAGTGCGTGTTGTCGCCGTAGATGGTGTCCACATAACCCGTGGCCCCGTAGACCTCCATATCCTTGCGGTCGAACGGCCAGTTCCACGAGCCCTGAATGATGACCTGCGCATGCGGATACGTCAGGACGATCGTGCTGTCGTCGTCAACCTTCGGATAGATCTGCGGCTTGATGTGCAGCGTCACCGCCGTCACCGTCAGCGGAAGCTCGCCGTGCATGTACCACGTAGCCAGATCGACCCCATAGCAACCGAAGTCAAACAGCGCGCCCGCGCCGTTCTGCACCGGGTCCGTCAGCCACGAAAGAAACTCCGGCCCAACGCCAATCTCCTTCGGACCACGATGCCCGTCGTGAACCACCAACTTGCGCACGTCACCAATCTCGCCCTTTTCAAGCATCCCGTAAGCCGCGATGTTCGACGCATACCAAGTCGTCTCATAGTTGGTCAGGACAGGAACGTTGTACTTGCGCGAGAGCCGCTCGATGGCGAGCGCATCGTCCACCGTCGTCGCCAGCGGCTTCTCCACCATCACAGCGATGTGCAGCGGCGCAGCCTCTTCAATCGCCGCGCGATGATGCGCAATCGACGTGTACACCAGAATCGCCTGCGGATGCGTCGCCTTCAGCATCGCCGCCTCGGTCGGATAGAAGATACCCGCAGGCAGGTGCGCCTGCTCCTGATAGTGCCTGCGCAGCGCAGCATCCGGATCAGTCACACCGACAAGCTGCACCTCAGGATGCTGCGGCAGACTATGCAGAAATCCCTGCACATGCCCATGCACCAGCCCAACAATGGCGACGCGAATGGGCGCTGACGCCTGGCCATAAGCAGATGATGAGCTTACGAGCGCACAAAGCACGACCATCCCAGACAGCTTCTTGCCAATCATCCGAACAGAAAAACGCATTGAAATTGCTCCCGGTCTATTTCGCTAGTAAAGATTGATTGAGCTTATCAAGCCGCTGCTTTTGCACAGCTTCAGCCGGCACATCAAGCTCTTTTCGAAGACCATCCGTAACCAGTTGGTCTGCATAAGGCTCCATCGTGAATGGCTTTGCAGGATCAAGACGATGAGATTGAGTTCCGTAGATCTGTGGCTGCTTCATGGAGAAGAGGTATCGATCCAGCGTAGCCGCACTTAGCCAGATGCAATTCCTGTTTCCCTTGCTAATTCCAATGACCGCCAGTGTATGGGCCAAAAGATAGTCATCGCTGGTCTGTCCATGCTGCATGATGAGAGCCGCATTGAAGTAATCCAGACCAGTTGCAAGCTGATTCTGCGCAATCATTTCTTTCACTGCAGCGAGGCGGGTCGCATCGGCCTGAAAAGCCTTCGCGCGTTCAGCCTGCGTCAAGGCGCTGGTTCGAGCGAGTTGGTCCTCTTGAGCCATCTGGATCAGCTTCTCGTTCGACTGGCTTTGAGAAGCTGCAGTGTTTGTCTGCGCGGCAAGCGAAAGACTCAGCCCGAGTAGAGACGCAGCAAGGTATTTCCTCATGGCACGCAATTATAGATTGCCTACTTGATAATGCCCCGCTCGCTCTTCGCAATGAAGTCCGCCAGATACGCCACGCGCTCGCCGAACTCGCCAGACGCAACCTTCTCCTGGATAGCCGCCAGCGCCTCCGAAACATTCAGCTTCGAAGCCTGCAGCAGACGATACGCAGCACGAAGCTGCTTGATCTCCTCCGGCGTAAATCCCTTGCGCTCCAACCCCACCTTGTTGATGCCATACGCATGGTTGTTGCGCTCTATCGAAGTCAGCGAGTACGGCAGCACATCCTGCGTGATCGTCGTGCCTCCGCCCACATAGGCATACTTGCCAATCGTGCAGAACTGGTGCACCGGATTCAGCGCGCCAACAGTGGCGTAATCCTCCACCGTGACATGCCCGGCAAGCGTAGCTGCATTCGCCAGAATCACGCCATCGCCAATCACCGAGTCATGCCCAATGTGCGTGTAAGCCATAATCAGGCAGCCCGAGCCAACGCGCGTCGTACCGCCCCCGCCCGTCGTCCCGCGCGAGATCGTCACATACTCGCGGATGTCATTACGGTCGCCAATCATAAGCGCAGTCGGCTCGCCCTTATATTTCAAATCCTGCGGAGCAACGCCGAGGCACGCAAACGAAAACACGCGGTTGTTGCGCCCCATCGTCAGGTGCCCGTCGAGCACCACGTGCGAGACCAGCTCGCACTCCTCACCCAGCACAACATTCGGCCCAATCGTGCAGTAGGGCCCAACCGTGCAGCTCGCCGGAACCTGCGCGCCCGGCTCAACAATCGCCGTAGGATGAATCCTCGCCCGCTCGCTCACGCCGAAGCAGCCCCGCTCTCTTGCTTCTTCGCCGCCCGTGGCACCAGCGCGCACATCACCGTGGCTTCGCAAACCACCTTGCCCTCCACCGTCGCCGTGCCCTGCATCCGCACCGCGGTCGAGCGCCAGTTCAACACCTTCACCTCAATGCGCACCTGGTCACCCGGCACCACCGGCCGGCGAAACTTCGCGCTGTCGATGCCTGTGAAGACCATCAACTTGTTATCGCGGTCAGGAATCTCGGTCAGCAGCAGCGCGCCGCCCGCCTGCGCAATCGCCTCCACCATCAACACCCCGGGCATGATGGGATAATCGGGAAAGTGCCCCTGAAACTGCGGCTCGTTGAACGACACGTTCTTAATCGCGACGATGCGCTGCTTCCGTTCCACCTCAATCACGCGGTCGATCAGCAGAAACGGATAGCGATGCGGCAGAATGGACATAATCTCAACGATGTCCATCGTCTTCTGTTCAGCGGATTGGGCATGCGCTGCGGATTCAGTCGCGGCAGTGGATGTTGCAGTCGTCTCACTCATGGCAGCCCTGAGTATAAACCGCGCGGCTACTTTTTCTTGAGCAGCAGGTCCGGATTGAACAGGTCCTGCGACAACCCTGTGTTGTATTTAACGCTGGTCAGAAACGTCTGCCCCACCATCTCGCCATTGTGATAACGGGTCAGCGTATACGCTGTCGGCAGGTCCTGGACCGTGTGGTAGTCGTCATACTCCTCCACATCCTCGTCCCAATCGTTGAACTGAGCATTGCGCGAGCGGAAGGTGCTCCGCAGCGGCAGATGCGTCGTCGCATCCAGCTCCAGCGTGACGGCATCGTTATTCGCGCTCAACACCGTCACCTTGTCCGCCATGCGCCGTTCCACCATCGTCGTGCCCTCGGCCACAATCATCACGCCCGGCGCCTTGATCCAGTCCCTCACCACAACCTCAATCGAGTGATCGCGCCGCAGATAGAAATTAGCCACCTGTTCCTTCGGCAGCGTCGTCTTGCCCTTGTAGGTAATCTCGTAGCCGGTCTTGTCGCGCCAAATCTGCACCACATCGGTCTTCTTGCCGGGCATAATCATGCCCCGCCACGAGAGAAAGCCGATGCGTAGCGCCTCAGGGCGGCCCGGCCCCGGAAATTGCCGGTCGGCATGAAACAGCGTACCCAGTCCATTCGGCTGTCCTTGAAAAAACGAGGCCACGCGGCCATCCTCCGTCTCGTCCTGACGATCCAGCCACGCCTGCCCGCCCAGCGCCTTCACCATCTCGTCGATAAGCTGCTTGCCGCGCTGTTCATCGCTCTGCCCCACAGGCTGCGCCGGCGAAGCGCTCGGAATCGCATCGGCCTGCGCCCTGAGCGTCTGCACAGATGCAAAGGTCATCGACAAGGCAGACAGCACAATCGCAATCCGAACAGCCACGCTCTTCATTCAAGCTCCATCTCGCTCCAGCCTCAGGCAGGCCGGGCAAGAAATTCTCTGCATATTTGACGCTACTGAATCATCTTATCCTCGTGCAACTGTGGGTCTTTTTCTTATAAAGCACCTTCACCTGGGCACATCGCTGAACATTTCACTCTTCAAGGAGAGTCAGTTCTATGAAGATCGCTGTCCTGATCGCGCGTATCCTGTTGGGCTTTATCTTCGTCTTCTTCGGCCTCAACATCTACTTCCACTTCCTCCCCATGCAACTCCCTCCCGGCGACGCAGGAACATTGATGGCCGTGATGTTCAAACACGGCTGGTTCACGTTCTACGGCCTCTTCTACGTTGTCGGCGGAATCCTGCTGCTGATTGGACGATTCGTCCCGATCGGCCTCGTGCTGCTGGGCCCGGTCATCGTCAACATCCTGCTCTTCCACATCACCTTCAACATGTCAGGAATCGGTCCCGGAGTCGTCGTCACGATCCTCGAGATCTTCCTGATCTACGCCTACCGCGAACACTTCAAAGCGCTGTTCACCGCAGGCTGGCTCCGCTAACCAGTCACGAACCGGGTGCCCCATTCATGCCGCAGCCCATCGCGGCATGAATGGGTTCCTCACCACTACAACTCTGTCATTTCGACCGAAGCGATGGACGGCCTCATCGTCCATCGCGTAGCGGAGAAACCTGCTTCTCTACCGAAACTTCACCCGGAACAGAGCGCTATTCCTCCGCCTCATCATGCACCGGCCGCTTCGCCGTCGCCAGAATCTTCTGCGCGATCATCGCGGGCACGATATCGTAGTGGCCCATCTCCATCCTGAAGCTGCCCCGGCCCTGCGTAATCGAAGTCAGCGTCGTGCCGTAGCTCAGCATCTCCGCCATCGGCACCTCGGCCCGCACGACCGTACCCGCGCTTCCCGGCTCCATGCCCTGCACCCGTCCACGGCGCGAGTTCAAATCGCCCAGCAGCGCGCCCGCAAACTCATCCGGCGTCTCGATCTCGACCTTCATCACCGGCTCCAGCAGCGCGGGCCGGGCCTGTTCCATACACTTACGAAACGCCAGTCGCCCGGCCATCTTGAACGACATCTCGCTCGAATCCACATCGTGGTAGCTCCCGTCATACAACGACACCTTGAAGTCCACCACCGGATACCCGGCCAGAAATCCGCGCGCCGCCGACTCCTGTATCCCCTTCTCAACCGCCGGAATGTACTGCCGCGGAATCGAGCCGCCAAAGATATCGTTCTCAAACACAAAGCCGCTGCCGCGCGGCAACGCATCCATGCGAATCTTGCAGTCGCCAAACTGCCCATGCCCGCCCGTCTGCTTCTTGTGCCTGCCCTGCGCGTCTGCGTGGCCTAGAATCGTCTCCCGATAAGGTACCTTCGGCGCCTTCAGCGTCACCTCCGTGTGATACCGCTTCTTCAGCTTCGAGACCACCGTCTCGATATGCTGCTGCCCCGCGCCCGCCACCAGAAACTCATTCGTCTGCGGGTCGCGGAAGAACCGGAGCATCAGGTCCTCTTCCATCAGTTTGTGCACCGCCGGGGCCAGCTTGTCCTCGTCGGCGCGCGACTTCGGCTCAATCGCATAGGTCATCGCAGGCTCCGGCATCGCCACCGGCTCTAGGAAGATATCCTGTCCACGGTCGCCCAGCGAATCGCCCGTCAGCGTCACGTGCAGCTTCGCCACCGCGCCCAGATCGCCCGCATGCAGCTCCGGCACTTCGACCGCCTTGCGTCCCTGCATGATCGAAAGATGCACCAGCCGCTCCTGCTCCTGCCGCGTGTAGTTCTCCACCGTCCTGTCATTCTTCAACGTGCCGCTCAGCACCTTGAAAAATGAGATCCGTCCGGCAAACGGGTCCGACATCGTCTTGAAGACGTAGAGCGCCAGCGGCTCCTTATCGTCCATGCCGCGCATCACAATCTCTTCCTGCGCCGTAACCGCCTCGCCATTCGCATGGCCATTGGTCCCGACCGGGCGCTGCAATCCCCGCGCAGCCACCGGCTCGCGCTCCACCGGCGAAGGCGCATAGACCTTCAGAAAATCCAGCAGATGGTCCGTGCCCACATTCCGCAGCCCGCTCACATACAGCACCGGGAAGATGCGGTCCTCGCGAATCGCCTCATGCAGCGCCGCGATTAGATGCTCCTCCGGAATCGTGCCCTCGCGGAAGAACTCCTCCATCAGCTCATCTTTCCCCTCGGCGACCAGTTCCACCAGCGCCTCATGCGCCTTCTTCGCGTCCTCTTCCATCACATGCGGAATCTTGCCCACCTCGCCGCGTCCATCGCCACCGGGCTTGTACAGAAAGGCCTGCATCGTCACCAGGTCCACCACCCCGTGAAAGCCGTCCTTGTCCACAATCGGCAACTGCACCGGCACCACCTGCCTGCCCCACTTCCCCTGCAGGTGCTCGATCATCTCCATCCGTCCCACGCGGCTATCGGCCTTGGGATGGTCCACCTGATTCATCACCAGCACACGCGGCAGGTTCACCTCCGCCGCATAGTGCCACACCCGGTCCGTCACCGTCTCCGCGCCCACCTGCGCGTTCAGCACAATCAGCGCCGTCTCCACCGGAAGCATCGCCGCGCGCGACTCCTGCACAAACATATGGAACCCCGGCGTATCCAGCAGGTTGATCTTCACCCCGCCCCACTCCGCAAACGCGACTGCGTTAGACATCGTCGTCCGCCGCGCCACCTCTTCCTCGTCATACGCCGTCACCGCCGACCCGTCTTCCACCCGCCCCTGCGCCGGCGTCATCTTCGCCGCATGCAGCAGCGCTGCAATCAGTGTCGACTTGCCACTATGCGCATGGCCCACCACGGCCACATTGCGAATCTCTCTCCCTTGATAGACCCTCATACCGCAGTCCCTCCTCAGCTCAAGTCCGTTAGCGTGCGCCTTTCTATTGCGCCTGTGTATATAGACGCGCTCAACCGACAGCAGCGCCGCTTCAGACTTCCGCCATCCCCCGCCCGGCAGCGTTCAAAGACTCACCACGTTCGGAGCGCAGCCGGAGGGCGCTTCCCAGGGGAAACGGATGCTATCACACAGGCAAGGAAATTGCGCGGCCCAAAGTCGGGCGTACCGGAAGATTTTGCCGCCTCCTCAACACTTTCTGAGAGCGCAATCATAATTTTGGTTTAGACTTCCTCTGTTCGCTTCAACGGGCTTTCTCTGCCTCTCAAAAACACAAGGAGCACCTGTGACCAACCATCCCCATCTCGCCCGCGCCCGCCAACTCGCCTCGGTCCTCACTTTGGCCGCAACATCGCTCCTCATAGCCCTCGCGCCCGCAGCCAACGCACAGAGGCGCGGACAAGCCGCCAACATCACCAGCTCGCTCTCGCCCGCGGCCCAGCAGGTAATTGAGCGCCTCTCCACCTTCGACGAGCTCTCCGCGCCTGACTGGCGCTACCACGCCGGCGACCTCCCGCACGGCGAAGACCCCGCGCTCGACGACAGCTCCTGGCAGGTCGTCAAAGCCCGCAGCGAAGCCCCCAACGAGTCCGTCTGGTATCGCCGCACCATCGAAGTCCCCAAGACCCTCAACGGCTACGACCTCACCGGCGCGCGCATCTGGTTCGCCTTCCACGCCAGCGCCAACGGCCCCATGCCGCAGATCATCTACTTCAACGGCCGCCGCGTCGCGCTCGGCGACGACCTCGAGCCCATCATCCTCTTCGACAAGGCCCAGCCCGGCGAAAAGGTCCTCGTCGCCGTCAAGCTGCTCAACACCGTCGACAAGAAGTCCTTCCGCGGCGTTACCCTCAAGATCGACTTCGCGTCCAACCGTCCCAGCCCTGAAGACCTTCGCACCGAGTTCCTCTCCTCGACCCTCCTCATCCCCACGCTCTCCAAAAACCCCACCGCCGACATGGCCACGCTCGAGCACGCCATCACCACCGTCGATCTCTCCGCGCTCGACTCCGGCGACCAGGCCAAGTTCGACGCCTCGCTCAAGCAGGCCGCCACCGAGCTTGAGCCGCTCAAGCCCATGTTCCGCGAGCTCACCTACAACGTCACCGGCAACTCCCACATCGACGCCGCCTGGCTCTGGCCCTGGACCGAGACCGTCGACGTCGTCAAGCGCACCTTCGGCACCGCGCTGCAACTCATGAACGAGTACCCGCAATACACCTACACCCAGTCCGCCGCGCAGTACAACGAGTGGCTCGCCGACAAATACCCCCCGATGAACGACGAGATCAAGCAGCGCATCAAAGAAGGCCGCTGGGAGGTCGTCGGCGGCATGTGGGTCGAGCCTGACCTCAACATGCCCGGCGGCGAGTCCACCGCGCGCTCCATCCTCCTCGGCAAACGCTGGTACCTCCAGCACTACGGCGTCGACGTCCGCATCGGCTGGAACCCCGACTCCTTCGGCTACAACTGGCAGCTCCCGCAGATCTACAAGCGCTCCGGCATCGACTACTTCGTCACCCAGAAGATGACCTGGAACGACACCAACCCGCTCCCCTTCAAGCTCTTCTGGTGGCAGTCGCCCGACGGCTCCAAAGTCCTCACCTACTTCCCGCAGGGCTACGGCAACAACAACCTCAACCCCGTCCGCCTCGCCGAAGACATCGTCGTCGCACGCAAGCGCGCACCCGGCCTCACCGACATGATGGACCTCTACGGCATCGGCGACCACGGCGGCGGCGCCACCCGCACCGTCCTCGACGAAGGCGACCACTGGTCGCAGCCCGACACCATCATCCCCAACATGCACTTCGGCACCGCGCAGCCCTACTTCTCCAAAGTCGAGCAGGACATCGCCCCCGACTCGAAGACCTGGGACTACAAATCCATCGCCGACGGCTACCAGTTCCCCACTCCCGTCGAGGGCAAAGTCTCCATCCCCACCTGGGACGACGAGATGTACCTCGAATACCACCGCGGCGTCTTCACCACCCAGGCCCGGCAAAAATACAACATGCGCTACAGCGAAGAGCGCACCCTCAACGCCGAAAAGCTCGCCTCACTCGCCTGGCTTGACGGCGACCGCTACCCCACCGACGAGTTCACCGAGTCCTGGAAGAAGATCACCTTCAACCAGTTCCACGACCTCGCCGCCGGCTCCGGCATCGGCGTCATCTACAAGGACGCGCAGAAGGACTTCGACCAGGTCTACTGGGCCGACAACGAAATCTCCACCAAGGCCCTCAACACCCTCGCCGCGCGCGTCGACACCCACGTAGCCACCGGCGTCCCGGTCCTCGTCTTCAACCCGCTCGCCTGGCACCGCGACGGCAACCTCACCGTCAGCGTGCAGATGCCATCCGCCTCCCCCAACGGCGTCTCCGTGCTCGACGCGCACGACCGCGTCCTGCCCTCCGCCATCCTCTCCAGCAACCCGAAGACGAACACCTTCAAGCTCCTCATCGAAGCCAAAGACGTTCCCTCCATGGGCTACGAGGTCCTCCACGTCGTCCCCGGCAAGCGTCCCTTCACCAGCGACCTCAAAGCCTCGGGCACAACGCTTGAAAACGCCGCCCTCAAGGTCGTCGTCGATCCCAACACCGGCTGCATCACCAGCCTCTACGACAAAAAATCCAACTTCGAAACCATCGCGCAGGGAGGCTGCGGCAACCAGCTCCAGACCTTCCACGATCTACCCAAGGACTACGACGCCTGGAACATCGATCCCGGCACGCTCGACCACATGACGCCCATCACCGAAGTCGACTCCGTCAAGCTCGTCGAGAACACGCCCGTCCGGGCCACCATCCGCGTCACCCGCACCTGGCAGAGCTCGAAGTTCGTGCAGGACATCCAGCTCTACGCCGGCGCCGACACCGTCAACGTCGTCAACAACGTCGACTGGCACGAGACCCACGTCCTGCTGAAAGCCTCCTTCCCGCTCTCCGCAACGTCCGGCTTCGCCACCTACGAGATCCCCTACGGCTCCATCCAGCGTCCCACCACGCGCAACAACTCGTGGGAGAAGGCCCGCTTCGAAGTGCCCGCGCAGCGCTGGGCCGACCTCGGCAACACGCAGCACGGCTTCTCGCTCATCAACGAGTCGAAGTACGGCTACGACGGCGTAGACAACCAGCTCCGCCTCACGCTCCTGCGCTCGCCCATCTGGCCCGACCCCAACGCCGACCGCGGCCACCAGCACTTCAGCTACGAGCTCTACCCGCACACCGGCACCTGGCAACAGGCCCTCACCGAGCGCAAGGGCTACAGCTACAACTACCGCCTCCGCGCCGTGCAGGTCGAATCGCACACCGGCGCAGGCCCAGCCGAGCACTCCTTCCTCTCGGTCGAGCCTGAGAACGTCGTCCTCACCGCCGTGAAGAAGGCCGAAGACTCCAACGGCCTCATCTTCCACGTCTTCGAGTGGGCAGGCAAGAGCGCAAACGTCACCTTCACCCTCCCTCCCGGCGCAACCGCAGCCACCGAAACCAACCTGATGGAAAAACCAGAAGGCTCAGCCCTCACCATCACAGACAACAAGGTCACAGTCCCCATCAAGCCCTACGAAATCCTCGCCCTCCGCGCAGACTACCCACACGAAACGGAGCACGCCGAGACAAAATAACCATCCACAACACCTCCGCATTAAACAACGCAGCCGCTCAGACAAACCTGAGCGGCTGCGTTGTTGCTTGCCTATTCAAGCCACAAAAGTACGTCATCTCGACCGTAGCGAAGCGGAGTGGAGAGATCCCTATATTTCGCTTGCCAGTCACCACCGCTCGGGTGCCCCATCCATGCGCAGTCTCACCGCGCATGGGTGGGAATGAACACGTTCCACCGGCGCTTTTACGGGTGCGCCTGTAGAAGATCAAGACGTTGTTCCATCGGACGGCGAGTGCGCATTGTTATCCGCTTGCCCCGCCAACCACCTCGCACGGTATAACTAGAAAATTGTGAATACAAGACGTGTGACAAACCGCCTTGCAGAACTCAGCGCCCTCCACCATAAATTTGAATCATTCGAGGACACTCTGCGTCATATCCGCGAGTTCGGCGTCGGCATTATCTCCGTAGCCGAGGATGATCGAGCATTAGGTTGGACGTATTCCACTGGGCTTTACGACACATACGGCCAACCAGAAATTATTGTGACTGGGTTCCCGCCCAATCTCGCGAAGTTCATCATCAATGAAATGGGTAGGCGCTACGCCAAAGGAATTGCTGCCCAAGAGGACATCCCCACGCGTGACCTCATTGGTAATGATCTCAGCTGCATCTTCAAGCCTGTTGACAAAGTCTGGGTCAACCGGCTCATGCTGCGTACACTGTGGTTCTACGGAAGCGACAACTTCCCGAGCCTCCAATGCATCTGCCCTGACTTCGAAGGTCTTTTTCCGTGGGAAGAAGGATTTGATGAACGCTGGAAAAGCCGGCAGGCTCTGCTCTATCCCGGAGCACCACGAGGCAAGGCGGAAACACAATTATGGAACGTAAGTGGCTCTGAAAGATCGGTTCAGTAAGCCCTTGGGGTATGCCTTCCTTCCATCAAGCCGTCACCGCAAGGGGACTTTAGCCCCTAGGTATGCCTTATAGCCCCGACAACATCATCGCCCCGTTCAAAACCGGTTATGAAACACCGCCTTATGAATATCCGGCCAGAACTCCTTGAACGTGAAGTTGGCCGAATCGATAATGTCGCTCGTCAGCCACTTCTGCCCCACCTTCGTCCACGTCCGATACTTCGTCGGATAGTACAGCGTCGAAAGCCCAGCCGATGCGCCCGACCCCACAATCTCCGAGTAGTTGAACGCACTCCCGCCATCATCCGTCTTGGTCACAAACACACGCGTCGCACCATACCACACACGATGCCCGAACGAGCCATGCCCAAGCGTATAAAACCGGCTGTCCTGATGAAACAGAATCGGCCCCGCACCGCCCACCATGAAGTTCTCCGTACCCGTGTCCAGCAGCGTATGCCAGTAGTACCGGCCATACCCAACCACGCCCTGATGAAACTCCGGATACGACTTCCCTTCCATCGAAAACCCGGCCTGCACCGCCGCCAGCAGGAACGAGGAGTAGTCAAAGCTGTCATGCGCAGCATCGACCAGCTTGTCCTTCGCCGTCTGCCTCGGCAATTGAATGTCCGCCGAGACGGACCGGAAGTTCGGCATCACGCCCAGAATGCGCTTCGTCTGCTGCGTCCCATTCGGGCTGACCGCGTCTGGATTATCCGTCTGGCTCGTTGTGCCTGTTGTACTTGATGAAGGATCGGCTGCCTGACCCGATTGGCTGGCCTGACTCGTCTGCGCAATGGGAGCATCCGGCAAAGCCGCATCGAGCATCGGCGCCGCATTCTGATTCGCAGTCACTTGCTGTGCGCCAAGCGAAGACACCAGCGATAAGGCAACGATAAGAGCAGCACCACCGCAAAGAAGGCGGTTCTGGTGTTTCAATTCAATTGGCATAGTGGCGAAAACGATCCTTCGTCGAGGGGGCCTTGGGTACATCGGGGGGAGTACCGTGCAGATTTGATTCTACAGACGCCAAATGGAACCAAACTGTCTCAAAATCGCCACACCAGCCAGGAACCATCAGACGCGCACTAAAGTGGAAGGGCACGGCTTCAGAGCCTGTCCTGAGCGAAGTCGAAGGATACCAAAAACAAGCCGCGCGAAGCGCATTCCGCTCTGCCCTGAGCGAAGTCGAAGGGCCGGAGTGAAGCCCGCAGGGCGAAACGACCCGAGTCCCCCGCGCCACAAATTCCTGTCAAGCCCTCAAACCCCACGTAAACCAGGCGAAAACTCACCAACTCAAACCAACCAAACCACTTCCGCCACCAAAATTTCCCCGCCCAACTTGGCGGTTTAGTTTTGGCCTACCCGGTAAAATAGAACCAGCACATAAGAAAAGAAGCCCCGGACAATCTCCGGGGCTTTTCTCATTTCAAATGAAGACTTTGCAGGGAGGCGAACCATGCCGATCCATGAAATCAATACGTTACGCGCAGTGGCTCGCGGGAAGTCCACCCCTAAACCCAATGCCTGGAAGACTTTGCGCAAAAACACGGGGGAGGGGCCCTACAGAATCCCCATCCTCCGAGCCACCGTCGTCAGCGTCTCGAGCGCCTGGTCGATCTGCTCCCGCGTGTGCTCGCTCGTCATGATCGTCCTCACCCGCGCCTTCCCCTCCGGCACCGTCGGGAAGGCGATCCCCGTCGCCATCACCCCCGCCTCGAACAACTCCCGGCTGAACTCCATCGTCCTCCGCCCGTCCCCCACGATGACCGGGGTGATCGGCGTCTCGCTCGCCGGGGTCGTCCTCCCGCCCACGTCGAACCCCGCCGCCGCGAGCTGCTCCTTGAAGTACCGCGCATTCCCCCACAGCCGCTCGATCCGCTCCGGCTCCCGCTCCAGCAGCTCGAACGCCGCGATGCACGTCGCCGCGACACTCGGCGGGTGCGACGTCGAGAAGAGGAACGGCCGCGCCCGGTGGTACAGGTAGTCGATCAGGTCGCGCGAGCCGCACACATACCCGCCCAGCGCGCCGATCGCCTTCGACAGCGTCCCCACCTGCACGTCCACCCGGTCGGTGCACCCGAAGTGGTCCACGCTCCCCCGCCCGTTCCGCCCCAGCACCCCCGAGGCGTGCGCATCATCCACCATCATGATCGCCCCGTACCGGTCCGCCAGCTCGCACAGCCTGTCCACCGGCCCGATGTCCCCATCCATCGAGAAGACCCCATCGGTAATCAGCAACTTCCTCCCCGGCTCACTCGCAACCTCCTTCAGCAACTCCTCCGCGTGAGCGACATCCTTGTGACGAAAGACCTTGATCTTCGCCCTGGAGAGCCGCGCGCCGTCGATGATGCTCGCATGGTTCAGCTCATCGGAGATGATGAAGTCTTCCTTGCCCAGAATGCTCGACACCGTGCCCGCATTCGCCGCGAAGCCCGACTGGAAGACCACACAAGCCTCGACGCCCTTGAACGCCGCGATCTTCTCCTCGAGCTCCATGTGGATGCGCATCGTTCCCGCAATCGTCCGCACCGCTCCCGAACCAACACCGTAGTTCTCCGTCGCGGAAATCGCCGCTTCGCGCAGCTTCGGATGGTCGCACAAGCCGAGGTAGTTGTTCGAAGCCAGATTGATGACGCGCCTGCCATCGTAGGTGCACACCGGTCCCTGTTCATCTTCGAGCACGCGCAGTTTGAAGTAAGTTCCGCGCTGTCGCAAATCGTCGAGCTGCGCAGTAAGATGAGAGAGTTGGGTGCGTTTGACTTCGGTCATGCGCACCATCGTAAACCCTTGCCCCTCATAGCGTCAGCCTCTGCCTTGGAAACGAGCATCTTAACTTATCGTGATGCGCGGATGCTCCACATGTGCACCACGATAAGTTACTTCAAAGAATGGAGTCACACGATGAAACTCTCACATCCAGGCAGATTTGTTGTCGCAATTACGCTCGGGCTTGTTGTGCTCGCCGGATGTCGTTCCCAGCAGGATGCGGCACTTGATGCTGCAAAGAAACAAGCCGCAGCAACCGGACAGCCTCAACAAGTAGTCAGCGTCGACAAAAATGGAAACACCATCACCACAACGGTGCAGCCGCCGGTACCGGGACAAACGGGACAGGTCGTTACTACTACAGTCGTGCCGAAGTCCACAGTGGCGGCGAACCAGCCAGCAGTTGCACCAGGGCAACCTGCAGTTGTACCCGGCCAACCAACGGTCGCAGGTGATCAGTCGTACAGTGGAGCGCAGCCGCAACAGACCACAGAGCAGGTTCAACCAGCACGTCCTGCTGAGATCGACCTACCTCGCGGAACGCCTCTGGCGATCCGCATCAATGAGCACATCAGCGTCAAGAGCAGCCGCCCAGGCGATCGCTTCGACGGTGATGTTGCCGAACCAGTCAGCGGCCCCGACGGCAACATCGTGATCCCGCGTGGCACACATGTCGATGGCGAGATCGTCGCGGCACACAAGCGAGGCCACTTCAAAGGCGCTTCAATTCTTGAGCTGCGGCTGACCAGCTTAACGCTCAATGGAACGCAGTATCCCATCCAGACTAGCGACTACACCCGGTCGAAGAGGGGTAAAGGCAAGCGCACCGCCGCATTCATCGGTGGAGGCACTGGTCTCGGTATGCTGGTTGGCGGACTGGCTTCCGGCGGCACGGGCCTGCTGATTGGCGGACTCGCCGGTGCGGGCGCGGGCACCGCTACAGGAGCACTCACCGGCAATCGAGATATCGAAATCCCAGCAGAATCGCTTGTGCGCTTCCGTCTGGCCGATGATCTCGTCGTACGGATGTAACGAAGTACCCAACACGCACAACGGCCCATTCAGAGCGAGTGGGCCGTTGTGCATACCGTGAACTGTTGTGCATGCGGTGAATTAGTTATTACGCACCTTTGTGAGCAGACGGAATATCTCCAGGTAGAGCCAGACAAGCGTGACCATGAGGCCAAATGCGCCGTACCATTCCATGTACTTCGGTGCGCCCACGCGTACACCACTCTCGACAAAATCGAAATCGAGTACCAGATTCAAAGCAGCGATGATCACAACAAAGACGCTGAACCCAATGCCAATGGCGCCTGAGCCGTTGATCGAAGCAAAGTGGATTCCAAAGAAACCAAGGACAATCTCTGCGAGGTAGAACAAGGCGATTCCGCCAGTCGCAGCAAATACGCCCAGGCGGAATTTGTCTGTAACGCGCACAATGCCGGCGCGGTACACCAATAGCAGAACCAGTAGCGTGCCGAAGGTCAGGGCCACCGATTGAATCGCGATGCCTGGGAAGCGAACCTCGAGCACAGCGGAGAGACTCCCCAGCGCCAACCCTTCAAGTAATGCATAGACAGGCGCCCCAACAGGCGCCCAAGTCTTTTTGAACGTGACCACCAACGCAACGATAAAGCCACCAATCAACCCAATCCCCAGGAGCGGAAGCACGCTGGCAGCAGAACGCGTCTGCATAAATACATGCCACGCCCATGCAGCCGTAGCCGTCGTGCAAAGCAAGAGGACTCCAGTCTTATTGACCGTACCCTCCAACGTCATCGCGTCGCCAACCCCTGTGTACTGCCCTCGAAACACCTGTGCATTCAGTGCGGGATTCGACGTTTTCATCAGTTGAGCCATCTTTTCTCCTTTCGACTTCTGCGACACACCGCTCAGATTTTATTCTCTTTTGCGTAGATGCCGTGTAACCAACTCGCTCGCTTGCCGCATGATTTCTTCATCGCCACCACAACCATGAAGCCAGTGCATCTCGCGCTCGCGCCGGAACCACGTACCTTGGCGCTTGGCGTAGTTTCGATGGCCCTGCTGCGCCTTAAGCACAGCTTCCTCGCGGCTCGTCTCGCCACGCACAACGGCAGCGGCTTCCGCATACCCAAGCGACCCAAGCGCACGGCAAGCATCGCCGTAACGCTCCAGCAGGCGCTCTGTCTCTTCAACCAGGCCGCGATCAAACATCTCTGCTGCGCGCTGATTGATGCGCTCGTATAAGCGCTCACGTGGCGGAGCCAAACCGAGGCGCAGGATGCTATAGCCAGTCAGTACGTCACGCCCCATCTTCCACTGCTCGGTCAGCGGTCGTCTGGCGGCAAGCGAGACCTCGATAGCGCGAATGGCCTTCGGAATATCGTTCTCGTGAATAGCAGTAGCAGCAACACGATCAAGTCGCGTAAGCACTCGGTGCAGATGTTTTGGCCCATGTTCCGGGCCAAGCTTTTCGATGCGCTGACGAAGCCGGTCGCGCAAACCCTGTTGACGCGGAGGCGCTGGCGAGAGCCCATCTACCAGCGCACGCAGATACAAACCAGTCCCGCCAGCAACAATGGGCAGACGTCTGCGTCCAGTAATTCCGGTAAGCGCTTCACGTGCCTGATGGCTGTAGTCTCCCGCTGTATATGCTTCGTCAGGCCAGACGATGTCGATCATGTGGTGCGGCGCACGTGCGCGTTCATCGTGCGATGGTTTCGCCGTTCCGATCTCCATCTCGCGATAGACGGCCACCGAGTCGCAACTGACGATCTCGCCGTCAAACTGCTCGGCCAGATGCAGAGCCAGAGCGGTTTTGCCGCTGGCAGTTGGCCCTGCAATCACGATCAATGGCTGATCTTCGGCCACGAATTTCACCAGAGCCTCCACCATCCGGAGGGAGAGAACACGCGATGCAATCCGACTCGAAGAATACTGAACAGCAGCACACCAAGCGCGAGCACGAACAGCGCTCGAATCTGGCGGCGACGCTCCACACTCTTGCGCTCAGCGTGATTTCTTGAAGTCAGTGCGGGCATAAGGACTATTGTTGCGGAGGAGTGATGTTTACGAGGAACTCGATGCGCAGTTCAAGCTGAGGCCCGTGGAAGCTGGCCGGCAGTGGAGGAAACTGCCCTACGCCAACGATGCCGCCCCACGCAGCGCGATCGATTGCCTGGTCGTGGGTTGAGCCATCCAGATGCATCGCACCAATTCTGCCATCGGGCAGGATGGTAAACCGGATCAGCGTCTCGCCCTGCTTATTCAGCGGAGGACGTGCCTCTTCCGGAATCTGCGGAATCCACGAACGGCGGATGTCGCCGAGGATACGCCGCAGGTACGGTCCAAAGTCCACCCCCTGGGTATCGGAGAGCACTTCGACACCGGTGTTCAGCCCCTGATGCGCGATCGGAGCATTCTGCCCGTAATCACCGCCCTCACCATGGTTGCGTGCGGCCTGCTCTGCTGCCTGACGGATGGCATCGCCCGCATACTGATTCTGATTGCCAAAGTTGGGCTTCGTCGGCGCGGCATGCGGAGCGTCCACAGTTGCCTGCTGTTGTGGAGCGTGTTGTGGCAGAGGCGCAGACGGAGGCTGCTGCTTCGCCTGTTGCGGAGCGGGCTGCTGCTGTGCCGGTGCAGGCTGTGTTGGTGTTGGCGCAGGAGCCGCGGCGCCCGGCGCCCCTGCCTTACGCATCGCTTCCAGCTGCTCCAGCGTCTTCTTATCGAGTGTCGGATGAGCAGTCTGCTGCGTCTGGTCTTTGTCGCTAACGACGTTGGTTGGTTTATGCGGCAGCTTGGGCTTGCTCTGCTGCATTTCGAGGTATGTCAGGTCTTTCTCACGCTGTTTGAGCACATCCATCGGGTTGATGACGCGCGGCTCACGGAAGATGACCCGAGGACCGTACATGACAAACCATGCCAGCGCCATGCAGATGATGATCGAGATGTAGACTGACTCGCGAAACCGCGCCTTGGCCTGCTCGTCGTCGAGCGAGTCGAGAAGGTGGATGACCTGGTGCTCCTCGAGATCACCATAACGGCCTGCGTGCACCTTTATAGGCGGTGTGGGCGATGCGGAGTCAGGCGGTGTTTCAAGCGTGGGCATGGATGATGGTTCTGACGGTTTGGAGCAGCGAAAGTTGCGTCAGATGAATCAATTGGCCAGATAGCCAGGCGACGGTACCCTGGTGCGGCGCTACCTTTATTTTCGCATCTTTGGGCCTTCCCTGGCTGTTTTGTCCGTAACTCCCACACAATCAAGCCCGCGCCGGTAGACTGGAACTGTGATTGAGCGCTTCCGAGCCGACACCCGCGCCTCTGTGCTGACGATAAGTGACCGCTGCTCGCGCGGCGAACAGACCGATCGGTCTGGCCCTGCGGTTGCGCAGCTGCTTTCAGAAGCTGGCATAGCAGTAATCGATGCAGAGACATTGCCCGATGAGCGCGACCAGATTGCAGCGGCGCTACGTCGCCATGCGGCAACATCACCGCTGATCGTAACCACGGGGGGAACCGGCCTTGCACCGCGTGATGTAACTCCCGAGGCAACACGCGCGGTTTGTGATCGTATCATCGAAGGGCTGTCAGAACGGATGCGAGCCGAGGGCTCACGACACACACCGCTGGCCGCGCTCAGCCGAGGTGTCTGCGGAGCACTGGACGAATCGCTGATTGTGAATCTTCCGGGGAGCGTGGCAGGAGCAGAGACGTCTCTGGCTGCAATTCTTCCACTGCTGCCGCACGCGCTCGACCTGCTTGCAGGACGCACCACCCACGAGGCGAAGAGTACTCAGCACGGGTAGAATAGATATGTCCCCGTGAAGATTCCCGCCTCTATCTGGATACATAAAGCGAACGTCGCCTTGCAGGCCCTTGGGGTGTGGGGACTGGGTGCCATGGCGCTGGTCGATTCGTCGTCGGTGCCCATGCCGCTGGACGCGCTTTTGATCAAGGACGTCGCTGAAAATCATTCGCGATTTGTAATTTACTGCCTGATTGCTGCACTGGGCTCGGCCATCGGCAGCCTGGTGCCGTACTACCTGGGCCGCGCGGGCGGCGAGTTGATCTTACTCAAGCGCATCAATCGCCAACGTTATGAGCAGTTGCGCGATCGCTTCGAGAAGCAGGAGTTCCTGGCCATCATGGTCCCGGCCATGCTTCCTCCTCCGATGCCGATCAAATTGTTCGAGCTGGCTGCGGGAGTCTTCGAGATGAAGCCGGCATGGTTTTTTTCGGCGATGCTGACCGGCAAATTCCTCCGCTTTATGCTTTGGGCCGTGATTACGATCCTCTATGGCCCGAAGATCATCAGCACCATGACGAAAGCCGTTCACGACCACCTGGGATATGTTCTAGGAGCGGGAGGAATTGTCGTTGTGCTGATCGTCGTGTACGTCGTTCGCAAGCTCTTCGACCGGCGGCGCGGTACACAGTTTCCTGTTGAGGATTAAAGCAAAAAGGCCGCGAACACTCGCGGCCTTTTCACTCCTTGCACGCGTTACGCCATGGGAAGATTATTGTTTCCCGTCTCATGCAATGTGTTCGCGATGTTGCGGGCCAGTGCAGGCAGACCGAAGAGCGCAGCTGCGGTGAAGGCCGTCGAGATCAGGTCATTCGCGTAGAACGGAATGCCCGCAACATAGCAAGCGCCGAGACCAGCAGCAGTATGCGGATACATCGCGCTTCCCGCCCACACTGCAAAGTTGCTGAGCAGGAAAAATGAGGTCGAGGACGCAGCCACCGCTCCACCAACCCGCAGGGCCGAACTCTTGCGGCTGAGGACCTGATGCGCCATGAGGCAAACAGCAGCTTCCCATCCCCAGGTCACCAGATAGTCCTTCGCGTGGAACGGATAGCTGAAGACGAATGATGTCAGGTAGTAGTCAGTCGCCATCAGAGCGAGCACGGCAAAGACAGTCTGCCACCGGCTGCGGCGAGCGCCGAAGTACAACAAACCGCCACCCACGGCTGTGAATCCAAGATTGACCTGATGAAATGCGTAAGGCAGGATGCGGCTCAAAACCGCTAGCAGAAGAACGAGATAAGCAGCCATGGGAGACCTCTGTCGATCCAGATTCGTGCGAATGACGATACATCTACGATTTTCAAACTTAAGTGCGGCAGGGTCAACTTCGGTCCTTCGCCGTCTCAATGCTGGACCCGGCCATCCATCTCCATTCGAACCACGCGGCGATCTGTATTCAAGATGACCTTACCGGAGAGCGGAGGGTCTTCGCGCCCGGTAAGGAACGAGGCGTCGTACATAAAGCGCAGGTCGCGGAAGGTGACCGTGGCAAAACCTTCATTGCTCGTATACGTCTGTGTGACCAGCGGAAAGCTGGACCAGTCCAGATATACCTGTCCAAGCCAGCTACGTTTGGCTACAAGCGTGGCGAGCGTGGTTGGCGGCTTGTAGAAGATGTCCGACTCCTTGCTGGTCGCGACCGTGTCGTCGAGCGTGTCTACAGTGGCCAGTTGATAGAAATCGGGTGTCTCGACGATGACGCTCCAGCGAAAAGGATTAACCATGTGCGGACTGGCGAAGACTCTCGTAACAGGCGCTCCGTAGTTCTGTGCCTGCGCAATCTGAATGGCGTCCTGCCGCTCCACGATGCGCCAACCCCAAAACGCAACAATGCCAACCAACGCGGCGATGGCCCATCCGCGCCCGTGAAACTTCGCCTTACGTACGCCGACCTCGCTGCTGACCAGCCCAAACAATGGCGGCGCAATGAGCGCGATCAGCAGAAGAGCAAAGATGACTGGCTCGAAGATGAATACGAACGATCCTGCATACCATCTTGGGTTGAACGGAAAAAACGGGCGCAGGCCGTAGTTGTTGGTCCAGTCCAGCAGCAGATGGCTCAGTAGCGCAATCAGCGAGAAGCAGAAGAGCAGCCACCATCGCACTGGTGCAGCCGTAGTTTTGGCTGGATTGCGTTTGATACGCCATCGGTGAAGCAACCACACAACGCCGACCACGATGGCGGCTTCTATGGGCAATCCGAGAAAGGTGTGGGTCCATCCGCGATGATGCTGGAAGACCGCGACCGGACCTTTGATCGACCATAGTGTGTCGAGGTCAGGAGCTTCCGCAGCAAGCGTCATGGCCAGCGTAGCGTAAGCCGCCTTGCGATTGAACCCTGCGCGAGAGAGCACAGCGCCTGTCATCAGATGGGTTACGGGTTCCATAACGTTCAGCATATCCGCTCACAGGCACACTACAGAATCACAAAAAATCATTGCCCCGCGCCTGCCGCTTCGGTACGATGCATCTGAACTGGAGTCTTTTCATGAAACGATTCAGGCAACTGCTCTGCTTTGGTCTCGTCTGTGTCTCAGCCTTGCTCATCGCCGAAAGCAAAAACCCGGCGGACTATCCTCTGCGCATCCATATCTTCGGCCGCAACCAGACAACCTGGTACCACAACCGCTTCAACGACGAGTCGAAGGGCGATGGCCGCGCGAATCTGTTCGAGAACGGCGAACCCAAAGGGGTCGATTTCAGCTACGACTGCTCAGACAAGATCAGGGCATCCTTCGGTTTTGAGACCTACCCGGCAAAATGGAAGAAGCCCGGCCGTGAGCTTGTCGTACTGTTCCCTGTCTTCGGAAAGAGCGGGGTCTACTTCACATGTAATCTGAAGACAGACGTCAAAGACTTTGCTTACTTCGCCCACGACGGCCGAATGGGATCAGAACCCATCGCTGACTTCAAAGCATGGATGATGAAGCACGAGTACGATCCAGAACACGGCAAAGACACCCCGATTAGAACGGCACAGCCCACGGCTCAGGCCGCACCTGCATCGAGCCAGTAGTGCTCTCTTTGCAGCCTGGCATTGTGATAGCACGCGCTCTTTATAATCCTGACTATGGCTGCGGCTTTGACTCCCGATCGACAAATCGACGCGCTGCGCGACGAACTGCGCCGCCACGAGCACCTCTATTACGTACTCGACACGCCAGAGATCAGCGACGCCGAGTACGACACGCTGATGAACCGGCTGAAGAAGCTGGAGTCCGAGCATCCGAATCTGGTTACGCCGGACTCACCCACACAGCGCGTCGGTGGCAAGCCGCGCGAAGGCTTCGTCAAAACCGCACATTCGCGCCCGATGCTCTCGCTCGACAATGCTTATAACGAAGATGAGCTTCGCGCCTGGGCGCAGCGCGTTCGGGATGCGCTGCCGAGCGGCGAGCCAGTCCAATTCGTTTGCGAGCTTAAGCTCGACGGCCTTTCTCTGGCGCTACATTATGAATCTGGCCCGCACGGAACCGCGCAGCTCGTTCGCGGGCTGACGCGTGGCGACGGCACAATTGGCGAAGACGTTACCACCAATGTAAGAACCATCCGTTCTGTGCCACTGAGCATCTCCGCCGCAAAGCTTAAGACGGCGGAGCTTCCCCAGGCATTCGAGGTGCGCGGCGAGGTTGTTTTGCCACAGGCCGCATTCGTCAAGATGAATGAAGACCGCGTAGCACAAGGACTCGCACCTGCTGTGAACCCCCGCAATGCGGCAGCCGGCACCATCCGCACACTTGAGCCGAACATCGTTGCTCAGCGCAGGCTCGACTTTTACGCCTACTTCTTGTTGAAGGATGGGGAGACGCTGTTGCCTGCGCAGTCGGAGACGCTGGAAGCGTTGCGAGTAGCTGGCTTCCGAGTAAACCAGCACGCGAAAACTATAGCGAACATCGACAAGGTTATCGGCTTTATCAACGATGCCGAGAAACTGCGAGACGCTCTGGGCTACGAGATCGACGGCGTTGTAATCAAAGTCGACTCGACCGCACAACAGCGCCGACTTGGCTTCACGGGTAAGGCGCCACGCTGGGCTATCGCGTACAAATTCGCAGCGCGCGCAGGCACGACGCGGCTGGAAGACGTGCTTTTCCAGGTGGGCCGCACAGGCAAGGTAACCCCTGTAGCTGCACTTGCACCTGTCTTCATTGGTGGCACTACTGTCACTCGCGCAACGCTGCACAACGCTGACGAGATTGCCCGCCTTAGCGTGCGCATCGGCGATCTGGTTGAAGTCGAGCGCGGCGGAGACGTGATCCCGAAGATCACCCACGTTGTGGAAGAGAAACATTCGAAGACCGCACGCCGCGAGATTACTTTTCCTGGGGATTGTCCCCGCTGCAAGACCCCACTGGTCCGTGAAGAAGGCGAGGTCGACTGGCGCTGTGTGAATGCCAGTTGTCCTGCGCGACTCGAAGAAGAGCTGCGTCACTTTGCTTCGCGTGCAGTGATGAACATTGAAGGGCTTGGCGAGGTATTAGTCGCGCAACTGCTGGGCCATAGCATCCTGCAAATCTCAGCCGCTGCCGCAGATGACGAAGACGTAGAAGCAGAGACGCCAACCCGCACCGCGCTCGTTCGCTCGATCTCTGATATTTATCACTTGAAGAAAGAAGATCTGCTCACGCTGGAGCGTATTGGCGAGAAGACGGCTGACTCACTGCTTGAACAGATCGAGCGCTCAAAACAGCAGCCGCTCAACCGCGTCCTTCTCGGACTGGGTATTCGGCATGTCGGTGAGCGAACTGCGCAGGCGCTGGCAGAAGAGTTTGGCAGCCTGGATGCGTTGATGGAAGCAAGTGTCGATGACCTCACTCGCATCCATGATGTCGGCCCCAAGGTTGCTGAAGCAATCCGAGAGTACTTCGACAACAAACGGAATCGTGATCTTGTCGAGCGTCTCCGTAAGGCTGGACTTACCTTTACTGCAGAAAAGCGAGTTCGCGGCACCATCCTTGAAGGACTGACATTTGTACTGACCGGAACGCTGCCCAATCTGACCCGCGAAGAGGCAAAAGAGAAGATTGAGTCGGCCGGAGGCAAAGTCTCAGGCTCAGTCAGCAAAAAGACAAATTATGTGGTTGCAGGTGAAGAAGCTGGTTCAAAACTCGACAAAGCCAATTCTCTTGGTGTTCCTGTTCTCGATGAGGCCGGCCTGCTGAAGTTGATAGAACATGGCCCAAAAGCTGTGTGAACCGTCAGCTAATTCGAAAACACAATCCGCCCCTCGCAGATAGTAAACCGGACTCGACCTAGCATCGCGGCTCCATTAAAGGGCGTGTTACGTGACTTCGATTTTGAATTCGTCGCCTGGAAAGTCCAGTCAGTGTTGGGATCGAACACTACCACATCAGCATGGTTGCCAACGGCTAGCCCACCTCGTCCTTCAAGTGAGACTACATGCGCAGGGTTTACGCTCATTAACTCAACCACGCGCGACAATGTCATTCCTTGGCCGCGATGCAGCACGCGCAACGTCAGTCCAAGGGCGGTCTCCAACCCGGTGATTCCGTTTGGAGCGCGCTCAAACTCCTGTTCCTTCTCGTGCGCAGCATGAGGTGCGTGATCAGTAGCAATCGTGTCCGCAGTTCCATCCATAAGCCCCGCAACCATTGCCACGCGGTCAGCTTCGACACGTAGTGGGGGATTCATCTTCGCATGCGTGTCATAGTTGCCTACGGCTTCATCGGTCAGAGTGAAATGGTGCGGGGCGACCTCGCAGGTCACATGCAGGCCCTCACGTTTAGCTGCGCGGATCGCCTCCATTGCGCGCGCCGTTGAGACATGCTGTACATGCAGATGCGGCCGCAGCCCTTCTGCCTTTTCAATCTCGCGCAATAGACGAATATCGCGCTCGACGATGCGCGCTTCCGCTTCGACAGTCATCCCCCGCAAGCCGAGGCGAAAGGCCACCGGGCCCGCGTTCATGCTGCACCCTCCAGTGAGTCGCGTGTCTTCTGCATGCTGTGAGACAGGAACTCCGAGCCGCGCAGCACGGACCAGAGCCGCACGCATCACATCATCCTCCAGCACGGGCTTCCCGTCGTCAGTAAAACCTACGGCACCAGCTTTGCGTAGCGCAGAAAAATTGCTCAACTCAATGCCCATGCTCCCCATCGTCGCAGCTGGCATTGCAAACAGCTTCACTACAGAACCACGCGCAGCGTCGAGCATCCACTCAAGGCCCGCGACCGAGTCGTTCACTGGAACTGTGTTCGGCATAGCAATAACGCTGGTGAAGCCGCCAGCAGCAGCAGCAGCCGTTCCGGTGGCAATCGACTCCTTATACGTCTGCCCGGGCTCGCGCAAGTGTACGTGCACGTCAATGAATCCTGGAGCAACGATGCAACCGGAGGCATCGATGGTCTCCGCTGCCGCAACGTTCTTCAGCACACCAGGTATTTCTATTGCTGCCACTCGGCCATCACGCAACAGGAGATCTCGTTCCGCATCGATGCCATTTGCTGGATCAACAAGACGGCCATTCAAAATGAGTACATCACTCATACAGTTACACTCTCAAACCTGCCAGCACCTAAAGCGCGGACTAATAACGCCGATCTTACCGCTAGCCCATGTGCCACCTGTTCTGTGATGGCGGACTGCGGTCCATCGGCTACCTCCCCATCGATCTCCACGCCACGATTCATAGGGCCTGGATGCAACACCAGCGCGCTAGCTGCATGCTTCGTGAAGCGCTGGCTGGACAATTGATACCGCGCGACATAATCGGCAAGATCAAGTTCGAGACCAGCCAGCCGTTCTTTCTGAATGCGCAGCATCATGACAACCTGTGCTCGTTCGAGCGCGGCATCGAAATTGCGCTCGATCTCAACGCCAGGACCGAGGCCGAGTGCAGTCTCGGGCAATAACTCTTCCGGTCCGCAGAGCACGACTCGTGCACCTAACTTTGGCAGCAAGAGTGCATTAGAACGCGCAACACGACTGTGCAGGATATCTCCCGTAATCGCTATGGTCACACCGCGCAGCGAATCTTGCCGTGCCGTGGTCGCCGCCGCAACGCCATGCAGGCGCGTAAGGATTGTCCGCAGATCAAGCAGAGCCTGTGATGGGTGCTCGTGCATACCATCGCCAGCGTTCAGAACTGGCAATCCTGTCATGCGTGCAAGCAGAAATGGTGCACCAGAGCATGGATGGCGCAGAATGATGCACTCTGCCCCAAGAGCGCGCAACGTCAGACCGGTATCCTTGAGGCTTTCCCCTTTTTCGATGGAGGACGACTTGTCGCTGACCAGTGTCGTAGTTGCGCCAAGCGACTTCGCAGCTAACTCAAAAGAAGTGCGCGTCCGCGTACTCGATTCGTAGAACAGCAGCGCGACCGTACGACCGGCAAGCATCTGCGCACGTTCAGAGCGAGGTAATTGCTCAATTCGCGTCGTCTCGGCAAGAATCGCGGAGACCTCTTCAAGTGGCACATCAGAAATTGTTAAGAGCGAACCCGGCGCATACTCAGAGCCCTTCGGCGTCGTTGCACTCCCCATCAATCCACCCGCTCAACCAGCAGCACCTGGTCCTGCCCATCGACTTCGGCCAGCTTCACTTCGATAATCTCGCGTTGTGACGTCGGCACGCTCTTGCCGACATACGTAGCCTCAATGGGAAGCTCACGGTGGCCGCGGTCGATCAGCACAAGCAACCGCACACTCTTGGGACGACCATGATCAAATAGCGCGTCGAGCGCCGCACGGATGGTGCGGCCCGTGTATAGCACGTCGTCCATCAGAATGATGTCGCGTCCGGTCACGTCGAAGCCAATTGCTCCAGACGTAACCTTCGGGCGTGGACCATCTGTCGAAAGATCATCGCGATAGAAACTGATATCGAGCGTGCCCGTATCAACCGGGTGCTTTTCGATCTTTTCGATCATCGCGCCAAGCCGCTGTGCCAGCGGGACACCGCGCCTCTTGATGCCAACGAGGCCTACGTTCTTACTACCATCATGTTTTTCCACGATCTCATGCGCCAGCCGCACCAGCGTGCGCTCGATCTCCGAGGCCGACATCAGCCTCCCCTTCTCGCGGATTTTTTGGGTTCCCATTCCAGTCGTCTCGCTCATACCATTCGCGCTTGATAATACCAGCAGCACCCCCTGCCGATGAAGCTGTCCGCTAACCGAGCGTTTGCTCAGAGACGATCCGCCACTGTCCATCGATGCGCTTAAGCTTGATCTGTGTCGGCAACCTCTGTTCCACAACCCCTGAACCTTCGTCCGTCGCGATGTACTTTATAAACAGGATTCGCGCGGTTGTATCGGTCTGCTGGGCCACAACAACATCATCCAGACGCATGGTCCATGTGCCTTTGCGCTTGGCAATCGCATCCTGACGGGCTGCCATCACATCGGCCCTGCTCACGCTATAGCGCAGAAAGTACTTGTCGACAGGGTTGGCATAGTAAGCAGCTTGTGCGCCGGCATCGGTCCCTTTCATCGTGTCTACCCAATTTTCAAGCCACTGCTTTGGGTCAGGCTCTGCGAGCCTGGCTGCTTCCGCTGCCTTTTCAGCGTCGGCTGCGGCAGCGAGTCGTTCGGAACGTTGCTGGGCGGCTTGCTGATCAGGCGTGAGTTTAGGCAAGCCGGGTTGGCTTTGATCAACGCGCTCGGCGCTCCAAATCGCACGCCAGCTTGTGAGCTGCTGGCTAACCTGTGCCCGATATTGCCACCCTATTTGTGCCAAAAAGGCGAGAAAAAACGTGACCAGCAAGGTCGCGAAGATCAATCCCGCCGAACGCTCTTTCATGCGCTCCGGCTTACCGCCCTCTTCTACAATATCAACATCCCCGCGGTGAACCAAGCGCTGTTCCACTGTCGATTGCATATCTGATGCCGGAGAAGCCAGGTTCATAGCAGATGAAGCTGGCTTCTTTATCTGCGCGGCCTGCATTGCAGCCTTGTTCCTCGCCAGAACATCGGCCCGCTTCGGGGAGAAGATATCATCCCCAATGTCGTCGCCTTTTGACTCAGAAACAATCGCGCTTTCTCTCTCCCGCTGTGTCATCCTCTCGAGCACTTTTTTCAACGTATCCTCGGAGGGAATGGGCGTGTCTTTGGCCTTCTCCTCGACGACGGAAATGTTCTCATCCACGGGGGCTTTTCTAGCTGCGACGGTCTCGCCTGTCTCACCAACCTGAGTTGCAGCCTTGTTCTCCACGACTTCAGCAGTGGCATCATGTTCAACTGCATCGGATACAGCGACTGCGACCGAAGAGGACTCATCCTTGTTGATGACAAGTTTGGGTTTAAGCCCACGGTCCCTCTCAAGGGCCTTCCGGCGTTGCGCCAGGTCCACATCCATACGGACGAGTTCGAGCACGCCGTCGAGCTTCCGCTGAACGATCTCGTTTTGCGGTGCGGCGGTTCCGACCAAAGCCGATGCGAGGTACGTTACATCTATCTCGATGGCAGTCTTTCCACCCTCCACCGCTTTCACTGCAAAAATCGCGCGATCTTTGCGATTGACTCGGTGCGTCGGCCCCAGACCGTGCAGAACGATGGTATCTCCCTCGCGGAGGACATCGCTCCATTGCGCCCGCAGGTTCGTTTCCAGCACTCGCGAGACCAGCTCGGCGTCCTGCGTCTCCACCATCTCGCTGACCTGAAACCTCATGGCACCTCTGGCTAGTTCCTGCTCGATTGTGCAAAGGATGCTTTGATTTTACCGCCAGGAGCACACAGAGAGATTAGAAACACCGGCGATATATGGGCGAAGTATCGAGCTTGCCTACAGAGCAGCAAAAACCGGACAACCCATTAAGGATCGTCCGGACAAAGAAATACAGACGTTCAGATTCTTAGCATTAGTGCTCAGGCAGAGTAGAGGTAGGCAATTTGCCATTATCTATAACCTGACGCGAGGCATCGATGGCAGGCGCAAGATCCTTGCCACGCAGAGTAGTAAGGAAGCGGACTAGCGCCGTTGTCTCCGCAGGGCTCAGCGAGTTGCCATAGGCAGGCATATTACCCCCGCCCTGAAGGACTTGGCGGATGATCTGATCCTCCGTCATGCGCGAGGCAATGGAGTCCAGTGCAGGACCACGCATTCCGCCTTCGCCACCAATAGAGTGACAGTCGCGGCACTGCTTGTACTGGAACACAAGGGCTCCCTCACGCTCAAGCGGCGTACGGTCATGCAGATACTTGGTCGGGATAGGTGCACTGGTCCAGGCATTCATGACCGGACTCCATGGGGTGTACGTGCCGAGTCTGGTGAACACACCGAGCGTTACCGCGATGACCGCCAGTGAGAGAACGGCGACAGGGCGGCGCGACCAGTGCTTCTCGCCTTCTCCTGCGACAAGCGGGAGAAGCAGCATGCAGATGATAACGATTGTGGGAACGATGAAGATGAACGGCGTCTCAAGCGCAGGGGGCAGATATGCGAGCACCGCGTAAATCCAGAGGAAAGCGAAATCTGGCTTCGGCGCAGTCTGGATAATGGTGGGATCGGGCTGCCCCGTGGGACCGAATGGGCCAAAGAAGAGCGCACAAGCAATGATGGCAAGCAGTATCGCAGCGGCAAAAACGGCGTCTTTCCATGCCGCATCGGGCACGAAGGGGATGCCGGTCTCGTGGGTAAGTTCCTGGTACTCATGCTGATAGGAGGAACGCGTCACAATGCGACCGGGCATCGGCCAATCGTTGATACCTAAACGCACCACCATGAGGATGTGCAGTGCAACGAAGGCGATCAGAATGCCGGGAATGATGAAGACGTGCAACGCGAAGAAGCGCGTAAGTGTAGGGCCAGCAATGATGGGCCCGCCGAGCAGAAGGTCGACTAACCGCTGGCCGATGTAAGGAACACGGCTGAGAATCGATGCCCCGATGCCGAGGCCCCAGTAGGCGTCCTGGTCGAAGCGCAGGACCTGACCAGTGAAGGCCATCCCCAGCGTGAGCAACAGCAGAAAGACACCGATAATCCAGGTCAGTTCACGCGGGAACTTATAGGCGCCGAACATGAAGACCTGCGCCATATGGATAAGCACGATGGCGATCATGAAATCTGAGCCCCAGCCATGCAGTGCACGGAGGAACCAGCCGAGCTGCACGCTGTGGTTCAGAAATTCGAGGCTGGCCCACGCATGGTTAGCCGAAGGCGTGTAGACAAGACCGAGCAGGATGCCTGTGACTACCTGCAGCACCAGAATGACTGTTGCGGCGCTGCCAAAGACATACCACCAGCTTGAGGTGTTTGCTGGTACAGGGTGCACGGCAGCGTCGATGGCAGGAGCTCCGATGCCGAGGCGCGTCTCGAACCATTGATAAAGAGCGGTGGCGCGTTGTTTCATCCCTGGCATGAGCTGCATCCTGATTTCTGAGAGCTTGGCGCTTCGATTGAAGCCATCTGACTTGTGCCTTCGATGTTGACGAGCGGCTTCTGGCCGACGCAAGCAGTCTGCCGTGCAAGGTTGGGCATCTTGCCAACCTTGATCATGAGCGTATTGGCGATAACCCTGTGGTCATACTCAAAGAGGCCGCGCTCCGGCGGCCCAGAAGCGCGGGAGCCATCGGCATAGTAGGCTCCGCCGTGGCACGGGCACAGGAAGAGCTGCGACTGCGAGAACCAGCGCACTGGGCATCCAAGATGAGCGCAGTTGATAGCAAAGACCTGGAACTTATTGCCCGAGATACGACGAACCCAGCAGGGAATGTTTCCCGTCTTGCCATCCCACTCCGTGGTCACTGGGTTCCGAAAATCAACGAGCCGAGTCCCGCCTTCAGGGAAATCGGTCAGAGGGCCAAGCGGAACCCATGAACCGGCCGCGGCAGCTTTGCGAACTGCTGGCCCAAGCAGATAGCCGATGATCGGCACGGCGAGAACGACACCCACAGCCCCATTAAGTAGCAGCGAGAGCTTGAAGAGGAACACGCGACGTGAATGTCCGGCAGACTCGGCATTGACAGGTGCGTGCGGGATCAGCGGGGGAGCGTTTTGCGAAGTTTGCTCGTTTGTTGTCGGATCGTTTGGTGTCATTGTGCGGCTCCTGCGGATGTCTGCGATGGTGCAGTGGGGTAAGGCTGACCCGGATTCGCAGTGCGGTGCGAGGCCAGCCACGCGACGATATCTGTGATCTGCTGATCGGTCAGCGGCTGAGCAGGATGGCCAGCCGCACCCTCGCCACGCCAGTCAGGCATGTGGCGGTCGGGCAGACCAGCGATGATGATGCTGCGCAGACCTTGGTCGCTGATGAGCGCAAGATACGAAGGATCGACGATTGAACCTTGCCTGTATTTGCCATTTTGGCTGCCTTCGCCATTCGCTCCATGACAATGCGCACAGGAAGCTGTAAATGCCTGCTGGCCGCGAGCAACATCTCCTTGTTGCGTTGCAGCATAGGGCGGCGGATTCTGGCCATCCAACACGCCAGGCTTGCCCCACGTTTGCATGACACCGTGAGCAAGCACACTCACCTGCTGATCGGTCAGATAGCCCCCGGCAGACTTGGCAAAGCTCGGCATGAGCTTGCCCGATACCCCGCCTGCGATGATTTTGCGGATGTTGTCTTCGCCGGAGAGCGCAAGGTAGACAGGATTATCCAGTGGAAGCGCTGCGCTGTCTTTGCCTGTGACGCCGTGACAGGAGGAACAGTTCTGCTTGTAGAGTGTCGGAAAGTCGAGCACCTGTTCTGGGCGCACAACCTCCGGGCCAGGGCCAGGACGTCCCGGAATGTGGTTGCAGCCAAGCGCCGCAAAGCAGATTGCGACGAGAAGGAAGGCGCCGCTCCGTCTGAATGGATGTGAAGCCTGAATCATTGGTCAGTGTCTTTCGGTTCGGGCGGATGAGCGCCGTGAAGTCCGGCGCGTATGGAAAACGGCAGAGCGAGGAACTGCGAGGTGCGGACCTTTACCTGGCGGTTGACAACATAACCGCAGACCAGGCCAAAGGCGACCTGCGAAACGATGAACCAGAGCCAATCAATGCGCTGATCCAGAATCGGGCTGATGACCCCGAGCGCGGTATACAGAATCCCCGTCCAGAGAAATGGCGCAATGAACCCGCAGGTGAGGATAGGTTTGCGCGGGAACATCGGCAACATCGCTCCATAGAGCAATCCGATTAGCACCGAAGCAAGACCATGGATCGCGGTCGCTGCAAGCAGGCCTTCGAGATGAAACTGTCCGAGAAACGCGTCGGACTGGTTGGCCCAACTGACGAAACCACCAGCCGCTAGCAGATTCACCGCATACCAGAAGCTGTGGAACTTCACCACCGAGAAGATGCCCGCCGGAACCGTCATGGCAAAGCCGCCGATAAGACCACCCTTGATGCCCGCAGTGATGCTAAAGGTCTCGAGGGGGATCATCTTGCGGTGACGCTCGCTGACCGGCAGACGCTCCTGCGTAGTGCGAGTGCTAGAAATTTCGATCAGCTCAGCCTGGACCGGGACATTGATGTGGTGTTCATGCGGCAGAACTTGGAAAAACCATCCCCAGGCCGCGCGCAACGTGAGCAGCAGGCCAAGCAGGCTGACAGCCCAATGCGTAACCAGCCCGGCAATCATCAGGGCGATACCGAGCGAGAGTACAAAAGGCCATGCTGTCGGTGCTGGCAGATGAATCTCACCCGTCATGTGGGTGTGGCCGTCTTCGTGATGGATAAGGTTCGTATGTTCCATATCTATCTGCCGATCACATAAACAACGAGAAAGACGCCGACCCAGATGGCGTCGACGAAGTGCCAGTAGAGCGAAACTACCTCCAGTTTCTCCGAGTGCTCTTCCTTGATGCGCCCGGTGAGCGCTGTAAAGAGCGCTATGGAGAGCAGAATGAGTCCAACGATAACGTGCGTTGCGTGCAAACCGACGAGCGAATAATACGTTGTGCCGAAGAGGTTGGTGCGGATCGTAAGGCCCTTCTCATAAATCAGGTGGTACCACTCCTCGGCCGTACTCACCATAAAGATGCCGCCAAGAAGAACTGTCGAAGCAAGCCCAAGCGCGCAACTGCGGATGTTGTCCTTACGCAACGCGGCAACTGCCCAGTGGACGGTAATGCTGCTCGAAAGCAGGCAGATGGTGCCGAAGATGGGAAGCTCCAGCACCTCGCGTGGGGTTGGACCGGAGAGGCTCTTGCCGATATAGAAGATATAAGAGACAAAGAAGATGGCAAAAATAGCAGCCTCAGCGATGATGAGGCAGACCATGCCCACCGTGCCACGATAGGGCAACTGCCAGGGAGCTTCGCTCTCGGTACTGATCGGGATGGTGCTGGCTGTTGTCATTATTCAAAGTCCGAGTCCGGTTCTTCCGGATGTTTCAGGTCCCATAGAGGACGGCGGCTGTTGACCGTAGGATCGTGAGCAAAGTTGTAGACCGGTGGAGGCGAAGGCGTAGCCCACTCAAGCGTCCAGGCATCCCATGGATCGTGGCCTGCGATATCTCCCTTGAAGTAGGAGCGGACAAGGTTGTAGGCAAAGATGATGACGGCAATCGCCTGAAAGATGGCACCGACGCCGATGATGAAGTTCCATGTTCCCCATCCGCGGCTGGCCTCGTAGGTATAAATGCGGCGCGGCATCCCGAGAATGCCGGGGATGTGCATGAAGTCGAACGTCAGATGGAAGCCAATGAGGAAGAGCCAGAAGTGCCACTTGCCCAGCGTCGTGTTCAACATGCGGCCTGTCGCCTTCGGATACCAGTAATAGAAGGCCGCGAAGAGCGAAAAGATAATGCCCCCGACGATGACGTAGTGGAAGTGCGCGACCACAAAGTACGACCCGGTGAGCTGCCAATCGAACGGCGCGGCCGACAGCATGATTCCTGTGAGTCCCGCGATGAGGAACTGGAACAGGAATCCAATGGCAAACATCATCGGCAGGGAGAAGATGACTTTGCCTCCCCAAATCGTAGCCAGCCAGTTAAAAATCTTGATCCCAGTCGGCACCGAGATGACCATCGTGGCGAAGACGAAGAACGTGTTGCCCGCAGGCCCCATACCAACGGCAAACATATGGTGCGCCCAGACGCCGAGGCTGATGAAGCCGATGCCAACCGATGCCGCGACCATTGCGGGGTAGCCGAAGATGGCCTTGCGCGAGAAGACCGGAATGATCTCGTTCATGAACGCGAACGTCGGCAGGATAAGGATGTAGACCTCCGGATGTCCGAAGATCCAGAAGTAGTGCATCCACAGCACCGCCGAACCGCCCGCCTGCGTATCGAAGAAGTGCGAGCCGACATAGCGGTCAAGCATCAGCATGATCTGCGCCGCTGTCAGCGGGCTGACCGCGATGAAGACCATGCCGCTCATGACGAGATAGAGCCAGGGCAACAACGGCATCTTCGTTAGCTTCATACCTCGGCATCTCATGCAGAGGATCGTCGTGACTGTATTGAGAGCCGTGCCGATGGACCCGATGCCGCTCAGCAGAACTGCGAGTGTCCAATAGTCGGTGCTGTGTCCAGGCGAAAAGACCTTCGCAGTAAGTGGAGCATATGCAAACCAGCCAACATCCGGCGCCGATCCCGCGGCATAGAGTCCGCTGCCACCCAAATAGCTGAAGTAGAGCAAGAACCCGCCAAAAGCAGAGACCCAGAAGCTGAACGCGTTCAGGCGCGGGAAGGCCATGTCGCGCGCGCCGATCATCAGCGGCACTAGGTAATTGCCGAAACCGAACAAGATGGGCATCGCCATGAAGAAAATCATGGTCGTGCCATGCATAGTGAAGAGCTGATTGAAAACCTGCGGTGAAACGAAGTGGTTATTCGGAACTGCGAGCTGGATGCGCATCAGGATGGCTTCAACGCCACCGATCACCAGAAAGATTAGCGCATAGACGATGTACATGATGCCGATCTTTTTGTGATCGACAGTCGTGACCCAGTCGTAGATGACCTCAAACGCCGGGCGTTTGACTGCCTGGGTCTCATCGACTGCTTCCATGACGCGGGTTGCGGGTGACATTGCGCTCGTTTCCTATTGCTGGTTAGTGCAGCGTGATCAGATAAGCCGTAATGAGGTCGAGGTCGTGCTGATTCAGATGCATCGATGGCATCAGAGAGCCTGGCTTCATCGAGTTGGGGTCATCAACCCACTGCCGAAGGTTGGCCGCATTGTTCGGAAATGCGCCTGAGGCGATCGTGTCGCGGCTGGCCAAGTGCGTGAGGTCAGGGCCGAAACGTCCGGTAGCTACCGTGCCGCGAACAGTGTGGCAGTTGATGCACGCGTTGTGCATAAACACTTCTTTGCCTGCTGCCGCTTCTGGATTACCCGTAAAGTCCTCATTAGCCGATTGCTGTTGATGTTTGATCCAGGCAGCAAAGCCCGCGGGAGTCTCAGCATAGACGCGCAGGAGCATCTTGGCGTGCTGCGTGCCGCAATATTGCGCGCACTGACCGAGATAAAGCCCCGGCTGCTGCGGATCGATCCACATCGTATTGATGCGGTTGGGAATCAGGTCCATCTTCCCGGCAAGGCGCGGCACCCAGAAGCTGTGGTCGGTGTCGGCCGATGTCATGTTCAGGTAGGTGGGCGTCATGCTGGCCGGATCGCTGACCGGCACGTGAAGCTCGTTGGCCGTAACAACGCCATACTTCGGATAGCTGTACTCCCACCAGAACTGGTGACCAACCACGGTAACGTCGAGCGCATTGGCAGGTTTGGGAATGTGTTCGGTCCCAAGAATGACGCGCGTCGTAGTGAGAAAGAGCATCACCACAATCAGAATCGGAATGACGGTCCAGGAGAGCTCAATCTGGTTGCTGCCATAGATCTGCGGAGGTTCGCGGTCGGTGTCAGTAGGACGATGACGATAGCGAAGGATCGCGTAAAGCAGGAGTCCCGCAACGATCAGAAAGATGACCGCTGTAACAGAAAGCACCAGCATCGACAGGCTGAAGATCGACTGGGCCGGGGTGCCTGCTGGAGAAAAGATGCTCGTAGCCGAACCGGCATGGGCAGTTGCGGTCAGTGCCAGGCCACCGAGCACACAGCATACAGCTTGGCCAGGCAGTCGAAACGTCCTGCCGATAGATGCTGTCGAGTGTCTGGCGAATGGCAACAAAGCAGTGTGACCTCACGAAGCTTTATTTTGCCCAACGCATGTTACCGCACCATGCATCGTGGACATGCTACTTCAATAGCTAAAGGATTTGCCGCGGCGAAGCAAAAAAACGCCGGTAATCGCTGAACTTTCACCGGTAATCGCCGATGCTTTGCCGACTATCGTTCCGGTCTGTTGTAATGGTTAATTGGCTCTTCTTCGTTGTAGCCTTCTCCGTTGTATATATTGGAAAGCTGGCAGAAAGCGCGGGCTGATGTCGTTGCGTTCTTGCCCTCAGATGTGATTGCATCTGACGCGAGCCTTCCTAAAGACTCCTCCGCGAAAATCTCGACTACTCTGCTAACTAATGGATTAGTTGTCCGTCTGTCTGGTTAGGACGCAAGCCTACCCTAGTTGGATGTATAGGTTGGCCTGCGATGGACAGCATGCCGCCAAAAAGATCCATCACGCTGACCGAAGCCGAATTGAGGCTGATGAAGCTCCTATGGGAACGCGGTGAGGCTGCTGTCGGCGATCTGGTAGCAGCGATGCCCAATGGGGCGGCTCTTGCTTACAACTCCGTGCTGACAACCATCAGGATTCTTGAGCAAAAGGGCTATGTGCGGCACAGACAGGTAGGCCGTGCGTTTGTGTACAGCCCGTGCGTTGCCGAACAGGAAGCAGAACGCTCCGAGGTACGCAATATGATGCGACGCTTCTTCGGCAACTCCCGCGAACGGCTGCTGCTCTCGCTGCTGGGTGACGATGAGGTGACACCGGCGGAGTTGAAGCGCCTGAGAGAGGCAATTGATCGTGCGGCGGACGACCGGACGGAGGAAGCATAACAGCGATGGATGCGACTTTGATGCACTGGGCGGGCGAGTTGCTCACGGGGTTGTCGCAGATGGCAGCCGGCGCATTTGTCGCAGGTCTCTGGCAGGGATTGGCGCTTGCGGCTGCAGCCTGGGCCTGCCTGCGAATGCTTCCGAGAGCTTCCGCCACAATCCGGTTCGCAGTATGGATAGCAGTCTTCACCGTACTCGCCGTGTTGCCATTCCTTCATGCTTATACCGGACGGACAGGAGCAGCGCTTACCGCAAATAGCGCGATGTTTCGACTCAACGTTCGGTGGACCTTTGTAATTGCGGGCATCTGGCTTACGTTGTCACTGGTGCGTGCGGCGCGACTGTTGGCAAGCGGGCTGCGACTTCACCAGATTTGGAAGCGTGCAGTTCCGGTTGCTGCGTCGTCAATCGCACAGAGCGCAGGATTGCACGGTGCCACGCTCTGCGTCTCAAACGACGTAGACCGTCCGAGCGTGATCGGCTTCTTTTCTCCACGCATCCTGATTCCTGAGAGCCTTATTGAAAGATTGTCCACACAGGAGCTGGAGCAGATTGTGCTGCACGAGATGGGGCATCTGCGGCGCAGAGATGATTGGTCCAATCTTGTGCAGAAGATTGCTCTGGTATTGTTCCCGCTCAATCCAGCGCTCGTGTGGATCGAGCGGCGTCTCTGCTTCGAACGCGAACTGGCCTGCGACGACGACGTGTTGCGCCAGACCCGCGCGCCTAAGGCATATGCGCGTTGCCTTACGAACCTTGCCGAGCAGCGAATGGAGCGGCAGAGTGCGGCGCTGACTCTGGGAGCATGGGAGCGGCGGTCTGAGCTGGGCCGACGCGTGCACAGCATTCTGCGGGGATGCGAAGGCATGGGCCGAATACAGGCGCGGGTCGTCCTCGGCATGCTGTTGCTGGCGCTTGTTGGCGGAGCAACTGAACTGGCGCGGTGTCCGAGAATCGTCTCCTTCGCCAGCGTATCCCCTGCAACACAAGCTTCCGCGACGATATCGCCTGCAGAGTATCACCAGGTTGCATTGACAGAGCAGAACGCTCCGCATGAAACGCTGCTCAGAGCCACTTCTCCTGCAACAGTCCTGCCCGCCGTACATCGGCAACGGAAGCACGCTAGCAGTGGTGCTGTCTTGCAGAGGATAAAGAAGGTCCAACCCAAGCCACAGCTTGTACAGCAATGGGTGGTGATGACCTCGTGGAGTGCATCAGGCGCAACAGGCACTTCGGGAGTTTCAAGGATGGTATTTACGGTGCCGGATAATCGCGGAGCAGGTCCGTCTTATGCGGCTGTGCCAACCGTCGACGGCTGGCTCTTACTTCAACTTTAGTTCGTTTAATTCACATGAGGTGTAAGTATGACAGATTCAACTAATAAATTAGTCGGCAAGATAGCCCGGATCGGCGGATTGACTGGAGTGGCTGTCGCACTTGTACTGGCAGGCACACTAATTGCGCACCGTGATGGAGTCCACGCGGCAAGCATGAGTTCAGGAACCCCTTTGGACGACAACAGCGTTTCTGCTCTGGTTTCACTGGATCACGCAGTAGAAGCAGTCGCAGCCAAAGTGACACCCTCAGTGGTCAACGTCGCAGTCACGTCTAAGGAAACACCTGACAGCGACGGCGCACAGAACCAGAGCCAGCAGGGGCAAGGACAAATGCAGAACCTGCCTCCGGGCTTCTCGCAGTTCTTCGGGCCGAACGGTCCGTTCGGCTTCCAGCAAGGGCCGCAGCGCCCGCAGATTGAGCATGGCATCGGTAGCGGTGTCATCATCTCTCAGGACGGCTACATACTGACCAACGACCACGTGGTCAACGGTGCTGTCAATGTACGCGTCACGCTGAATGATCGACGCGTGCTGAACGCGAAGGTCGTTGGCGTAGACAAGCTGACCGACCTCGCCGTTATCAAGGTCGATGCAACGAACCTGCCTGCAATCGCGTGGGGTGACTCGACCAAGCTGAAGCCAGGTCAGACTGTACTTGCGTTTGGCAGCCCGTTCGGCTACTTCCAGTTTTCTGTAACCCACGGCATCATCAGCGCGCTGAATCGGCCAAATCCGTACTCTGATAACGCTCGCAAACCCGGTGGATTCATCCAGACTGACGCCGCCATCAACCCTGGCAACTCGGGCGGGCCGCTGGTGAACGCGCACGGCGAGCTGATCGGCATCAACACGTTCATCATTTCGAACAGCGGATCCTTTGCAGGTGCTGGCTTTGCAATCCCCTCGCAGCTTGCTCACTCTGTAGCTGAGCAAATCATCAAGACTGGCTCGGTGCACCACGGCTATCTGGGCATTGCGATGAATGATGTGACCCCAGCCAATGCGAGCTTCTTCAACCTGAAGCACTCAACCGGCGCAATCATCTCGCAGGTGACGCCTGGCTCTCCGGCCAGCAATGCAGGCTTGAAGCCCGGAGACGTCATCCAATCGCTGAATGGCGAAGAGATGGAAAATGGCAGCGCGCTCCAGGTCGCTGTCAGCGAAGATGCTCCGGGCACAGATATCGCACTCGGCATCATCCGCAACGGCAACCCGATGACCATCCACGTCAAGGTGGGCGAATTCCACGGCAACGGAAGCGAGTCGGCAAGCAATGAAGGTCCCGGCAACTCGCATGCAAAGATCGGCGTGTCCGTTGGCGACCTCAGCTCTGATGTTCGGCAGCAGTTCAATATCCCGGGCAGCGTCCATGGCGCGGTAATCGAGAGCGTGCGGCCCGGTAGTCCGGCTGACGACGCGGGGCTCGCCGCTGGCGACGTCATCATGGAGGTCAACCGCCGCGCGGTCTCCTCTGCAGATGCTGTTGTCAACGCGATTCACGACAGCCCGACAGGCAAAGACGTTCTGCTGCTGGTCTGGTCGCAGGGCAATGCCAGCTACCGGATTATCCACCCCGATAATCAGTAGTATTGCTTCACAGAAGCGGGCCGCTTAGAGTGGCCCGCTTTTTCATGCCCTCGAAACCGCTGATGGAAAACGCTACCCTAGAAGCAATGCCCTCTGCGTACCATGCCATCTTCGAGGAGTGGTCTCCGCCGATCTTCCTCACCACGATGACCATCCTGACGGCCATCGTCTACACACGAGGCTGGTTCGCCATCCGCAAAACGCGCCGCGCACAGTTCCCCGACTGGCGACTTGCATCTTTTCTCGGCGGCCTTGCTGTTCTCTGGCTTTCAATCGGCTCGCCTATGGACGGCTTCGCCGACACGTCGCTGAGCGCGCACATGGTCGAGCATCTTCTGCTGATGTCCTTCGTGCCGCCCCTGGTACTCCTCGGCCAGCCCTCCGTGCCACTGCTGCGCGGACTTCCCCGCCCCGTTCTCCGATACATCATTGGCCCACTCATTCGCATGAAGCCACTACGCCACCTCGGTCACTTCCTCATCACGCCAGTGGTCGCGTGGCTCCTGATGAACATCTTCTTCCTCAGCTGGCATATCCCCTCAGCCTACGACTTTGCGCTCGAGCACGAACTCGTGCACGACATCGAACATCTTTGCTTCCTCTTCTCGTCAATCCTCTTCTGGTGGCCGCTCATCCGTCCTTGGCCCACAACTTTAAAGCCACTCGGATGGATGATGATCCCTTACCTGGTGCTCGCCGATCTGGTCAACACTGCGCTTTCGGCCTTTCTCGCCTTCTGCGGCCGGCCAGTGTACTCGTTCTATCTGCACGAACCGAACCCCTTCGGCGCAAGTCCGCTTGCCGACCAGGCCGCGGGAGCAGCGATCATGTGGGTGATCGGCTCATTGGTCTTCCTTATTCCGGTGGTCTTTCTCACCATCCAGATGCTGCAACCAAAAGGCCGGAGTGGCTACGCCCTGGACTAACGCTGCTTCGTTTTGGCCTTAGCGGCAAGCAGCTTCCTGCGCTCAGCAATCAGGCGTTTCTGCTCTTTTGATGGTAAAGCAAGCGCTGCGCGGGTGTGTGGCGGTAGCTTAGCCGAAATAATACTGTGCGCCGCCGCAAGTTCCTGCTCCCACTCCGTGGAGCGGAAGACGCTCCATCGTTCAACGGCAACCCAGTAGATGCGGGCCATGTAAGGCGCAGGGAAGATACCTTCGACCTCAAGTAGCTCAGAGTAGCGCTCGGGACCAGCAGCATACGCGATAACCTGCCGATGCTGGTCGTCATCGAGGTTGACGAGGGCGAACATCTTACCCCCGATAGCCTTATCGCCAACCCAGAAGACGAGGTTCGCACCCCACTGCATCGTCTCGACCACATGCGGGAGCGTGAGCAAATGCGCGCGAATGCGTTCGGCATCCATATCAAAAGTATAAGGAAGATGAATCGGGACAAGTGCAGGTCGCAGCCTGTCTTTATACTTGAAGAGATATGCCCACATTTCCATCGCTTGAAGATCAGCTCGATCTGATTACCAAAGGTGCGGCCGAGATCATCCCGCTCGATGCTCTGAAGGAGCGCATTACCAAGTCAATCGCCACCGGCGTGCCCATGCGCATCAAGGCCGGTTTTGACCCCACTGCGCCCGACCTGCACCTCGGCCACACCGTACTGATCCGCAAGCTCAAGCACTTTCAGCAACTCGGCCACACGGTCATCTTCCTCATCGGCGACTCGACCGCACTCATCGGCGACCCGACGGGACGCAACGTCACGCGCAAGCCTCTAACGCCGGAACAAATCGCCGCCAACGCCGAGACATACAAAGAACAGGTCTTCAAGATCCTCGACCCCGAAAAGACCGAGGTGCGCTACAACTCCGAGTGGCTCGACAAGCTGAGCTACTACGACATCGTGAAGCTGCTCGCGCAGTTCACCGTCTCGCAGATGCTCGAGCGCGAAGACTTCCACAAGCGTTTCAACGACGAGCAGCCGATTGCGCTGCACGAGATGATCTACCCAATCGCGCAAGGCTACGACTCGGTCGCGCTTGAGTGCGATGTGGAGCTGGGCGGAACCGACCAGAAGTTCAACCTGATGCGTGGACGCGACCTGCAGAAACACTTCGGCCAGCCGCAGCAGATCATCCTGATGAACAACATCCTTGAAGGCCTCGACGGCGTGCAGAAGATGTCGAAGTCGCTCGGCAACGCCATCGGCATCCATGAGCCCGCTACCGAGATGTATGGCAAGCTGATGTCTATCTCGGACGAGTTGATGTGGAAGTACTGGACGATGCTGACAGACCTGCGTGGCTCGGAGATCTCTCGCATGCAAGCCGACGTTGCAAGCGGCAAGCTGCATCCGATGCAGGCGAAGAAAAATCTGGCATGGACGATTACTCGCGATTTCCATTCTGCCGAAGAAGCAGATGCCGCCGCCGAAGGCTGGACAAAGATGTTCCAGCAGAAAAGTGTGAGCGAGGATGTCCCGGTAGTGCAAGTTTCATGCGCCGCGCTAGGCGAAGAAGACGGCGGCATTCGTGTTGCGAAGCTGTTGCAGCTCGCCGGACTGGCCGGCTCAGCTGGAGAAGCGACGAGGAAGATTGCAGAGAATGCCGTAAGCCTCAACGGCGAGAAATTTACCGGCAAGTTAATCGGCAAAGAAGCTCTTGGCTCAGCACCTGTGCTCCGCCTGGGCAAGCGAAGCGTGCGCGTCGAATGGGCAGACTGATACGGCCTGTTAACACACATCGTAACCGGCCAACTCTGTGTTTTTTCAGGGCTTGCACTAACATGGACGCCTGAGGCAGCATCTCAATCAATATGAGTGCTCGGTGGCGGTTGCGTTCGTTGGCTTTAGCGGTCATTGTTATCACCTGCACATCTTCATATGCGCAGGATGCACGACAGATTGTGCAACGTGCCGTGGACGAAGAGCTCGCGGCGAGCAAGGCAGATCACTCTCTGTGGCGCTACCGGGACGACCACAAAGACATCGGCAGCGTCTACATCGTCGTCCAGACCTCGCAAGGCAGCGTGAAAGAACTGATCGAGCGCGACGGCAAATCACTCTCCGCCGCCGACTCCCAGGCTGAGCGGCAGCGCATCGAGAACTTCATCCACAGCCCTTCACAGATTCGTAAACAACAACGCGATGACGCACAGGATGATAAAAGCGCCCAAGATCTACTGCGCCTGCTGCCGCGCGCCTTTCGGTGGAAGATCGTGAACGAGACGGACGATCTGACGACCCTGCACTTCGACCCCGATCCTGACTTCGATGCGCCAGACATCAAGTCGCGCGTCCTGGGCACAATGTCAGGCGAGATGGTCATCGACAGAAAGGCGCACAGAATCCGCACCATCAAAGGCGAGCTCACCGACGACGTTTCAATCGGCTGGGGAATCCTGGGCAAGCTTCGCAAAGGCGGCACGTTCGATGTGGAACGCCGGGAGATTGCTCCCGGAATCTGGCAGATCGTCGAGACGCACGTGCACATCAACGGACGCGCGCTCTTCTTCAAAAGCATCGGCCAGCAGCAGGATGAGATCTCGTCGAATTTCACGAGCGTTCCCCTCTCAACCACCTTCGAAGAGGCCGTCAAATTACTGAATTCATCGCCAGACGAGCAAGCTGAGACGCGCGAAAGATAGCACGAGCGGCAAAAGAACTGACAATGAAGCGGTATGCTTCTGACTGATGGCAAAGACACCCTATCCCCAGACAGACCGAGAGCTACTTCGCAGGATTGAGCGCTCACCTGGCCATCGCGCCGGATACAAGCAGCTTGTCCGTGAACTGGGCCTTGGCGGCGGACGCGAGCGGCGCCTCTTGCTGGAGCAACTTGCCCGCATGACCGCTCGCCGCGATCTGGTAAAGCTGGACAAGGAACAGTGGAGCCTGCCTTCGGCTGCTCCAGAGAAGACAGCACGAGGCGGCAATGAATCCTTACCATTGCGGGCCACGCGCGACCGCCTGGTTGCGGGACGTCTGGACATGCACCGTGACGGCTATGGATTCGTCAGACTGCACGGCAGCACAAACCGCGACGATGATCTCTTCATCCCACCCGACGCGCTGAACGACGCGATGCAAGGCGACGAAGTGCTGGTTGATGAAGCCCCGCGCGGACGCGATGGACGTCGTTCCGGCCGCATTGCGCGTGTAGTGACACGCAGAAACCCTACTGTAGTCGGCGTGTTCCACTATGCGATATCGCGCCGAGGCCGCACTCCATGGAACGGTAGCGTTGTGGTCAATGGCAACTTCGTCACGCCACTCGACGAGCGCATGACCCAACCGATTCACATTCCCGATGGCGCAGAGGCACAAGCTGTCCTGAAAGACAGCCCGCATCGAGTCATAGGTGAAGAGGCCGAAGCACAGCGCGTGCATTGGTCATCACTGCTATCGGGCGAGGTTGATCCGCACAGTCCACTCGAAGGGCTAGCCGTCGATGTCGAGATCACGGACTTCCCAAAGCCCGGACGGCCGGCGCAAGGCCGCGTGATCGAGGTACTAGGCCCTCCAGATGCGTTTGGCGTCGATGTTGAGATCATCATCCGCAAACACCATCTGCCACACGTATTTCCAGCAAACGTACTCACAGAGGCGCAGTCCTCCGCAGAGCAAACAGTTGCAAAGCTCGAAGCAAACGAACTGGCCGAACGCCGCGACTTTCGCGGACTGCCGATTGTTACCATCGACGGAGAATCGGCCCGTGACTTCGACGATGCCGTGCTGGTGCGGCCTCTCAACAACGGCAATTGGGAGCTTCAGGTTCATATCGCCGACGTCAGCTACTACGTGCGACCGGGAACAGCGCTCGACCTGGAAGCACGCCTGCGCGGAACTTCGGTGTACTTTCCCGATCGCGCGGTTCCAATGCTGCCCCCCGAGCTTTCAAGCGGAATATGCAGTCTGCGTCCGGACGAAGACCGCCTCGTTCAGAGCTGCATCATGGAAATCGACAATCGCGGCGAAGTGCTGAGCTACGAGGTATGCGAAGGAATCATTCGTAGCGCACGACGAATGACCTATACACAGGTGCAAGCGGTACTCGATGGCGACACCTCAACGCGCGCCGAGTTCGCGGCACTGGTGCCCGAATTCGAACGCATGCGGGAGCTATCGTTGAAGCTCAACAAGAAGCGCCAGCACCGCGGCTCGATTGACTTCGACCTGCCCGAGCCCGTAATCCAGTTCGACCCCGAAGGTAACATGCAGGCCATCGTGCGTTCCGAACGAGCCTGGGCGCACCGGCTGATCGAAGAATTCATGCTCAGCGCAAACGAGTGCGTCGCGCACTGGATCGAAGCACAAAGTGTTGCAAGCATCTACCGCATCCACGAGACACCGGATCCCAAACGTATCGTCGAGTTTGAAGAAACCGCCAACCAGATGGGTTATTCTCTCGGCATCAGCCATCTGCCAGTAAAGCAAATTCAAACGAAGGGCGACCGCCGGGACACTCGCGGTTCGGGACGCCAGGCGAAGACACACGAAATTGCCGACTCGATTCCAGTTACGCCGCAGATGTACCAGCGCCTGACTGCAAAGATCGAAGGCAAGCCTGAGGAGCGAATTCTCGCCTACCTCATGCTGCGCTCGCTTAAGCAGGCTCGCTACAGCGAGAAGAACGAAGGCCACTTCGCACTAGCCTCGCCCTGCTACACCCACTTCACCTCGCCGATCCGGCGATACCCTGATCTGATTGTGCATCGATTGCTGCGCGAACTGCTTCGTGGTGGAGCGGACCCACGCGGTGGACCGATTCTATCCAGCGACCCGCAGCCATGGCACAACGCACCCGCTAAAGCAAAGAGAATCGTTCCGCATGAAGGCGAAAGCCCAATTCCAGCCACGGAATTGGAGGCGATTGCCACCGAGTCAAGCCAGTGCGAACGGAGAGCTGACGATGCCGAGCGTGAACTGATCGAGTGGAAGAAGATAAAGTTTATGCAGGACCGCGTGGGCGAAGACTTCAGCGCAATCATTCTTTCCTGCACGAAGTATGGCTTCTTCGTTGAACTCGACGACCTGTTCATCGAAGGACTGGTACCAATCGGAACACTGGACGACGACCGCTATTTCTACCGTGACACAGACAGGCAGATCGTCGGCGGCCGCACAGGGCGCAACTTTCGCATGGGCCAGCGAGTGCGTGTGCTGCTCGACCGCATCGACCGCCAGCAGCGGCGCTTGCAGTTTGCGCTGCTTCCATCAAACGGCGATACCGAAGGCAGGCCACGAACAGCACGTAAAACAAGATCGAAACCGTCCGGCGAAACCAGAACGCCGACAAAAAATAACTCGAAGCGCAGAGGGAAAGCTGCCAAAAAAATCAAGCCGCACAGAGGCAAGCCCAAAGGCGAACGTCGCTAAGACGCAGCAACGATAGAGCTCTGAATAATGCCGGTAAGCAGCAACACCAATGACATTGTCAGAATGACAACACGGGCCCGATGAAACCTATCCCAGCGGCAGCGGTCCTGGAGCCATGTAGCGTGAGGGTGTTCAGGATCCATGCGCGCAATGCGATTGTTGATGGGCACAAGTTGCGCGACACTAAACACAATTGCAACAGCCAGAAGAATCGCTGCCATCATAATAAGCAGCCCTGTGCCGTTAGCCAGAGGACGATGTTCAAAGGCAGCGCCGATGATCAATATCAGCGCCAGTGCATACCAGAACGGCATAAACTTGCCCAGCACAGAGGCCAGCATGGACGCGGCTTGCGCATGTACCCTGCCGCTCATGCGGCGCAACTGCGGATGCACAAAGGCAGCAACGGCGATCTCATTTCCCACCATTGTCCCGGTAACGGTGGCAGCCACTACATCGTAAGTGATCGACATAGAGATCAGATGCTCCGGCATAGCCGAAGGCATCGTAAAATAGTGGCAGGAGCTCATGAACGCATGGCACACATGGTTTTTTGCACAAAATACAAGGCAGAGATGGAAGGGCTTGACGAGCCTCCATTCGACTCAGACTTTGGCCAGAAGATTTACAAGAATGTCTCGAAGAAGGCCTGGGCCGCGTGGGTTGAGCACCAGAAAATGCTGCTGAATGAGTACCGCCTCCAACCCTGGACACGCGAGGCGCAGGAATTCCTGGTCGAGCAGATGAATGCCTATTTCTTTGGCGAAGGCAGCGCGCTTCCCAAAGAATATGTTCCTCCCTCACAGTAGCTGTGGCAATTGCAGTCGGCACAAAAACAGCTCACGCAGTGTACACTTAAGACTGCTTGATACCCCGCCGCAGTTCACATGGACTGCGTGCTAACAGAGTCGGGACGTGGCTCAGCCTGGTAGAGCGCACCCTTGGGGTGGGTGAGGTCGCTAGTTCGAATCTAGTCGTCCCGACCAATTACCTCAACAACTTAGCTACTGCAAGTAATGCAAATAGGTGCAAACGCAGGTGCAGATGGGTTCAATTACCCGGAAACGCCGATTTCTACTCTCGGCGTCGGCG